>CAZGJH010000020.1:0-29922 GCA_964525735.1 uncultured Sangeribacter sp.
AAACCCAATCCTGCCATCATGATGACGGGGATGACTACAAACCAGATTAATATATTTCCAAACATAATCTAAATCGTTTTATGCGTCAGTATGAATGTTAGATTAAACAGATCCAAGTGATAGCGGCCAGAATAATGGCGCCGAAGAAGTACCAGAGCACATATGCCTGGATCGAACCCGACTGCATGCCACGGATAGCGTAAGAGGCTTTCTGTGTCACTGTAGCGAAGGCGTCCATCGTCGCGTCGATCACGTGACGGTCAAACCATGCGATGCTCTTGCAGATGATGCCGAAGATAATCTTGTGAGTGATAAACATGTAGATCTCATCCCAGTAGAAGCGACGGTGAGCGGCCTCCCAGAGTGTCGGCCACATATCCTTCATCTTCGTGGGGAGAGGATTCTTCTTGATATACATCTTGGTGGCGATCAGGATAGCGATCACCGCTACTGAGAGGCTCACGGCAGCCACACCGGGCTCGATGTGGATGTGGTAAGGCACACCGTTCCAAGTCACAAACTCACCGAAGGGGATCCAGCCTGCGCAAATAGACACTGCTGCCAGGATGATAAGCGGGAGCGACATCTGCCAGGGGCCGTCGTGGGGCTTATGCTCCTTGTAGTGAGGATTCTCCTCCCACCAGAAGATAAGATAGTAGAGACGGAACATGTAGAAGGCGGTCAGGCCGGCTACCATCGTCATCCATGCGCCCCAGAAGAAGTGGCGGCTGAACATGGCGGCAAGCATCTCGTCTTTCGAGAAGAAGCCCGAGAAGGGCCAGATACCGGCGATGGCGAGACAGCCGATGAGGAATGTCCAGTGAGTGATAGGCATATACTTGCGAAGGCCACCCATCGCCGTGTAGTCGTTAGAGTGAACAGCGTGGATAAGACAGCCGGCTCCCAAGAAGAGGAGGGCCTTGAACATCGCGTGTGTGAAGAGGTGGAACATACCGGCCATGTAGCCGAGGCCTGAGTAATGAACACCCTCTACCGGAAGGTCGTAAGCACAACCGAGCGACACCATCATGAAGGCAATCTGTGAAATCGTTGAGAACGCCAACACACGCTTGATGTCGATCTGGGCGCAAGCCACAACGGCTGCATAGAACGCGGTGATAGCACCTACTACGCAAACGAATGTGAGCGAAGCATCTACGACACAGTATACGGGGAAAAGACGAGCTACCAAATAAACACCGGCCACGACCATCGTAGCGGCGTGGATAAGTGCCGATACGGGTGTCGGGCCCTCCATTGCATCGGGAAGCCAGATGTGAAGAGGAAGCATTGCCGATTTACCCATACCGCCCGTGAAGATCAGCACCATTGCCCAAGTGAGAAGCGATGCACCCATGAAGGTGGCGCCACCGAACTCCTGAAGCACTGCACCCGGATTGGATGTCATGGTGATGAAGTTGAACGTGTCGGTATAATAAGAGAGAATCAGGATACCGATCAGGAAGCCGAGGTCGGCGAAACGGGTCACGATAAACGCCTTCTTCGAAGCCGACACTGCCGAAGGAAGCTTATAGAAGAAGCCGATCAGCAGGTAGGATGATACGCCCACGAGCTCCCAGAAGATATACATCTGGAAAATGTTGGTGGCCACAACGAGGCCGAGCATCGAGAAGGTGAAGAGCGAAAGGAAGGCGTAGTAACGCTGGAATCCGGGCTCATGCTCCATATAGCCCCAGCTGTAGAGATGCACCATGAATGAGATCGTGGTGATCACGATAAGCATAAGAGCCGAGATGGGGTCGAGAAGGAAACCGATATTTACTACGAGTTTCTCCGTGAATGCGAGCCAGGTGACATCAAACACCTGATACTGCTGGCGCACGCCGTCGAGAATGAACAGTGGATCGCCACTGAAATAATAAGTAAAGGCGACGATATAGGCGCACACGGCCGTTGTGCCGAGGCCCAGTATACCGAGGATACCCGCGAGCTTGCGCGGCATCTTCACACCACCGATTCCTAAGATGAGGAACATTGTGATGGGTATCGCCAAAATTAAAATTGGAAGTGTAATGTCCATATCTTGGATTAGTGTTTCAGTTTATTGATTTCAGTGATGTCGGTATTGCCGATCGAGCGATAGATGTTGATGATGATCGCGATGGCAATCGCAGTCTCCGCTGCCGCAATGGCGATGGCGAAGAGCGTGAACACCATGCCGTCCATTGATCCCGGGAAAAGGAATCGGTTGAACACAACGAAGTTGAGGTCGGCCGAATTGAGCATCAGCTCCAACGAAATCAGGATGGCTACAAGATTCTTACGGGTGATAAAGCCGTAGACGCCGCAGGTGAACATTATCACACTGGGGACGAGGTACCATAACATTGACAGATCCATAGCGTATTATTCTTTGCGGGCTATTGTGACGCCACCGATTATACATGCGAGAAGTAACACACTGATAGCCTCGAAGGGGAGCAGATACTGGAAACGGTCGCTCCCCGTGAAAGCCTCGCCGATCTCACGCATCGTGATGGGAGTGTCGGCTGCAAGACATTCCGTGAGCGACTGGCCATGAATCAGGGGCATGAAGAAAATCGCCAGGAGAAGCAGCACTGCGCCAGCCACTGCCACTCCACCACCGATCTTGCGTCGATGCGAATCGATCACTCCGGTGGTGTCGTTAGGTTTGTGTGTAAGAAGAATGGCAAACACGAAAAGCACCATGATGCCTCCCGCGTAGACGGCGATCTGTACGGCTCCCAAAAACTGATAGCCGAGCTGGAAATAGATCACTGCCGTGCTCAGGAGTACGAAAAGAAGGTAGGTCGCGGAGCGCAATATCTTGCGCGTGGTCACTGTCTTTACCGAGAAGACTAAGATCGCAATGGCCACCACGAAATACACGATAATATTTCCTACAGAATCCATTGTTATTGATTGTTTTCTTTAGTTTCTACCTTAGGTGCTTCGGGCTTAGCCTCAGCTTCGGGCTTAGTTTCTGCCTCGGGCTTGGCTGCCTCGGCTGCGGCTTTTGCTGCGGCCTCTTTCTCAGCCTTGATCTTGGCTGCCTTAGCCAGGGCCTCAGCCTTTATCTTGGCAAGCTTCTCCGGATCCATGGCCGGCTTCGGAGCGGGAGCGGCTACGTCGTCAGCCGGTTCCGGACGATAGTTGAGCTGCTTGATCAGCGCGTCGCGCGTAAACGTGGCCTGCTCGAAATCGTTCGAAAACTCCAGAGCGTCTTGCGGACAAGTTGTGACGCAAAGCATGCAGAATGTGCAGCTGCCCAAGTCGTACATGTACTTGTCGAGTTTACGCTTCTTCTTGCCATCCGGGAGATCTACCATCTTCGTCGTGATTTCGATAGTGCCGTTGGGGCAGTTCATCTGGCAGATGCCGCAGGCTATACACTTGTTTCGCCCTTGGTCGTCATACTTCAGAGTGAGCTCGGCCCTGAATCGGTCGGCTATCTGCAGAGTGGCGCGATTCTCCGGATATTGCTCTGTGACCTTCGGAGTCACAAACTCCTTTCCGGTCACGGCCATGCCGGTTACAAGGCTCTTAAGGCCTTGACCAACTTCCGAAAAATATTCCTTGATACTACTCATTATGATGTTGTGTATTGTTGTTGTCAGTGTTATGGTCAGCTTATCTTGCTTCGTCGGGTGCCTTGCTCCGAAGAGGTTACCTGCCGGTCTGGCCGCCGAGTATATCGAGAAGCTCGGTCGTGATGCCTTGCTGACGTAGTTTGTTGTATTCGAGCTGCAAACCCTCCAAAAGCTTCTTGGCATTGTCGTTGGCGGCCTGCATGGCCATCACGCGCGCTGCCTGCTCGGAGGCTTTGTTCTCTATCGTGATCTCCTGCATGGTGGAGAGCACAAACATGGGGAGCACTTCGTTGAAGATGCTGTTGGCATCCGGTTCGAAGAGATATACTTTGTTGTCGTCGCCCCCGGCAGCCTCTCCCTCTATCGCCTGGCGCGATACGGGATAGAGCTGATCGATCGTGGCGACCTGGCGGCCCATCGATACGAAACGCATGTAGACCACCTCTACGAGATCGAAGATTCCGCTTTCGAAATCATGTCTCAGCGTGTGGGTGAATTCATTCACGGCCTTCCCGTCCATCTTCGAGTCGATGCCGGGTATCACCAAAGAGCGCAGATTGTGCTCCTTCAGGCGCAGACACGCCTTGGCCACTTTCTTCCCGACGGGCATCACCGTGATCTCCACGTCGTTGCCATATTGCTCGCGCAGACGCCCCTTCTCCTCAAGGAATTTCTTGAAGATGTTCATGTTGTAGGCTCCGCATAGGCCGTCGTCGGTGCCATAGACCACTACTCCCACTTTTTTCACCTCCCTTTCATTGATAAGGGGGGAGTTGAAATCCATGTCTGTATCCAACAAGTGGCCCATGATCGACTTCACCTGGTTCTTGAACGGCAGCAGCTTGCGAAGCTCCGACTCAAATTTATGTACCTTGGCCGAGGAGATCATCTTCATGGCGCCGGTGATCTTCTCGCTTGATGCCACGGAGCCGATTCGTGTCTTTAGGGCTTTTAGAGTAGCCATCTGTTTTTTCTGTTAGTTTGTTTTTAATGTTTCAATGCAGTGGCGGCCTCTTTGCGCGTGCCGCCACTGCAGATATTGTTATTCTTTTGTCTTGTATCTTGCCGAAATTTCAAGAGCACATTCCTTGAGCTTAGCCTGCACATCATCTGAGAGCACACCCGCACGAAGCACGTCGAGCACCTCTTTCTGATACTTGGCCTTCAAAAGCTGAAGGAAAAGCTCCTCGAATTCATGCACCTTGTCGAGAGGCACATTCTCAAGCAATCCGTTCACGCCGCAATAGATCACAGCGATCTCATTCTCCACGGGCCACGGCTGATACTGCGGCTGGATGAGAAGCTGCTGGTTCTTGCGGCCGCGGTCGATGGTGCGTGCCGTAACAGGGTCGATGTCGCCGCCGAATTTCGTAAACGACTCCAACTCGCGGAACTGTGCCTGAGCGATCTTCAGCGTGCCCGCCACCTTCTTCATGGCCTTGATCTGTGCGTTACCACCCACACGCGACACAGAGATACCCACATTGATAGCGGGGCGGATACCCTGGTTGAAGAGGGAGGTCTCCAAGAAGATCTGGCCGTCGGTGATCGAAATCACGTTGGTCGGGATGTAAGCCGACACGTCGCCTGCCTGTGTCTCGATGATCGGGAGGGCCGTCAGTGAGCCGCCACCCTTCACGATGGGCTTGAGCACCTCCGGAAGGTCGTTCATCGAAGAAGCCACCTCCTGATTGTCGATGATCTTTGCGGCACGTTCGAGCAGACGGGAGTGCAGATAGAAGATATCACCGGGGTAAGCCTCACGTCCTGAGGGACGCTTCAGAATCAGTGAGATCTCGCGATAAGCCACGGCCTGCTTCGAAAGGTCGTCGTATACGATCAGAGCGTCGCGACCCGTGTCGCGGAAATACTCTCCGATGGCTACACCCGCAAAAGGAGCGTAATAACGCATGGAGGCCGAGTCGGAAGCCGTTGCGGCTACCACTACGGTGTAGTCCATCGCGCCATACTTCTTGAGCGTGTTCACGATCGCAGCTACAGAAGAGGCCTTCTGTCCGATGGCCACGTAGATGCAATACACGGGTTTGCCGTCGAGGTAGTTCTGACGCTGGTTGATGATAGTGTCGATGGCGATAGCGGTCTTGCCGATCTGGCGGTCGCCGATGATGAGCTCACGCTGGCCGCGGCCGATAGGAATCATGGCGTCTACGGCCTTGATACCGGTCTGCAGCGGCTGAGTCACCGGCTGACGGAAGATTACTCCCGGGGCCTTGCGCTCGAGAGGGAGACGCATGAGCTTCCCTTCGATTGGCCCGTTGCCGTCGATCGGCTCGCCGAGGATATTGATGACACGGCCGAGCAACCCCTCACCTACTGGTATAGAGGCAATCTCACCCGTGCGACGCACCGACATGTTTTCAGTTACTTCATTGACATTATTTAAGAGCACGACACCCACATTGCTCTCCTCAAGGTTGAGCGCGACGCCTTTCACGCCGTTCTCAAACTCGACGAGCTCATTGCTTCGTACATTTTCCAGGCCATATACATGCGCCACGCCGTCGCCGACGTTCAGGACTGTACCGACCTCGTCAAACTTGATCTTCTGATTGACGTTATCGAGCTCCTGTTTAAGTATATCAGATATTTCGCTTGGGTTAAGCATACTTTTACTTGCCTCTTAATAAGGTTTGACGTAGTTGTTCGAGTTCGTTGCTCACCGAGGCGTCCATCCTTACGGAATCGACATCGATTACAAACCCGCCGATGATATCGGGGTTGATCGATTCAGTGAATTCGAGAGTAGATCCTTTGAAAGCGTCCTCCACCAGCTTGTGAAGCTTCTCCATCTCATCGGCGCCGAGCTTGACGGCCGTTGTGATCGTGGCTTGCGAGATATGATTCTCCTTGCGGTAGATATCGCGGTAGGCGAGCATCATGCGCCAGAAAAATTCCTCGCGGCCATGTTCGAGCACGAGCTTCACAAAGCGCTCATAGGCTTCTCCGGCTTCCTTGCCGGCCGCCGCTAAGAGCAGCTTCTCCTTATCTCCCTCTGTGATGTTGGGATTGGAAATAGCCTTCTGCAAGGCGGGGTTATCCTCAAATGAGCGACACACCTGCTTCGAGAGGTCGTACATTTGAGACGTCACTCCATGCTCTTCGGCATACTTGTAAAGCGCCCTGGCATATCTCTGGGGTATGAGACCGTTATCCATCAGATCAGTTCTTCTCTATTTCGTCCAACATTTTATTTACAAGCTCATTCTGCTCCTTATCCTCCTTAAGCTGGTTGCGCACCATCTTCTCGGCGATCTCAAGAGAGAATTTGCTCACTTCGTTTCTGAACTGTAGTTCAGCTTCCTTGCGTGACTGTTCTATCGACACTTTGGCTGCGTCCATTACTTTCTGCGCCTCCTGAGAAGCCTCTGTCTTGGCCTCCTCGATGATTTGAGATTTCATCTTTGCAGCATCACGCAACATCTCGGCCTGCTGTTTCTGGGCTTCCTCGATATATTTCTGAGCGTCGGCACGCGCTGAGTCGAGCTGAGCCTTTGCCTCGCGGGCATACTCAACTCCCTTGTCGATCGTGTCGGCTCGCTCATCGATATTCTTGATGATCACCGGCCATCCCCACTTCGCCAATATGAAGAAGAGGATGATGAAGGCGACGAACATCCAGAAGACAAGTCCGAAATCGGGCGTGAATAATTCCATTACTTATGAATTATTAGGGTGTCGTAAAATTAGAGGAACAGGCAGAGTGCGCAGATGATCACGGCGAAAAGGGCAACACCCTCGATAAGAGCCGCGATTACGATCATGTTGGAGCGGATGTCGCCTGCCACTTCCGGCTGACGTGCGATTGACTCCATTGCTGAAGAACCGATGTTGCCGATGCCGATACCTGCGCCGATTGCCGCGATACCTGCGCCGATTGCCGCGCCAATTGCTGCGAGAGGAGCTACTGCTGCCAAAATCATTGATAACATAATTCTGAAATTTTTTAAAATTATTGTTGTTAGTTTATTTTATTGTTTAATCTAAAATCTTTACGTCGTCGATCTTCTCGGCCTCTTCGTGCAGGTCCTTATGCCCGTCTTCCACACTCATCGAGATGAAGATTGTGGCGAGAAGCGTAAACACATAAGCCTGGATGAAGCTCACAAGAACATCGATGGCGAGCATGAATATTGAGAACACCACCGCCACTACGGCCGACGCGCCTGCTATGGCATAGCCGAAAGCCGCGAAGATGAAGATGATAAGCGTCAGTGTGATCACGATCATATGGCCGCCCATCATGTTGGCGAAGAGACGCACACACAATGCCGCCGGCTTCGTGAAGATACCGAAGATCTCGATAAACTGCATGATAGGAATCGGGAACTTCAAGAACAGAGGCACATCGGGCCAGAAAATCTCTTTCCAATAATGCTTCGTGCCGCTTACGTTCACTATCACAAACACCATCACTGCCAATACGAGCGTCACCGCGATATTGCCTGTAAGGTTGGCGCCACCGGGGAAGATCACGATCAGGCCCAGGAGGTTCATCGTGAAGATGAAGAAGAAACAAGTGAGCAGGAAGGAGGCATATTTCTTTGCCTTGTCGTGCAGTGTAGATTTGATCACACCGTCGTAGACAAACTCTATGCACATCTCCCAGAAGCCCATTCCCTTGCGGGGTGCCTTCATACCTTTGCGGCGATACCAACCGGCCACCGACATCACCATGATGATCACAAGGATGCAGGAGATGCAAAGAGCGGCCACGTTCTTCGTCACCGAAAGATCTACCGGCTTATATTCCTTGTAATACTTGCCGTCAAACTTCACGTAGCCGTCTACGATCTCATCGTTCGTCTCGGCTGCCACACGTTCGGCTTCGGCCTGCTCCTCGGGCGTGGTGGGCAGAATCTGCACCACCTTGTCCTTGTGGCGACTGGCCTCAGCTAAAAGGAAGCGCGAGCCGTCGGAGGTCTCCACGATGCGCGGCTCGGCCGCCTCGTGCGTATGGCCCGTCGATGCGTCGGTGGTCTCCACGAGCTCCGTCAGTCGGCCCGATGAGAAGCAGTGCCAGCTCCCGTCTTGTGAGCGCACTATCACCGGAAGGGGTATCCGCTTCGTATGGCTGAAGGGTACCTCCCAGCCATAGCCGTCGCCAAGGTGATGGAAGAGTATCTCCTTGACATTGATACCCTCACCCTCGCCCCCTTCCGATGCCTTTGCCACGCCCGGAAGCATAAACACGAGGGCCAGGATGGCCGCCACGATTATATTACGTTTTTTATTCATCATTCTTTGATTTGATGAGATGACACTACTTTAATAAATACAAACCGAAACGACATTGGAATCTACGTCGACGAGTCCACCTTTTATCTCAAGCAGCTCCTCATGGCCGTCGGGCTTCCGATAGCGGATGCCACCCTTGGTCAAGACTGATATGATCGAGGCGTGATTGCGTAGCACAGTAAACTGCCCCTCGCTTCCGGGGAGCGTAACCGCTTCGGCCTCACCCTCAAAAAGGATTTCGCTGGGAGATATGATTTTCAGTGTCATTTGTTTTCCGGTTTATTTATTTTACCTCGGCAAGAAGCTTCTTACCCTTGGCGATCGCCTCGTCGATTGTGCCTACGTTAAGGAAGGCCTGCTCGGGATATTCATCTACCTCGCCTGAGAGAATCATCTTGAAACCACGGATTGTCTCTGCCAACGGCACCATCACACCTGGAAGACCCGTAAACTGCTCAGCCACGAAGAAGGGCTGAGAGAGGAAACGCTGGGCGCGACGTGCGCGGGCCACTACGAGCTTATCCTCGTCTGAGAGCTCGTCTACACCAAGAATGGCGATGATATCCTGAAGCTCGTTGTATTTCTGAAGAAGCTGCTTCACAGCCTGAGCCGTGTTGTAGTGCTCCTCGCCGATGATGTTCGGGTCGAGGATTCGCGATGTAGAGTCCAGAGGGTCTACCGCAGGGTAGATACCGAGCTCGGCGATCTTACGCGAAAGCACCGTCGTGGCGTCCAGGAAGTTGAAGGTGGTCGCAGGTGCGGGGTCGGTCAAGTCGTCGGCCGGCACATAGATAGCCTGCACCGAGGTGATGCTGCCCTGCTTGGTTGAGGTGATTCGCTCCTGAAGCGCACCCATCTCCGAAGCCAACGTAGGCTGATAACCTACGGCCGAAGGCATACGGCCAAGAAGTGCCGAAACCTCCGAACCAGCCTGAGTGAAACGGAAGATGTTGTCGATGAAGAGAAGAATCTCCTTGCCGCCGCCATCATTGTCGCGGAACTGCTCAGCCACTGTCAGACCCGACAGTGCCACACGAAGACGTGCGCCCGGGGGCTCGTTCATCTGGCCAAACACGAGGGTGGCCTGTGAGTTGTTCACCTCTTTCATGTCTACATCAGAGAGGTTCCACTCATCTTTCTCCATACCCTCCTTAAACTTGTCGCCGTATTTGATAACGCCGCTCTCGATCATCTCACGCAGAAGGTCGTTGCCCTCACGGGTGCGCTCACCTACGCCGGTGAACACTGAGAAACCGTTATGGCCTTTTGCGATATTGTTGATGAGCTCCATGATAAGCACCGTCTTGCCTACACCGGCGCCGCCGAACAGACCGATCTTACCACCCTTCGAATAGGGCTCAAGAAGGTCGATCACCTTGATGCCGGTATAAAGAATCTCGGTAGAGATAGCCAGATCGTCGAATGCCGGAGCGGGCTGATGAATCGGACGCAGATTGTCGCGGTCGAGAGCCGGAAGATGGTCGATGGCATCGCCGATCACATTGAGAAGGCGACCCTTTACCTGGTTGCCCGTGGGCACGGCGATGGGGCGGCCGAGGTCGATTGCCTCTACGCCGCGACGAAGGCCGTCGGTGCTCTCCATTGCAACACAGCGGACGGTGTCTTCGCCGATATGCTGCTCAACTTCGAGAATCAGCTCCTCGCCGTTGTCGCGCACCACCTTCAGGGCGTTATAGATGGGTGGGATATTCTCCTTGCCACCCTTGAACGTCACGTCGATGACCGGGCCGATCACCTGGGTCACAGAACCGATATTAGCGCTCATAAAAGTATATTCTGTTTTTGTAGTTTTAAATTTAGTTTAGAAGTACCAGCCGAGAGCTACGCACACAGCCATCAACACGAGGTTGAGAAGCGAAAGCGGCATCAGATATTTCCACTCGAACGCGAGCATCTGGTCGATACGTACACGCGGGAAGGTCCACTTAAACCAGATGATGATGTAAGAGATGAAGAAGCTCTTGCCCAAGAACCATACGATCGAGGGAATCCAGTCCATCACACGGTTGAAGCCCTCCCAGCCGGGAATGTGGAACGGCATCCAGCCTCCCAAGAACATCAGCGATGCGATACCCGACACGATGAAGAGATTCAGATACTCGGCAAGGTAGAAGAAGCCGAAGTGGATACCGGAATACTCCGTGTGGTAGCCGGCCACGAGCTCGTGCTCAGCCTCAGGAAGGTCGAAGGGGCCACGGTTGGTCTCAGCCGTAGCAGCCACTACGTAGATCAGGAAGGCGATGATAGCCGGGATGTGGCCTCTGAAGATAAACCACGCGCTGTCCTGCTCCCATACCAACTCATTGATATTCATTGTGCCGGCGAGCACGATAATCGTGATCATAGCCAGGCCCAATGAAATCTCGTAAGAAATCATCTGCGCGCCGCTTCGCATCGCGCCGATAAGAGTATACTTGTTGTTTGACGACCAGCCGGCCAACAAAATACCCAACACACCTACCGACGATACCGCCAACACGAAGAAGATGCCGATGTTGTAGTTGATGATCTGCAGGCCGTTACCCCACGGCAGACAAGCCAACATCACTACCGATGAGGTGATGATGATATAAGGGGCCAGCTTGAAGAGGAAGCGGTCGGTATCCTTCAGACTGATAAGCTCCTTGATAAGGATCTTGAACATATCGGCGAATACCTGCAGCAATCCCCACTTACCTACACGCATAGGGCCCAGACGACACTGAAACCATGCGCAAAGCTTACGTTCGTAGAGAATATAGAAAAGTGCGAGCACCGTATAGGTGAGCAACACCAGGACCGCGATGATAACGCACTCCACAACCACTGTCAGCCAGCCGGGGAGGAAACCCAGGAGGAAGTTGTTGAACTCACTGGTCCATATTCCGAAGTTATACATAATTAGTAGATGAAAATCGTTGTGTTTTTTAGATATAGAAATCAGCGGTCGATATCAGGGATTACGAAGTCGAGCGCGGCACAGATCGTTATCACGTCGGCTACCATGTGTCCCTTCGTTGTCAATGGCATTACGCCTACCAAGTTGAAGCAGGGGCTCTGGAAATGCACGCGGTAAGGATTCTTCGTGCCATCGCTCTCGATGTATACGCCGAACGTGCCACGCGATGCCTCTACCTGCTGATACCAGTGGCCTACGGGAAGCTTCACCACCTTAGGCACCTGTGCGCGGATGTCCCCTTCGGGAATCTTGTCGACAAGCTGTGCCAAAATGCGGCAGCTCTGCTCTATCTCCTTCATACGCACCATGTAACGGGCGTAAGAGTCGCAGCCATCCATGAGCACCTCCTCGAAGTCGAGCTCCGGATAGATCGAATATGGATGCTTCTTGCGGCAGTCGCAGCTCCAGTTCGAACCGCGTCCGCTGGGGCCTGTCACCGCGAAGTTGATAGCCTCCTCTTTCGGAAGGATACCTACACCCTTCAGACGGTTCTTGGCGATGATATTGCCGGAGAACACCTTGTGATATTCCTTCAGACGCTCGGGCATGATCTCGATGAGATGCTTCACATCTTTCACGAAGTCGGGATGTATATCCGCAATCACGCCACCGATCACATTGTAGTTCATCGACATACGTGCGCCGCAAGTCTTCTCGAAGATATCGAGAATCATCTCGCGCTCGCGGAAGCCGTAGAAGAATGCCGTGGTCGCGCCGAGGTCCATAGCCGTACATCCGAATGCCAGCAGGTGGCTCGAAATACGCATCAGCTCATCCATCATCACGCGGATCACCTCTGCACGGCGGGGCACTTCAAGACCCATCGCCTTCTCGATACACATACAGAGGCAATGACGGTTCTGATGAGCCGACATATAGTCCATACGGTCGGTGAAATGCAGAATCTGCGGGTAAGTGAGGCTCTCGGAGAGCTTCTCGATGCCTCGGTGGATATATCCCGACACTACGTCGAGCTTCTTGATGGTCTCGCCGTCGAGAGAAACGCGGAAACGCATCACGCCGTGGGTCGACGGGTGCTGCGGGCCGATGTTCACTACATATTCATCCTCGCCGAACACGCGTCCCGGCACAGCCTTCACCTTGCCGTCGGGCTGCTCTACATATGAAACCGTTACGTCTTCATTCTTCTCATCCTCGGTGGGCACCGGGTTGAGCTTCGGGTCGGCATTGTAATCTTTGCGAAGTGGATGTCCCTTCCAATCGTTGCGCAAGAAGAAACGGCGCATATCGGGATGGCCGATAAATTTGATTCCGTAGAAATCATACACCTCACGCTCCTGGAAGTTGGCCACACCCCAAAGGTCGGATACGCTGTGTATCATGGGGTTCTTCAGGTCGGTCACAGCCACTTTCACTGAGATCACCTCCCAGTTGCGGGAGGTAGAAGTGAGATAATACATCACGCCGAGTGAGTCCTTCCAGTCCATACCGACCACTGCCGTAAGAACATCGAACTCGAGGCCTTTGGTCTCTTTGAGAGCCTTGGCCAGAGGATGCCAGTCTTTCTCCGGCACGCTCACCATGAGGGTGTTGTCCTCATCGGAGAAGGTAGCGGAGGGGCATATCTGACTTATTCTTTCTTTTATATCGCTCATGTTGATAAAGTTCGTGTATCGAGGGAGCTTAGCCTATACGGCCCTCCTCCTCGGGGTGTTTCTCGAAAAACTCCTTGATCTTCTCCTGACGATTAACGCCGCCGAAGAATTTCTGCACCTTGATCTTGCGCTGCAGCTGCATCAGGCCATAGAAGAAGGCCTCCGGACGCGGAGGACAGCCCGGGATGTAGACGTCTACCGGAAGTATCTGGTCTACACCATTTACTACGCAGTAAGATTTCTTGAACGGGCCGCCCGATACGGCGCAGCCGCCGCAGGCGATCACGTATTTCGGCTCGGCAAGCTGCTCGTAAAGACGAATCAGAGCCGGGGCCATGCGGTGTACGATCGTGCCCTGCACCATGATATAGTCGGCCTGGCGCGGCGAGTTACGTGCCACCTCGAAACCGAAGCGTGCCATATCGTAGCGCGCTGCTCCAAGGCTCATAAACTCGATGGCGCAGCAGCTCGTGCCAAATGTAAGGGGCCAAAGCGAGTTGGAGATACCCCAGTTTATCAGCTGGTCGAGCTTCCCGACCATCACATTGGCACCTGTAGCGTTCAACTCCTCTACAAGCTTATCGATGTAAGCGTTGTCTTTGAAGTCTTCATGCTTCATGCTTTTGATTTTCACTTCCATTTCAGCACTCCTTTCCGCCAAGCGTATGCCAGGCCCATTACGAGAATAAACATGAAGATACCGATGCAGAGCAGACCCTTCGGACCAAGGCCTTTCATCACAACCGACCAGGGGTAGAGAAACACGGTCTCCACATCAAAGATGAGGAACAGGATGGCGAAGATATAGTATCCTGCATGGAACTGTATCATCGACTCGCCGCGTGTCGGTATACCGCACTCGTAAGGTTCCGATTTCTTGACCGAGTAAGACTTGGGAGAAATCAGCTTCGCTATCAACAAAGCAGCAAACACGAGGCCGATGCCCGTCAAGGTGGCGGTCACGGCTAGGGCGTTGTTGCTTATCTCCAACAAAAGATTCATATAAGCGTCTGTATATTAATTGATTATTCTCTAATAACGCAAAGGATGATATGCGCACCATCCCGATTTGTGTGCAAAGATACTTAAAAATTCTTAATCAGCCAATATAAATTTACCATTAAATAAGCCTTTTGTCAATAAATTTTTTTGACAAAAGTCACGCGGGGGCCACACCGCCTCCGGTATGCCCCCCGCGTAAAACGGATATTTTTTACTGTTGTGGTACGGCTGAAAGATCAGGCAACGTGGCGTAAGAACCCGTAAAATGACCCGTATACGTCACAGTCATCGTCATCTCTCCCATCTGCTGGGTGTGCTCCACTATGTAGTCCATCACCGCTCCGGTCATGTCAGCTCCGGTGGTCGTCATGTCAAACGATTTGATGTTGAATGAGGGGTAATCTTCAAACTTTCCACCCTCGTAGAGCTTCGGGGTGATGTCTGCTCCGGTTATGCGGTAGTAGCCGTTGCCGAAGGTCACATCCATATCTTTGAGGTAGACGAATGCTTTCAGTGGCTCCTTCTCGCTGTTTGAGAAACGGGCGTTGCAAATCATCACGTCGGCCTTGTTCTTCACTACATCTACGAGCACTCGATAATACATATCCTTGTTCTCATAGGTGCCCTCGGCTCCTCCCATCGTGGGGAAAGTGGTGTGAGTAGTGCCCGCATAGAAGGCATCGGGCATGAAGGTCTTCACCTTAAACTCCTCCCCTACCTGATAGCTGCCGATAAGGGCAGGCTGGATATATTCGCCATTGAAAACGAGCGAGGGATGAGTGTAAGTCGGTATGATAGCTGAAGGATAGTAGTAGAAATTAGAGGTGATCCACATATATGAATCCTTCAGAGGGAGTGTCGCGGAGTTATCTACATTGCCGGTGAAACCTTTGATGTAGTAAACCATTCCGTTGTAGGGGGTAAACTGCAAATAGTCAGTTTCATTAGTCACGAAAGAATAGCGTTTGTCGTTGGTCTGGAGATCGCCTGTCGTAAACGCCACTTTCCATTGCGAAAGGTTGAAGTTGAAGGAATAGAGACCTTTTGTTGCGTAGCTTGCTCCGCCGTCGAGGGGAGTGATCAGATTGCAGGTGAGATAAGTCACCGTCGCGGTAGAGTCTTTCGGGGTCGAGTCACATCCGGTGAACACCGTGCCCGAGAAGAGAAGCCCCGAGAGAGCCAAGGCTCCAAGTAAAGTTTTCTTCATTTCTCTGTATATTATTAAATTACTAATTTCAAATGAATTAATTATGCATTATGAATTCAAAAATTATACCTCACCGTCACCCCAGCTTCTATCCCTTTGCCGCGTTGCAAAAACTCATTGCCGATCGACATGAAATAGAATGTGCGATAATCGGTCGATGTCAGGTTCCTACCCCAGAGCTGCACCGACAGGTCTGATTTGGAGTAAGTCACCCCCGCACCGAGCAGCGCATAAAATGGCTGATGCAGCGTGTTGGCCTCGTTCCAATAGATTTTGCCCGTGCCGCGCATATTCACATCAAACGCAAGGCTGCCGTCGCGTCCCCCTCTCAGAGGCTGCTCCCAGACACCCTGCAAGAAGAGGGTATGCTGCGGAGCGTAAGGGAGATACTTCCCCTTGTAATCGTTAATGCCATCGAAGAAGCTGCGGAATCGAGCGTTGGTATAGCCGTAGTTGCACACCATCGTGAGCCGCTCGGTAGCGCGTACCGAAATCGAAGCCTCGCCACCGAAACTGTGGGTGCGCCCCGCGTTGGCCATCATGCGCCCCGTGGTGGTGCCGTCGGGGAAGATTGTCAACTGCTGGTCGCGGCAGTCGATATAAAACGCTGCCAAATCAAGCGTCATGCGCGAATCGAAGAGATTCAGATGCGCGCCGACTTCGTAGTTCCAGCTCTGTTCCGGCTTATACGAAACGATATCTTCCACCTTATATTGTGCGCCGATACCCATCACCGACATCAATCGCTGCTGAAGCACATCGCTGAACATCTGCGTGTTGAATCCACCCGCCTTATATCCCTTCGCCACACTCGCATAGAGGTTGCCGGTCGTGCCCAAGTCGTAGCTCACGCTGATCTTTGGCAACAACGTGAGGAAGTCGCGCGAGAGCTTCCCACGCTCGTCGATGTCGATATCCACATGGCGGTGAAACTCCTTTTCGCCGTTGTCCAACTTATAGATATTGTAGCCGGTGTTGCATACGCTCTCATAATCCATCACGGCCTTCTCATAATCGAGACGCAGGGCCCCGGTGAGAGTGAAGCGCCCGAGCTGAAGATTCGACTCATGATAGAGAGCCACACCCCACGTGGGTATCGTGAAATAGCTTTCGAGCGGAAATGTGCGCGTATCCCATTCTATGGGGCGCATCGGGTTGTTGTCGTTGCGATGGTTTTCGATCAGCTCCCGTATACCTACATCCTTGAAAGTCACGGGCGCATCCATGTGCAGATGCTTGTAGAATGCAAACAGACCCCCCAGCCAGCTGTAGCGCGAATCGTTGCGCGCGCTCTTCACCACGAAGTCTTCCGTCACGCTCCATTCATTCTTCTTCTGAGTGAGAGTGAAATAGTCGAGCGGCAAGAAATCCTGGTCGAGGGTCATGTTGTCGTCAATATGCTGCAGTGAGGTAATCGAAGTGATGTTCACCTTCTCCCCCGAGCGATGAAACGTAAGGCCGTCGGTGAGAGTGAAGCGGCGATAGAAACAGGTGTCGTTGTAACAGATCCGACCCGACTCCACGCTCTCGTAAGGATACCCCCCTTGACGCAGCCAACCGGCCGAGAGGGAATTCACCATATTCCAATCACCATTGATGCGCCATTGCTGCTTGGTGCGAATCCCCACGTTATGCTCGCGGTCGAGCTTCTTACCATTGTATTCGTTGCGAAACTCACCATCCCCTCCCGAATAAGAGAGCGTGGCCGAAGTGCCAAACGACGGCGAAAAGAGGTGATACCATCCAGCCGACACCTTACCTCGCAGACGCGTCGAGAGCTCACCCATCAGTCGCCAACCCTGGTAGCGGAAAGGGGAAAGCGTCGATACGTTGATCACACCCGCCATCGTGTTGCGTCCGTAGAGTGTCGACTGCGGACCACGCATCATCTCCACCGAAGTGATGTCGGAAATATCGAAATCGTAGGCATCCTTATTGAGGAAGGGCACATTGTCTACGATCAGACCCACGGAGGGCTGATCCATTCGCGCTCCGATGCCGCGCACGTAGATACTCGACGTGATACGCGATCCATAATCGGGCATGAAGAAGTTGGGCACGACGTCTGAGATGCTCTTGATGGAGACGGCTCCAAGCCGTTCGAGCTCTTCAGCGGTCACGATCGTGGCCGCACCAGCCTCTTCGCGCAAAGGGGCGTAATTCTTGAGAGCCGTCACGCTCACCTCCTGCAGCGACACAGCCGCAGAATCGGCCGCCCACTCCGAAGCCCCGGCCAATTCGGAAGCCCCAGCCCCCGGCGAGAGAGCCGCGCTTCCGCCATCCGAAGCAGACGCGTAAAGTGGCAATGAAGCCGCAATGAAGCCAATCGATAGATAGTTTCGAATCATGCTGCAAAACTACTGCCAATCTCTCACTCCCACAATCCCCATTTATTATGATTTTTTATTAATTTTGCACCTCAATAGTACAAACGCGATAATGCGCCTGTACGATCGCGATAATGCGCCTGTACGAACGCGATAATGCGGCTGTAGGGACGCGATTCTTCGCGTCCACCGAGCACCTGGAAACCTCGAATAACAAAAACCCATAATACTACCAAATGAAATCTATCAAAGAAATCTATAGAATCGGCACCGGCCCATCCTCCAGCCACACAATGGGCCCCCGCAAAGCCGCCGAAATCTTCCACACCCGCCATCCCGAAGCCGCTTCGTTCGAAGTAACCCTCTTCGGCTCCCTCGCCGCCACCGGCAAAGGGCACATGACCGACGTCGCAATCCTCGACGAGCTCCAGAAAACAGGCCAATCCGTCAAACTCATCTGGGAGCCGGAAACCTTCCTCCCCTACCACCCCAACGCCATGACCTACCGCTCGCTCGATGCCGACGGCCACGTCACCGACGAATGGACAGTCTACAGCGTCGGCGGTGGCGCAATCGAAGGCGAAGGTCTCGAAGCCGAAGGGGGCGACCGCGTCTACGACAAGACCACCATGACCGAGATCATGTCTTACTGCGAACGCAGCGGACGTTGCTACTGGGAATACGTCGACCAATGCGAAGGAAAGGAGATCAACGACTGGCTCCTCGAAGTGTGGGAAGTGATGAAGGCGGCCGTAGAACGCGGTCTCCTCACCGACGGACGTCTCCCCGGTCCACTCAACCTCCGCCGCAAAGCCCGCTCCTACTATCTCCGCGCCGAAGGCTACCGCGACAATCTCCGTTCGCGCGGCCTCGTCTTCTCCTACGCCCTTGCCGTAAGCGAAGAGAACGCCTCGGGCGGTATGATCGTCACAGCCCCCACATGCGGCAGCTGCGGCGTGCTACCCGCCGTGCTCTACCATCTCTGGAAAACCCGCCACTTCTCCGACCTGGAGATGACCCACGCCTTGGCCACAGCCGGCCTCATCGGCAACGTCGTAAAACACAACGCCAGTATCTCGGGTGCCGACGTAGGTTGCCAGGGAGAGGTTGGCGTGGCTTGCGCTATGGCCGCCGGAGCCGCCTGCCAACTCTTCGGAGGCACACCCGCCCAGATCGAATACGCCGCCGAAATGGGCCTGGAGCACCACCTCGGCATGACCTGCGACCCCGTCTGCGGCCTCGTGCAGATTCCCTGCATCGAACGCAATGCCTACGCCGCCGCTCGCGCCCTCGACGCAAACATCTACTCCACCTTCTCCGACGGTCACCACCGCGTCAGCTTCGACAAGTTAATAAAAGTGATGAAGGAAACCGGACACGACCTTCCGTCGTTGTATAAGGAAACCGGAGCCGGAGGTCTGGCGAAGGATTTCGATGTTCATGAATGAATTTCGATGTTCATGAATGAATAAGGTATAATTATAACGAGTGTTCTCAGCATAATTTATAGTGAGTGATTTCAGCATACATGCATTAGGGTGCGGGTCGGCAAGGCCGTCTCTGAAGCACCAACCCTCATCCACGGTGATCAATCACCGCGGCAATCTCTTCATGGTCGACTGTGGCGAAGGCGCCCAGTTGGCCTTCATGCGTCAGCGGCTCTCCTTCAGCAAGCTCCGCCACATCTTCATCACCCACCTGCACGGCGACCACGTCTTCGGTCTCCCGGGCCTGATGGGCACAATGGCCCTCAACGGCACAGGCGGACACCTCACCATTCACACCTTCGAGGAGGGACGCCAGCAGTTGGAGTCGATTTTCCGCTACTTCAACCGCGACCTCCCCTTCACCATCAAATTCAACGTAATCCGTCCCGAAGAGGCCGTGATTCTCGAAACGAAAGCCCTCACCGTGCGCACAATCCCCTTGCGCCATCGCATCGATGCCGTAGGGTTCGTCTTCGAAGAGAAACCGAAGCTCCGCCACATCAACGGCGAGATGGTGAAATATCATCAGGTGCCCCACTTCATGATGCAATCCATAAAGGAGGGCGCCGACTTCGTGAAGCCCGACGGCACGGTAATACCCAACGCCCTGCTCACAACCGACCCTACCCCATCGCGCTCCTACGCCCATATGAGCGACACAATGTATATGCCCGAACTCGCCGCAAAGATCGGTCCCGTCGACCTCCTCTTCCACGAGACCACCTACCTCGAAGAGCACAAAGCTTTGGCCGCTCCCCGAGGCCACTCCACAGCCAAAGAAGCCGCCACCGTAGCACGCGATGCCGGAGCCGCCCGCCTCCTCACCGGCCATTACTCCTCCCGCTACACCGACGACACCCTCTTCCTCAAAGAAGCCCAAGAGATCTTCCCCCCCACAATCCTCAACACCGAAGGCCTCATCACCGAAATCTAATCCATCCCGCTAAATCAAGCTCCATCCAGCTCAATCAAGCCCAATCAAGCCCAATCAAGCAAAAAAAAGAGGACGCCGAAGCTAATCGGCGCCCTCTTTTTTTAGGCTCTTATCTGAGGCGAGCCCCGCTCGCCTCAGAAGCTATTTAAGAATTCTTATTTCACAAGCACCTTAGAATAGATGCTATTGCCACCCTTGCGGATCACTACAATATGAACCCCAGGCTCAAGATCGCTTACAGCAACAACGCCATTATCAGCCTTACCACCCTCAGCAATCTTCATACCGGAGAGATCATAAACCTCTACCTTGTCTACGCCAGAGAGATTTCCCTTAACGACAACCTTACCATTCTCATAAACCACGCTGTAGCCGGCACCATTGAGAACCTCCTCAACAGATGTGCTGCCACCAAGCGCGATACGGAACGGCTCTACGCTCGAACCGGTAACGGTCTCAGAGAATGCGATCGCTGTGGGCGATACCATCTCCTTGTCCTGAGGATTGATGAAGCGGAAGTTGATCACGTCGCCGTTGTTACCGTGTACGTTGATCATTACCACACCCTCTACATTGACACCGATACCACGGCACTCGTCGCCGCAGAAGGCACCTACGATGTAATCCTCGATATCAGCCTCGTGGCCGCCGTCAAGCTCAAGCATTGCCACTACCGGCATCACGTTGGGATAACGATGGATATCTACATCCCATGGTGCATTGGCCGGAGCCTTGTAGGGAGAATTCTCGGCGCCGTGAGCCGCTACGAGGTTGTAAGTAAACTCGCGGTCGGTGGTGCTGTAGAAGAGATAGCCGCGACCAGGCTTCATCGAACCGATTGTGCCATACCAGAGGCCGTCGGTGCGAACCTCCTCGAAGCCATCCTGACCTACGATCACGTCGCCTACCTCGGGCTCGATGTTAGCGAAGAGATCGTTGATGAGCAGGCTGCCATCTGAAACGGGTGTGCCGATCCAGTTCCAGCCGCGCACGAGTCTTACAGTCTTCTTCGGGTCGAAGGCCACGCCCTTCAGAGTCTTGTAGGTAGTCTCGTAATCTACGAATACCTTGTAAGCCTCCAGAGGTTTGATCTCCTTCAGGTTGCCCACGAGACCATAGCTGAAGTCGTCGTATGCCTCCTGAGTCTGAGATACGATGCGCGTCATCTCCATTGTAGCAAACTTGTTGAGAGGCACAGCCTCCTCAAGGTTGTGAGATACCCAGCTCCAGCTAAGCGGCAGAACGTAGCTTACTACTGCCTGACGGAGCGAGAAGTCGAGTGTCACCGTATCAGAGATGTAACCCTTGTAAGTGGCCACAGCGTTTACGCTTGCAGCGGCTGCCTCAAGAGCGAACGGAGCCTCGTAAACGAGTCGTGACTCAGATTCTACTGTCGGATCGCTGCCGTCGAGTGTGTAATAGATAGTGGCACCCGGAGTAGCCGATTCGAGAGTGATCTTGTCTGAGCGATAGAGCTGGCTGCCCGTAGCCGACATAGGATCGCATACCCAGATAGGATGCTCGCCGATAGCCATCTCAGCCTTGTCTACACCTTCGTTGGCCACGAGGTATGCGGAGAAGGGCTTAACGCTCTCTACGCTCTCACCCTCGGGACGGATAAACTTGCTTGCCTCCTCATTGAGAGTGTAGCAAACCACCGGACGGGTCTTGCCATCATACGAACCATAGAGCGAGAATTCCTTGCCTACGGCTACTGTCTCCTCGGGCACCGGAGTGTAAGGCACTTCGAATGTGCCCTCCTCTACCTCCTCAGCACCCTGAGCGTAGAATGTCACAGCCACTTTCTCGAAGGGCGCGCATACGTTTGCAAGATACGGGCGGTTGGGCTCTACCACTGTCTGGCGGGTCATAGTCTCTGCATCCGCGCCGTCAAACGATACGAGGTGGATGCCGCTGCCCTCACGCTGAGCGAACTCCTCGCCCATCTCCATGCCGGTGGCCTTGAAGGGGAGCATGATAGTGGTCCAGCCACCATCTACGTCGTTGCCGATGCTGCCTGCGATGTCGAGAGTCATCGAGATACGGTGGCCATCGAGGTTGAAGCTTGCAGGAGCATTGAAAGGATGATTGCCATCGAGCACGATGTCAGAAGCCGCGATGCGGGTCTGGCCTACGTTGAGAATCATGTTGAGCGATTCTGCATTCGGAATCTCAACATTGCCTACATAGATAAGACAGTTGGGGTTCAGACCGCGGAACGATTCTGCCGATACCCCCTCGGTGATTGTGCGGCGCGGGCCATTCTGGCTGGGCTTGCCGGCTGCGGTGTTGCCGCCGAGCGAAGGCAGAAGCAGGCTGGTCAGGTTGTCGCAACCCTCGAACGCACCCTCGCCGATAGCTGTTACGCCGGGCAGTGTGAGGGTCTCAAGACCCGTACAATCCTTGAAGGTGTCAGCGCCGATCTCAGTCACTGTCGGGGGCACAGTCACGCTGTGCAGGTTCTCCATACCCTCGAATGCGCCGTCGGGCAGTGAGGTGTTCTCGATGCCTGAGAGGTCGATGGTCTCGAGGTTGGTGAAGTTCTCCTTCAAGGCGTCGATAGCCTCGTCGGTGAGCTCGCCGGTCACTACGATCTCAGTCACCTCTTCAGCCTCGCCATCCTCGGCAGCGTCGAGAAGATCCTCTGAAGTCACTGTGCCGTCGCCTTCGTCGATCACAGCGGGAGTGATCTTGATGGTGGTCTCGCCATTGAGAGCGGGGATAGTGAAGATGCCGTCTACAGGAGTGAGCTCCTGAGCCTGATACTCATATTCGGGAGTGAGGCCTGACTTGGTCATAACCTTGCTCTCGGCCATTACGATCAGATCTTCGAGCTTGATGCTCTCGGGCAGTGTGAGGGCAAACTGGATATCGCGGCCCTCCTTATACATTGTAGCGCTTGTATTCTCGCCGCCGAATCTCCAGAGCTCGATATTCTTCCATTCGTCGTTCTCCTGGAGGTTGACGATTTCAGGCTTAACTCTTCTCACCTGCTTGTCTACCTCGAAGTTGATCGGATAGTAGAAGAAGAGTTCGATCTGGTGGTTGTCGGGCTTCTTCAATCCCTCAGTTGCACTGGGGTTCCAGTAAAGCTTGTAGATACCACCCTGCTTGCTGCTGTTCCAGCCCCACTCGTATGCCTCGTCGGGATAAGTAGCAAACATATCTACGCCATTGTCGTAGAACTTGAAGGGCACGCCGTAGCGCACGTGGCTTGAATACTTGTTGAGCACATCCTGACGCTGCAGGTTGGGCAGACACAGCCATACCACTACCTCCTGGTTGCCTACTGCAACATTGTCGAGATCTACCGAACCATACTGAACGATGCGGGTATTGTCTACATTCACCCAGTAGCCCTGCTTGGGAGTCTCGATAGGTTTGATAGTGAAGCTGCTCCAGTAGCTTGCGTTGCGATAAGCTGTCTCCGCGCCTTCGGGCACATAGCAAGTGATTGCTCTGCTCGGGAAGGGGTTGAAGTCGCAGCTCGGAGGTGTCGTGCGGTCAATCTTGATTACATTCAGAGCCACGCAAGAAGAGAATGCATAAGCGCCTACCTTCGTGAGTGCGGGCGAGAGTGTAACCTCGTTGAGCGATGTACACTGGATACATGCGTTCATCTCTACTGTCGTACAGTTCTTCGGCAGGATGAGCGAGCGCAGTGTCGGACGGTTGCGGTTCTGGATGTTATAGAACGAGTAGCTCGGAAGCGTGTTGTTGGGCACGTTGCAATCTGCAAGGTCGAGATCTTTGAGCTTGGTGTTGTTCTGCTGGAGAGTCGTGAAGTCGGCTGAGTTGATAGCACCCACGAGCTTCAGTTTCTCCGGCCAACCTACCTGGCTCATCTTCGATGCGAGCTGTCCGGCCTGTACGTTCACTACTACATAATCGTTGGCCTGGCCATCGCCGATGCCCTCTATCTCCTCACAAGTCACCTCTACGTTTACATCTTCCGTAACGGCGGGGATTGTGATGTTGGCCACGGCTGCCTTGGTAGCCTTCTCAACACCATTCACCTTCACTGTCACGCGATAGTTGCCCCAGGTGGGAGTGATCTTGAAGCTGAACGGCATGCCGCGTACCACCTGACCCGACTGGCCGTCTACCTTGAAGTTCTCGGTAGCCTGCGGGAGAGTCACTGTGTGGTAATGCACGGGGTTGCCCACTGCCTCAAGACGGTCTACTACACCCTCGCCGTCACCTGATACGAGATACCAAGTGCGGTTTGTATTGGCAGAAACGGCTGTCACGAGACGAAGCTGGTCGCCTTCGCGAACAGTTGCCTCTTTCACCTTACAGCTGAAGTTGTAAGTGATGTTGTTGGTCTTGCCATCTTCTGAGAAGTAGTTGTTGAGCACAGAAGAGATGATCTCCTTGAGTGCGCCTTCCTTGTTCACAAGTGCGATAGCGAAGAATTTCGAAGCATAGCCATCGGGCACCTTGATCGTGTTGACACGTACTGTGAATGCCTGATTCTGCGGAACGTTTACAACGTCGGTTACCAGACCGATACCGCCATCCTCACCTGAAATCTTCCAAGTGTTGTCTACGCTGGTGGCCGCGGGAGCCTTGAACTCAACGTGGATAAGAGTGTTGCGGTTAATCTTGGCTGAGTATTCGCCATAAGCGTTTGCGGTGAGACGCTCTGCGTTGGCGTAAACCTCCATCATATAGTCGGCGTTGCCCTCTTCAGCCTCTACCTTGAAGGTGTAGGTCGAGCCAGGTGCGAAGTCGGTGCCTTCCGGAGTGTCATAGAATCTTACGCCTCTCTTCTCCTGAAGAGTCACCTTATATTGGTTTACGGGAGCGGCGTTCTCCTCTACGATCTCCTTGAAGTCTTGCCAGTATTCTTTCTGCTTGTAAGCATTGGCTGCGCCCACAGGCACAACGAGCTTGTTCTTGGGAGTGCCGTTGAATACACACCAGTTGATCCATGCCGGAGAACTGCGGCGCACGATCACCTCCTGAAGCTGGTTACAAGCCACGAAGATGTTGTATTCCCAAGTGCCTACAGAAGCCGGAATCTCGATCGAGGTCAGGCCTGTCTGGCTGAAGCAACCATTCTTGAGAGTGGTCAGGCTGTTGGGAAGGATGATGGTCTTGAGCGTGCGGATGCCGTTGAGGGCCATCTTAGGAATTGAGTTGGCCGGGTTGGCGCCGCTGGCCACGATGTTCACCTGTGAGATGTCGAGGCGGCTGATCTTCATTCTGTCGCGGATGAATGTGAAGTCTTCAGCATTCATTGTGCCAAACAGTGTGAGGTCTACCACGGTCGAAGTCTGGTTCTCATCGAGCAGGTTCTTCAGGTTGCCGGCCTCAAGCCAGAGCACACTCTTCGAGAGCACGTCGGCAGCGTTCTGAACCACTACGGTGATGTTCTGATTCTCAACCACGTTGGTGATCTTGTAGCCGTTGTTGGCGTCGGGGGTGAGGATAAATCCATTGGCCTTGATCGTCACCACCTTGTCGGCGCTGCCGGGGATAGCCTTGAATGTATAGTCGCGACCCTTGATCACCTTGTTGTCGGCATCCTGGAATTCCACACCCTCTGTGCCTACGGGCACATTCACTGTGAAGTAAGGAATCTCGCCGCCTACGGCCTGAGCCTCACCGGGAGCGAGAAGATCGCCCGCTACGGGAAGCCATTCGTCAGAACCGTTGGCCTGTGTCACGAGACGCACTACATCACCCTGGGCGGCCGAAGCGCCGGCAGGAAGCTGACAGTTGTAGTCTACATATTTGGTGGTCTGAAGCGAAATGAGGCTGAAGTTCTTCGCATCGCTCAGAAGGGCCTTGCGGTTGCCGTTGGCATCGAAGAGAGCCACAGCGAGCTTGCCTGAGAAATCGCCTGTAGAGATGTTCTTCAGTGAGCCTGCACGCACTGTGAAGGGCTTGCCGGCCACTACATCTGTTACATCCATCGTAAGACCCACCTGACGCTCGTCGCTCGTTACGTGAATGGGCGACCACGCCATATTGTTAGTGGCAGGCTTGATGTTGTAGATGATGGTCTGAAGATTGTTGTAGCTGTGCGCTTTGCTCACAACAGGGTTGAGGGCATTCGAAGCGTAGTAGCCGTTGGCTGAGCCGCCCCAGCCCCAGTTGATGTGCAGGAAGGGCACCTCGCCGCGCATCTCGTAGCCGTCGCATACGAATGCGTGGCCCGCAGATACGTCCTGGCCGCTGTAGAGCACAGGGCGTCCCTCGTCGATCTCGTTTACGATAAGGGCATCCCAGGCCTCGCGGTTCATCTCTGAGAATTTCTTGTAAGAAACGCCGGCGTCATAGCCGAAGAGAGAGTTGAGTGCGTAGGGCACTCTCACCTCGAAGGCGCTTGAGCTCGACATGCCGAAGTCGGTGCCGATACCGATAGCTGCGTCGGCCACGAGTGCGGCCACGGCGGCTGCCTGATCGGCTGTGTAGCCGCTGCGGTAGTTGTCGTTGCGCATGTCGCTCCAGGCATAGTAGGCGTTCTCACCGGCGTTCATCAGCGATTCCGGACGCTGTGCCGGAAATTGATGATACTTCATGATCTCGGCCAAAGCCACGCCCACACAGCCCGTAAGCCTGCGGTTGGGAATATTGTTGTTGAAGGGGGCTTCCTGGCTCCATTCAGGAGTGGGGAGCACCTTCTGCTGCGACGCTGCCTTCATCGGGCCTGTCACGGACGCCATGTCATACAATCCCACTACCGGGGTTGAGATCACAGGCACCGCAGCCTCTGGCAGGGCGTTCATGCTCCATGTGTTGGTGTCCGAATAGCCGATCACCGGGAGAGCGTTCGAGTCGGCAGAGACAATCACGAAACCATGCCCGTCCTTTGCATTGAAGACGTAGCATACGGGATTGAGTGAGTCATCTGTGGCAACATGCACAAGGTTGAACGCATCCTTGTCGGCCAAACGTGCTACTTCGCCAGTCTGAAAGAATTCAGCGGCTACGTTTCTCGCCTCATCTTCATTTAGCGTGGCAGCGGCCGAAGCCAATGGTGTGCCCACACACAATGCAAGAAGCAGCGACTGCTGAATCGATTTAAGCATAAGTGTTGTCGATGATGTGTTTATTATAGATTTGTTTGAAAAGGAAGCCGGCTCTGCTTTGCCGGCCGAGCCGGCTTCCCGTTTATTCTCAGTTCACAAGTATCTTCTTGCTACTTTTATTTCACGAGCACCTTCTTGCCATTGACAATGTAGATACCCGGTTCAAGACGATCCTTGATCTCGTTGGCCTTCACGTTGTTGTAAAGCACCACACCGTTAAGGTTGCTGATCGTTACATCCTCGCCATCGGCTACGATGTCGCGAAGTGCCACCTGGATGTCCGACATCACACCGTAGATCTCTACATTGTGAGCAGGCATTGTTGCCGGAATCTCGTTGAGCCAGCCCTCGAATTCCATACCCTCGGGAACCTCAGGATCAGGAATTACAAGTGTCGCGCCAAACTCGATCTCCTCCTCGCTGTAGAGCTCGCCGTTCAGATAGATGCTGAGCAGATACTTGTTCACGGCATATTCGCCTGTGATCGTGATATCCTCGGCAGGCATCGTCTCGGGCATGTTCTGCCAGCCGGCGAAGGTGTGACCCTCCTTGGCAGGAGCGTCAGGAGCTACGATCACGCCGCCGAAGTCTACGGCTACCGTGCCTACCACCTGACCCTCTACCATGAAGGTAGCGGTGTAAGTGTTCACAGCGTAAGTACCCACGATCTCTACGTCAAACGGAGGCATCGTCTCGGGCAGGTTCTGCCAGCCGGTGAAGGTGTGGCCTGTCTTGGCGGGAGCCTCAGGAGCGTTGATTGCCTCGTTGTAAGCCACGTCGAGAGTTGCGATCACCTCGCCGTCGATGCTGAAGATTGCCTTGTAGATGTTCACGGTGTATGAGCCGTTGATCGTGATGTCCTGTGCGGGCATCGTCTCGGGCACGTCAGCCCAGCCTGCGAAGGTGTGACCCTCCTTGACGGGAGCCTCGGGAGCTACGACTGCTGTGCCGTAATCGAACGGAATGGTTGCTACAACCTCGCCGTCGATCATGAACGTCGCATTGTAAGCCTGAACATCGTAAGCGCCTACGATCTCGATATCAAACGGAGGCATCGTCTCGGGCACGTTCTGCCAGCCGGTGAAGAGATAACCCTCCTTGGCCGGAGCCTCGGGTGCTACCACGGGCTGGTTGTAGGGCACTTCGATAGTTGCCACTAACTGGCCGTCGATGGTGAAGATAGCCTTGTAGATATTCACGCTGTATGTGCCGTTGATCGTGATGTCCTGTGCGGGCATTGTCTCGGGCACATTCTCCCAGCCGTTGAAGGTGTGACCCTCAAGCACGGGTGCCTCGGGTGCCACTACGGCTGTGCCGAAGTCGAACGGAACTGCTGTGAAGTATTCGCCATTGAGAGTGAAGGTAGCGGTGTAAGCCTGTACATCGTATGCACCCTCGATCACGATATCAAACGGAGGCATCGTTGCGGGCACATTCTGCCAGCCTGTGAATACGTAACCCTCCTTGGCAGGTGCCTCGGGAGCGTTGACCACCTCGTTGTAAGGCACTTCGAGTGTTGCGATCACAACGCCGTCGATGCTGAAGATAGCCTTGTAGATATTCACGGTGTAAGAGCCCTTGATTGTGATATTCTCAGCAGGCATCGTAGCGGGCACGTCAGCCCAGCCAGCGAAGGTGTGACCCTCTTTCACGGGAGCCTCGGGAGCCACGACGGCTGTGCCGTAATCGAACGGAATCGTCGCGATCACTTCGTCGCCGATCATGAAGGTTACGGTGTAAGCCTGCACATCGTAAGCACCGAGAATCTCGATGTCGAACGGAGGCATCGTAGCCGGAACGTTCTGCCAGCCTGTGAATACGTAGCCCTCCTTGGCCGGAGCCTCGGGAGCAACCACTGCCTCGTTGTAGGGCACTTCGAGCGTAGCCACAACCTCATCGCCGATCTTGAAGATGGCCTTGTAGTTGTTCACGGTGTAAGAACCGTTTACAGTGATGTTCTGTGCGGGCATCGTCTCGGGCACATTCTGCCAGCCTGCGAAGGTGTGACCCTCTTTCACGGGAGCCTCGGGAGCCACTACGGCTGCGCCGTAATCGAACGGAATTGTTGCCACAACCTCATCGCCGATCATGAACGTTGCCATGTAAGCCTGCACATCGTATGTGCCGAGAATCTCGATATCGAACGGAGGCATCGTAGCGGGCACATTCTGCCAGCCGGTGAATACGTAACCCTCCTTGGCAGGAGCCTCGGGAGCTACTACAGGCTGGTTGTAGGGCACGTCAATCTTTGCGATCTCAACACCGTCGATGGTGAAGGTAGCCTTGTAGATATTCACAGTGTAAGAACCGGTGATCTCTACATCCTTTGCGGGCATCGTCTCGGGCACATTCTGCCAGCCGGCGAAGGTGTGACCCTCCTTCACGGGAGCCTCGGGAGCTACAACGGCCGCACCGAAGTCGAACATCTCTATGGCGATCACCTCACCGTCGATCACGAAGGTAGCCTTGTAAGCCTGCACATCGTATGTGCCGAGAATCTCGATATCGAACGGAGGCATCGT
>CAZGJH010000020.1:30022-31688 GCA_964525735.1 uncultured Sangeribacter sp.
TGTAAGCCTGCACATCGTATGTGCCGAGAATCTCGATATCGAACGGAGGCATCGTCTCAGGCACGTTCTGCCAGCCGGTGAAGAGGTAGCCTTCCTTCTCGGGAGCCGCAGGAGCCACAACAGGCTTGTTATACTCTATTGTCTGCTCAGCTACAATCTCATCGTCGATCTTGAAGATAGCCTTGTAGCTGTTGACGTTGTAACTGCCGTTGATCTCGATATCCTGTGCGGGCATAGTCTCGGGTACGCCAGTCCAGCCAGCGAAGGTGTGACCCTCCTTCACAGGAGCCTCGGGAGCCACAACGGCTGCGCCGAAGTCAAACGGTACGGTAGCCACAACGATATCGTCGATCTTGAAGGTAGCCGTGTAAGTGTTCACAGCGTAGCTACCGAGAATCTCGATATCGAACGGAGGCATCGTCTCGGGCACATTCTGCCAGCCGCTGAAGGTGTAACCCTCCTTGTCAGGAGCAGCGGGAGCATTCACAGCCTCATTGTAGGCAACCTCTACCTCAGCAACAACCACATCGTCTACCTTGAAGGTAGCCTTATAGATATTTACGGTGTAAGCGCCGTGGATTGTGATGTCGTTTGCGGGCATCACCTCGGGCACATTCTGCCAGCCGGCGAAAGTATGACCCTCCTTGACGGGAGCCTCAGGTGCCACTACGGCTGCGCCTACCTCTACGGGGAACGATGCGATTACATCCTCACCGATCATGAAGGTTGCGGTGTAAGTGGGCACCGGTACAGGATTGTTGGGATCCTCGGAATAAGAACCGGTGATCACGATATCCTGTGCGGGCATCGTAGCGGGTACATTCTCCCAGCCATTGAACACATGGTATTCCTTGGCAGGAGCGGCCGGTGTCGGGATCACTGTGCCGTAGTCTACGGAGAGTGTAGCCACAACTTCGTCGTCGATCATGAAGGTGGCGGTGTAAGCCTGCACATCATATGTGCCTACGATCTCTACGTCGAATGCCGGCATCGTCTCGGGCACATTCTGCCAGCCAGTGAATACGTGGCCCTCCTTGGCAGGGGCCTCGGGAGCAACTACAGCCTGGTTGTAGGGCACTTCGAGAGTAGCCACTACCTCGCCGTCGATGCTGAAGGTAGCCTTGTAGGTATTCACGGTGTATGAGCCGTTGATCTCGATGTTGGCTGCGGGCATCGTAGCGGGCATGTCGGCCCAGCCTGCGAAGGTGTGACCCTCCTTGGCGGGTGCCTCAGGTGCCACGATAGCTGCGCCGAAGTCGAACGGTACGGTTGCGATCACCTCGCCGTCGATCTTGAAGGTAGCCATATATGCCTGAACATCGTATGCGCCTACGATCTCGATATCAAACGGAGGCATCGTCTCGGGCACATTCTGCCAGCCGGTGAATACGTAGCCCTCTTTGGCCGGAGCCTCGGGAGCAACGACGGGCTGGTTGTATGCTACTTCGAGAGTCTCTACCACCTCACCGTCGATGAGGAAGGCAGCCTTATACATATTCACGGTGTAAGTGCCGTTGATCTCGATATCCTGTGCGGGCATCGTCTCGGGAAGCTCGGCCCAACCGGCGAAGGTGTGACCCTCCTTGGCGGGTGCCTCGGGTGCTACCACGAGTGCGCCGAAGTCGAACGGTACGGTAGCGATCACCACGCCGTCGATCTTGAAGGT
>CAZGJH010000021.1:0-29948 GCA_964525735.1 uncultured Sangeribacter sp.
TGATGGGGAGGGTGAGGATGTAGTCGTTCATGTAATAGCCGTTGCCGATGGCGAAGTCTCCCTGGCGGGTGATTGTCATGCCTTGGTGGAGGTAGAAGTGCAGGGCTTTATTGTGACGATTGACGTTTAACTCTATTCGACTTGGCGACTTCTCGGAATCACGAACATGGTCGATGGCTTTGTTGAAGAGCGTTTTTCCTATGCCATAACCTTGGTAATCAGGCAAAACGTAAATTTTGTGAAGATGATAAACAACAACCTGGTTATTATCATCAGGTGCTTTGACATTACTTGATGAGGCGGGGTCAACAGAGGCCGGTTCTTTCTGGATTGATACGTAGCCGACAGGTTTGCCTTGGAAAAAGGCAAGGTAAAAGATATGACCCTCAGCCATTTGCTGACGGATACTGCCCGGAGAATACATCCACTCCATCATATAATCGATTTGATCTTGCGTGAGGATACTGCTGTAGGTGGCCGGAAAGGCGATCTGAGCGATCGCTCTAATTACTTCAATATCGTTTGTATCGGCTTTACAGAGAGATATTTTGTTCATATGTGGATCAGATTTTGGAGGGGATGTGACGAGCGTTTTAGAGAGTGGCGAGGGGAGTGGAGACGTAGAGCATTTCGGTGCGACGCGCACAAGTTTCGCACGCAGGGTAGACGTAGAGAGTGCCGTCGGCGGAGAAAGCGCGTCGGGCTATGGCGCCTTCGGTGGCAGGCCGCGAGCAGATCTCATGCGCGCATTTACCGGCTTTCAGCCCCGTCTGCTTCTCCCAATATTCCAGACGCGAAGAGTAGCCCTCCGGTGGTGGCATAACCGAAGAGCTCATTACGTTCTTTACCAACATGTTAGTAGGGCTTTCCATATCTAATGTTTTAGCGTGAGATGACACTTGGAGGAATAGGACGGCAGTTGTAGCACGAGGCCATGACTTCGCCATAGGCTCCGGCCGAGCGGATGGCGAATAAGTCGCCGCGACGTGTGAGCGGGAGCAGTTCGTCGGTGCCAAACGTGTCGGCACTCTCGCAGATCGGACCTACTACATCATACACTTCCTTCTCCTCCGATTTCGACGATATGTTCTCGATCTTATGATGTGCCTGATAGAGCGCAGGACGGATGAGAGCGGCCATACCACCGTCGAGGATTACAAATTTCTTCTCGACACCCTCCTTTACAAACACCGTGCGACAAATCAACGACCCACACTGGGCCACGATAGCGCGTCCGAGTTCGAAATGCAACTCCTGACCGCGTCGCAGAGGGAGATGCTCCTTGAAGAGGTCGAAATAACTTTTGAAGTCGGGTATAGGATGCGCATCGGGATCATCATAGTCGATACCGAGTCCGCCGCCAACGTTGATTGTGGCAATCTCGATGTCGCCGAGGCTGTCGATGAAACCTCGGATGCGTTCGCAAAGAATACGATAGGGTGTATTGTCGGTGATCTGGCTACCGATGTGGAAGTGCAGACCTTTGAATTCGAGCCATTCCGAATCGCGGCATTTCTCGATGAGCGCAGGCGCCTTGTCGATGGCTATGCCGAATTTGTTTTCAGCGAGGCCGGTCGTGATATAATGATGCGTGTGAGCGTCGATCTCGGGGTTGACACGCAACGCCACAGGGGCTTTCATGCGCATCTCGGCGGCGAGCTGTATGATGGCGTCGAGCTCCTCGGCCGACTCTACGTTGAAGCACCCGATACCGATCTCAAGGGCTGTGCGTATCTCTCGATCGGTTTTGCCCACACCCGCGAATACGATTTTGCGGGCCGGAAAACCGGCTATCACGGCTGCCTGGATCTCTCCGATGCTCACGGTGTCGGCACCCAATCCGGCCAACGCGATGCGGCGCATGATCTCCGGATTGGAGTTGGCCTTCACTGCGTAGTGGACACAGAATCCTGGATGCGATGCGCAGGCTTTCAGCTCTTTAAGTGTCTCATCGAGCAGACGGAGGTCGTAGTAATAGAAAGGTGTCTCAACTGCGGCGAAGCGGCCAAGGGGAAATGTCGTTTGCATAGCGTATGAATTTAGAAAAGGCTCTCGCTCAGAAGGCGGAGCGCGCGAATTTTATCCTCTTTACGGATAAGGAGTGAAATATTGAAATTGCTGCCTCCATAGGAGATCATTCTCACGGGTATCTCGCGAAGAGCATCGACCACCTCAGCCTCGAAGCCTCGGTTTTGCCATTCGAGATCGCCTACGACGCAGACAATCACCATGTCACGGTCGACGGTGACGTCGCCCAGTTCGGTGAGCTCGGCTACAATCTCGTCGAGCGCACGCTCATTGTCGATAGTGACCGAGACGCCCACTTCAGACGTTGTGATCATATCGATAGGAGTGTGGTGCTTCTCAAAGATTTCGAACACTTTACGCAAGAAGCCGTAAGCCAAAAGCATATGGCTGCTCTTGATCTTTATGGCCGTGATGTTGTCTTTGGCTGCAACAGCTTTAATGGTCTGGTTGGGGCGGGAGTTGTAGATCACCGTGCCGGGGGCCTCAGGTTGGAGGGTATTGAGGAGACGAACGGGAATATTGGCATATTTCGCAGGGAGCACACATGTGGGGTGCAGAATCTTGGCTCCGAAATAAGCCAACTCGGCGGCTTCGTCGAAATTCAGTTCGCCGACGGGACTCGTGCCCTCCACAAAACGGGGGTCGTTGTTGTGCATACCGTCGATATCGGTCCAGATCTGGATCTCCTCCGCTCCGGCGGCCGCTCCGACGAGCGAGGCTGTATAATCGCTGCCACCGCGCTGCAGATTATCGATCTCGCCGCGCGGATTGCGGCAGATGAAACCCTGTGTGAGGTAGATGTCGTAATCAGGATTGCGGGCTATGACAGCGTTGAGGGTCTCCTTGATAAACTGCTGGTCGGGCTCACCCTCGGCCGTGATACGCATGAATTCCGTAGCGTCGAGGAGCACGGAGTTGAGCCCCTCCTGCTTCATATAAAGGGCCACAAGATTGGTGGAGAGCTTCTCGCCAAACGCCACAATCTCCTTCTCCTCTTTCTCTGAGAAGGGTTTGCCGATATACGAACGCAGTTGCGCGAGCACCTCGTTGATGTAGGCCACAGCCTGCATATGCAGCGAAGGGTCGGAGAGAAGCTCGGAGGCTGTAGACTTATATTTCTTGTCGAGATCGTCTATCTGCTTGGTAGCGTTTGCATTCTCTCCCTCGCGTATGGCCTGGGAAATGGAGATAAGGGCGTTGGTGGTGCCCGACATCGCGCTGAGCACCACTATGGCTTTCCCCTCGGCTTTCACGAGGCTCACCATATTTTTCATTCTCTGGGCAGATCCTACGGATGTGCCCCCAAATTTCATTACCTTCATAGTCCTGTAGAAAAAGTTTGCAAATTTACGAAAAAATAGCCAAATCAGCGTAAAGATACAGATTTTTTAACGTTAATATCGACACAGTAGGGACGCGATTTTTCGCGTCCACCGAGCAAATGGGGTATGCAAACAATTTGCTGCATAGCCGCGGTGGACGCGAAAAATCGCGTCCCTACAATAATTTTCGCAGGCCGTTTGAAGGTGGTTCGCAGGCCGTTTTTACGTTGTTTGAAGCTCAGATTATTTCACTGGCTTCATACCGATGTTTTCGAAGATGAAGGAGTAGAGGTCGGTGTATTCGTCGATCACTTTCGTCATCGGTTTGCCGCCGCCGTGGCCCGCTTTGCTGTCGATGCGTATCAGCTTTGGGGCGTCGCCCGTATTGGCCGCCTGAAGCGTGGCCGCATACTTGAAGGAGTGGGCGGGCACAACACGGTCGTCATGATCGGCTGTGGTGACGAGTATCGCGGGGTAAGGCGTGCCGTCGTTCTTGATATTGTGAATAGGGGAGTAGGCGAGCAGATAGTCGGCCATCTCCTTGGAGTCGGCGCTCGTGCCGTAATCTGATGCCCAGTTCCAGCCGATTGTGAAGAGATGGTAGCGCATCATGTCCATCACGCCAACGCGCGGGATAGCCACTTTGAAGAGGTCGGGACGCATATTCACTGTCGCGCCCACGAGGAGACCGCCGTTGCTTCCGCCCTCGATCGTGATATAGTCGGGCGATGTCCAACCCTCCTTGATCAGATACTCGGCTGCTGCGATGAAGTCGTTGAATACGCTGAGCTTATTCTGCTTCGTGCCGGCAAGATGCCACTCCTCGCCATACTCCGAGCCGCCGCGCAGATTGGCCTGCGCATAGATGCCGCCATTTTCGAGCCAGAGAAGACGGTTGGGAGAGAAGCCGGGTGTCAGCGAGATATTGAAACCTCCGTAGCCGTAAAGGTAGACGGGATTCTTGCCGTCGCGTTTCAGGCCCTTCTTGTAGGTGAGGAACATCGGGATCTTCGTGCCGTCGGCCGAGGGATAGAACACCTGCTCCGTGACGTAATCGTCGAGATTGATCCCCTCGATTTCGGCCTGCCCGATCATTGTGCTCTCGCCCGTCTCCAGATTGTAGGAGAAGCGTGTGGCGGGATAAGTGAATGAAGAGAGCGAATAGAACACCTCGTTGTGGTCTTTGCTCGAAGAGAAGCCAACCGAACCGAAGGTGGGGAATTCAACTTCGCGTATCATGCTGCCATCCTTATTATAGATGTAAGCATGGTCGGAGGCATCCTTCTCCATGGTGACGATCATCTTGTCGCCTGCAAACTGCATACCGGTGAGCACACCGTCGCCCTCGGGTATGAGCTCCTTCCATTGCGAGCGGGCCGGATTCTTCACGTCGGCCACCATGAGGCGGTTTTTCGGCGCATTCCAGTTGGTGAGGATGTAGATTTTGCCATCTACGACATCCTGAATCGAGATTTCGTAGTCTTGCGAAGGCTCCATCACCACCCAGTCGCCACCGGTCTTGAGATTGCGGAACATCACGGAGTTGCCGAGTCCTTCGCCGGCGCCAATCACGAAGAGAAGGTCTTCCGATTCAGGCACATAAGCGCTGTGGAAGTGGAGCGGATGCGCTTTGTCTTCGTATACGAGACGGTCGGCGCTCTGCGGCGTGCCGAGCTTATGATAATAGATCTGATGATTCTCGTTGGCGTTGGAGAATTCCTTACCCTCCTCGGGACGCGGATATGCGCTGTAGTAGAAACCGTCGCCTTGCCAGTCGGCTCCGGTGAATTTTGCCCATTCGATATGGTCGTCGAGTAGTTTTTTCGACTCCGTCTCCATCACGTAGATCTCGTTCCAGTCTGATCCGCTGCGCGATACGATGTAAGCGGTGTATTTGCCATCGTTAGAGCGGCTTATACCCTGGAGGGCCACGGTGCCGTCGTCGGATAGGGCGTTGGGGTCGAGAAACACTTCAGCCTTGCCGCCGGGAGCGTCGGCGCGATAGAGCACGCTCTGGTTCTGAAGGCCGTCGTTTTCATAGAAATAGTATTTGCCATCTTTCCATTTCGATGGAATACCGGTTTTCTTGTAATTGTTGAGGTGAGTGAGCCGCTGGCGAATCTGGTCGCGGTAGGGGATGCGCGACAGATACTCTTCGGTGACGGCATTCTCGGCTTTAACCCATTCGAGGGTAGCGGCGGCGGTGTCGTTTTCGAGCGGACGGTAGGGGTCGGCCACCACTGTGCCGAAATATTCGTCGGTTACGGTAGAATCAGTGGGAGCGGCGGGATAATCTATCTTGTGAGAAGATGAGCATCCGGCCAACACTCCAGAGAAAGATGCCATGATTAAAAATTTTCTGATGCTTTTCATTTATTTTTCGATATGTCTTTATGGTGGAAACTTCGAAAACTGAAGCTCGGAAGCTTTTAAATGCAAAATTATGATAAAGAACTCTCTCTTACAAGCTCATAATTTTAAAATATGTTAAATCATGCGATTTTTTTTGGTAATTGCATTGCCATATGAAATTAAATTTATAATTTTGCAGTGAGTTTTTCATGGTATTAGATTTTAAGGTTAACAGAAGATTGGTTGTCGGGATGACAATCAATTTTTTTTTTGTGCCTTTGCGAATGTGATAACATGCAAAGACTCACTGCTTTATCAATACTAACACTAATTTCCACTATGGATTGGATTGTAGCTTTTCTTCAAAAAAGTCCGGTAATACCTATCTTCCTGACCCTCGGCATAGGGTTTTGGCTCGGCAAACTGAGGTATAAGTCGTTTAGCCTTGGGGCTGTGTCGGCCACTCTCATAGTAGGCGTGCTCTTCGGCCAGCTCCACATTCAGATTCCCGACATGGTGAAGAGCGTATTCTTCCTGCTCTTCCTTTTCTCGATAGGCTACAGCGTAGGCCCGCAGTTTTTCCGCTCTTTCAAGGGGAGCGGCGTGAAGCAGATGGGTTTCGCCGTGATAATGGCCCTGATTTGTGCCGCCACGATTATTCTTACCGCGCGCATAATGGGCTACTCCGCCGGCATCGCGGCCGGACTCTATGCCGGCTCGCAGACGGCTTCGGCCTGTCTGGGTCTGCTTGGCGATACTGTGCGCGAAATGCCTATGGATGAGGAGCAACGCAAATATATGCTTTCGATAATTCCTGCCTGCTACGCCGTCACTTACATTCTCGGCGCAGTTGGCTCCGCCTGGTATCTCTCGAATATCGGACCCAAATTGCTCGGCGGACTCGACAAGGTGAAGGCCGACGTGGCCAAAATTGAGCAGGAGATGGACTCGGGCGACTCCATGCCTGAGCCGGGGCAGATCAAGGCATCGCGACCGGTGGCTTTCAGGGCTTATCGCGCGGAATGTGCCTATTTCGACACTCCGAAAACTGTGGCTCAGGTGGAGGAGATTTTTCATCGCCACAACCTGCGGGTGTTTATCGAGCGGCTGCGAGTGAAGGGTGAGATCGAGAATCCTGATCCCGACCAGCTCATTTATAAAGGCGACGTGGTGGTGTTGGGAGCCCGAAAGGAGGAGATTATCGACGTGCACGCTTATCTCGGTCCGGAAATAGCCGACCACGAGCTTCTCAATTTCGGAGCAGAGCGCACGCCTGTCACGGTAGCTGCCAACGGTGCGGCTGGGATGACTCTCGAGCAGTTGCGCCGTATGCCAGAGATGAGAGGGGTGGTAGTGGCGTCGCTGAAGCGAAACGGACTGAGCATACCGGTGAGAAACAAGACTGAGCTTGAGCGTGGCGACATCATAACACTCGTGGGTTTGCCGCGTGAGGTGGCCGACGCCGCTGTGAAGATCGGTTACGCCGACCGTCAGACCGACTCCACGGATATGGTGTTCGTAGGCTTAGGCATCGCCTTGGGTTGTATAGTAGGTGCTTTGTCGTTCAAGATCAAGGGTATACCGGTTTCGTTGAGCACGAGTGCTGGTGCGTTGATTTCGGGTCTCTTCTTAGGTTGGCTCCGCACGCGCAAACCCTCTTACGGCCGCATACCATCGTCGGCCCTCTGGCTCTTCAATAACTTGGGCTTGAATATGTTTATCGCCGTAATCGGCATCACCGCCGGAGCTTCCTTCTTGCAGGGATTGAAAGAGGCAGGCGTGGCGATTTTTCTCGTAGGTTTTATTTGCACGCTGCTGACGCTCACCATCGGTATTTTCATGGGGCGAAAGCTATTCAGATTCTCCACGCCTGAGACGTTGGGGTGTGTGGCCGGAGCCCGATGTGCCGTGGCCGCTATCGGGGCTGTGCAGGATACTCTTGAGAGCGATGTGCCGAATTTGGGATACACCGTTACATACGCCGTGGCGAATATCGCATTGGTATTCTCGTCGCTGTTGGTGCTTCTGATAGTATAAAACTTCTGATGGTATACACACAAAAAGGAGGGAGCGTTCTGAACGCTCCCTCCTTTTTGAAAAACCGGTTGGAAGAAACCGGCAGGTTGCATGTAAAGTTATTAGTTATTCTCTTTATATGTAGGATTCATAGGAATTGCATTGTCGCCTTCGGCCCAGTCGTTTACGTTGACTGTGAATTTGATTTCGCCACCGAGAACGGGCTGGCCAGGAGTAGGATCGTCAGGATCGACGTTACCTGCGCCGTTTGTGAAGTCGAGGGTATAGATGTAATGTTTACCCTGCTCCCACGTGCCGCTCAAAGGTATTGAAGCCCAAGCGTATTCACGTTTCTTGCCAGTGTTGGGGTCGATTACCGTGTCATACGGGAATGGGTAGATCACCATACCGGTATCGTTGGTTGTAATCTGAACAAGGACACTCAGGTAAGACTCGCGTGCTACGTTGTCGGGGTCGCCTGTCGGGCTCCACGGAGTAAGAGTCTGAGGAAGCAGCATTGCGTTGCCCGACTCACCCATGATCGACTGCGGGGTAGCGTTAAGAGTGATGGTGTCGCAAGAGCTTGTGTAGACAGCTGTGTCGTGCCAATCGTCGAGAGCCCAGGTGTTTGTCGCGAAGTCGAACGTACCCATATATTGCGCGCGACCGATACGCACACCTACTACCTTGTATGTGTAAGTTGTATTTTCAGATTTGGCTCTCACCTCAATCTGCGACAGACGGTGGTCGAACGTAAGCTCTACGCCTGTTTCGCGGTTGTCTTTACCATTGCCGGTAGCGTTGGAGGTGATGATATCCACCTGATCTGCAATCTGCTCGGGCACTGCAAATGATTCAATCTTAAGACTGCGATTGTCGTCGGAGATATTGACGTCGGCTCCCATCTCATCCTGAGAAGGGGAATATGCGTAGAAATTAAGAGTGGAGTCGGAGCCGATCCATTGATATTTCTTTGCCGAAGTAAAGAAAGAATCGGAGCCTTTATCGAATTCTTCGTTGTTGAAATAGTTCTGATCTTGATAAAATGCAGATACGAATATCTTGCTGAGATTAGAGTTGTTGGTCTCCGTAGCTCGTGTCGATAATCTTGTTGCGGGGCGGAAAGATATAGCTTCTTGCGAGTTAAAATCCTGTCGTGAACTTACGGGTTCATCATTAGAGCAGGATGCGAGAGCGAGTGTGCTCAACGCCATGAGGAATAGTGGTGATTTTTTCATAATATAATGTTTTTTGTTTTTCATAATCCGTGAAATCGGGGAGCAGATTGCCAAGCGTAAATCCTTGGGGAACTGATGGATTAGTGTTCGTGTGGTCTTTACTTCCTTCTTTGATATTTAAACGCTTGGGCCTTGCAAAAGGTTTGTTGCAAATAGCGTTTATTAGAAATATTTTTACATCGAGAGGCCGATGTTTACCGATTGCCATTCGTTGACGTCGGGCGTCAGGGTAGTGTGGCCCGGGTCGACAGTCTTGGGCAGGTCGAGACCTCTTACGATGATGTGTACGTGGGTCGGATCGGGGGCTTGCGACACCTGATCGGTGACGTCGAATTTGCGATACCAGCGTGAGCCGTCGTTCAAAACGGTGTAGACCATCAGGTAGTGATTCACCTTATTTGTAGGACATTCGCCGAATGTGAGAAATTCGCCGTGCAGCGATTTCGAAGCAGGGTCGCCTGTCATGGTAAAGGCCATTGTGGCCGGGGTTTCGTTGCCCGATTGCATACCGTGGTTGTATGCCTCGGCCATGCCCGAGAGTGTGCCGTCGATGGCTGTCTTCTCCACCCCTTCGAGGTTGTCCACATCGTAGACATCCACCATATAATGACATACACATTCGTGAGGATACATCGTGATGGTCTGTGTGCCTTCGTGGGGCACCACCTTGATATCGTTTGTGCGTGTGCCCCAGAGCATCCCGGGGGTGGCGGCGAGGCGTTCGTTTTCGGTGCCCTCGGCTCTCGGAATTCCTTCGGAGCGGAGGCTTTGGGCTGAGAGAGCGTCGGCGTCGGGAGTGTAGACTTCATACATCTCGATATTCTCTCTGTTGCGCACGATGCCCCAGCTGTTGATGTCGGCGTTGAGGCAGATTGCGTGGCGTGTGCCGAAGGGCACCTTGATCTCGCCCCCCGTTTTATTCGAGAAGATGAAGCGGAGCGGCGAGTTGCCATCAGATTCATACATGTAGAGGGCCATGGAGTTGGGGTTGGCCTCGGGAGCGTCGCGCCAGTCAAACTTCACCTCCAGCCTCGAAGTCATATCCTCCTCCATATAGAGATCTTTGTGGCGGCATGAGGCAAGGCCCGTGAGAGCGGTCAGGGCGAGCAGGGTTTTTATTGTGTATGAATGTCTTATTGCGTGTGAATGTTTTTCTTTAGGCATGGGTTTAATCTCCTCCTTTCTTTCGGTTATAATTGTCGCATCCGATCAGCCAGACCAGAGAAACTTCAGCCTTTGTAGGACCGAACCAGTGCAGGTTGTTGGTCGATTGCCATACGTAGAATCCGTCGGCGGGTTCATACTTGAGATATTTTCCGCCCAAGTATCCGAATCCGATTGTGAGGTCGATATTCAGACGTCGGGCGACGGGGAACGAGTATCCGTATTCGAAACCTCCGGTGACGTTGCATCGGTCCCAGAGGGTGCCGTGGGGCAGGCCGCCCATTATGCCACCCTTGCCGAGTTCGAAGTCGTAGGTCACGACTCCGGCGTAGATGCCGATGTGATGGCCTGTGAGCGGCTTCTCGTGAGCTTTCTCGCCAAACCACCACCGGGCGCCGAGTTCGCCGCCGTAGGCTCGCCAGTAATAGTGGGTGCGGTCGCGGTCCCACCAGCCATACATCCAGTTGCCGAAGAGGGAGAAGTTTTTACCGATGTAAAACTCCGCGCCGATATTCGGGATAAGGAGGGCGTCGTAGAGGAGGTTGGTGTGCAAGTCCATATAAAACGGCTTACAGGGTTTGGAGGGAGGGGCGAAGTAGATGTTTTCCATCTCTATCACCTCGGGCACATTCGCAATGAGCAGCGTGGTGTCGGTCTTAGCGGGGGGTATCTGAGCGCGGATGTGGTCGTCGTATTCCACAACGAGTGTCGAGAATCGAAGCGAGGGGAAAATATTATTGTAGAGGTAGGCGTAGGGTCGGCCGCCGCCGATGTTCTTCAGAGCCTGGAGGGGATGCGCCACCGTTTCCGGGTGCTCGACGATACGATCGAGAAGGTCGATCACAGCTTGACGTTGAGGAACGTTCTGATCTTCGAGCACTTTATCGCGGAGGCCTTTCCAATCACGACCGAGATAGCGGAAATCGGCCGTTGTGTCGGGGATAAGCTTATGCTGGGTAAAGAGATCGAAAATAGCTTTAGCTCGTTGCTCGGAGAGCCATTTGTTGAATTTCTCCGTGCCCTCGGGCGATGCCGCGCCTTCTACCGATATATTGCGCAGCCGACGCGCCTTCACATAGAGCGAATCGGCTTCGAGCTTATGAAATACTTCGTCGAGGCGCCGGCTGTTTTGCATATAGTCGGGGTAGATCTCTATGCGCGACTGCGGGAAGAATACCTTCACGGAGTCTTGCTGCTGAGCGCGGGCCTCAGAAGAGAGAGAAAGCGCTCCGCAAAGAGCCAATATGAAGATCAAGATATAGTTTCTCATCGTGGTGTTTTCTTTATTTACATACTATAACAACGTTTAGAAAGGATTAAGGTTTGCAGCCCATGTAAAACCAAACGCCGAGTCATAAGGTTTACTGCGGTTTGCTGGCCTATGTCAAACCAAACGCCGAGTCATAACGTTTTTAATATAAAAATGTAAAAAATTGAGATTATGGATATTTTCTTTTGGATTCTGACCGCCATTTTCGGTCTCGGAGTATTATTTGTGAGAAAAATAGAGGTAAAGACGGCATTCGGCTATGTGCTTTATGCCATTTGCATCATCTGCTTCGTGCTTTTCGAATACATGCAGCTGCGTCGTTATCTCGACCCGGCCTGGACAGGAGCCGCCGTGGCGGTTTCGTCGATCGTGCTGATCTGGCTCTCCTTCATGATCAAGAAGTAGGATTCATTCCTTGATAAAGAAGTGAGGTTTCAGTCAGTAAAGAACAAGCTGGCAAAAAATATAAATGGTGATATGCTTAAACGAGCAATTGATCCGTTTATATCTATATACTATTCGAACAAATCTGAATATCATGCGATTCAAATCAATTATAGCAGTGGCATTGCTCTGTGGGTCAATTGGAACTGCGGCCGCCATTGCCCCCTACAAAGACCCCTCGCTAACCCCCGACGAGCGAGCCCGCGACCTCGTGGCCCGTATGACGCTCGATGAGAAAATCAGTCAGATGGTCAACGGCGCTGGAGAGATCAAACGCCTTGACATTCCGGCCTATGATTGGTGGAACGAGGCGTTGCACGGTGTGGCTCGCGCCGGTCTGGCAACCGTGTTTCCCCAACCAATCGGTATGGCTGCCACCTTCGATGATGAGGCGGTGTATGAGACATTCGACATCGTTTCAGATGAAGCCCGCGCCAAATATCACGAATTTCAACGTAATGGTGAGCGCGACGGGTATAAAGGACTCACATTCTGGACTCCCAATATCAACATTTTTCGCGACCCTCGGTGGGGTAGAGGTCAGGAAACTTACGGAGAGGATCCTCGGCTCACATCAAGGATGGGTATTGCAGTTGTAAAAGGATTGCAAGGCGACGGCACTGCGCGTTATGACAAGGCTCATGCTTGCGCGAAGCATTTTGCTGTGCATAGCGGTCCGGAATGGAATCGCCATAGCTTCAATGCTGAGAATGTGTCGCGTAGAGATCTTTTCGAAACGTATCTTCCCGCTTTCAAAGCTCTCGTAACGGAGGGGGATGTGAAGGAGGTGATGTGCGCCTACAATCGTTATGAGGGTGAGCCTTGCTGCTCGAATAAAGAATTGCTCACTCATATTTTGCGCCATGAGTGGGATTTCGACGGGGTGGTGGTTTCGGATTGTGGCGCGATTCATGATTTTTACCGGGATGGAGCTCATATGTCTCATAAAAGTGGCGAGGAGGCGGCTACAGATGCCGTGATCTCCGGCACAGATTTGGAGTGCTTGAACATTTCATATAAGAAACTGAAAGATGCAGTGGCTCAAGGGCTTATAGATGAATCGAAGATTGATGAGTCGGTTTTCAGACTGATGCGTGCCAGGATAGAGTTGGGTACTCTCGACCATGACAGTATCGTTGAGTGGAGTCGAATCCCTTACTCGGTGGTTGATTCTCAGAAGCATAAGCAGCAGGCATTGAAAATGGCTCGTGAGAGTATGACTCTTCTCACCAACAACGGTGTGCTTCCCCTTCAGAAGAATCTGCGTAAAATCGCGGTGATCGGACCGAATGCCGCCGATTCTGTCATGATGTGGGGCAATTACAACGGCACGCCATCGAAGACAGTGACAATTCTCGAAGGGATCCAGCAAAAACTGTCGTCGGCCGACGTGAGGTATCTACCTGGTTGCGATTATGTTGATGATAAGGATACGGATTATGCTGCGGTGGCCTCATCAGTGGCCGATGCTGAAGTGATCGTGTTCGTTGGTGGTATTTCACCAAGCCTTGAGGGTGAGGAATTACAAGTTGAGATACCGGGGTTTATGAAGGGGGATCGCTCTGTGATTGAGTTGCCAGAAGTACAACATAAGATGTTGGCAGCTTTGAAAGAGACAGGCAAGCCGGTTGTGTTCGTTATGTGTACGGGTAGTGCGTTAGCCATACCGTGGGAGGCGGAAAACCTTGATGCAATCCTTAACGCGTGGTATCCCGGTCAGGCGGGAGGCACGGCAGTGGCCGATGTTCTTTTCGGCGACTACAACCCGGCCGGCCGTCTCCCCGTAACTTTCTATCGCTCTACATCTGATCTGCCCGATTTTGAAGATTACAATATGGAGGGGCGCACCTACCGCTACTTCCTGGGGACACCGCTATTCCCGTTCGGGCACGGCCTTAGCTATACGGATTTTGCTTATGGCAATGCGAAATTGAATAAAAAGAGCGTCAAAGTTGGCGATGACGTGGAGCTCACCATACCTGTTCAGAATATCGGCAGCAGAGATGGCGAGGAGGTAGTGCAAGTATATGTGAGAAATCGCTCACTCCCTTCAGCACCTTTGAAGAGCCTCGCTGCATTCAAGAGAATCCCTCTGAAGAGCGGCGGTGAACAAGAGGTCGCCCTCACCGTTCCATCGTCGGCTTTCGAATCGTATGATGCCGAATCTGACGAGATGCGTGTCATCTCCGGAACCTACGAATTGCTCTACGGCGGCTCGTCAGATGACGCCAAGCTTAAGAATGTGACTGTCAGTATCACCCACCACTAAAATCAATATCTCGCTCAAATAGAAAATGGTTATATTGAAGTCTTTATGAAAATAAATTGCAGAAAAGATTGAAAAAATTTGCAAGAGAAAAAAATTAGTGGTAATTTTGCACTCGCAATCCAACCGCAAAGGAAAGATGCCGGAGTGGTCGATCGGGACGGTCTCGAAAACCGTTGTACCCTTACGGGTACCCAGGGTTCGAATCCCTGTCTTTCCGCTGAATATCGCGTAATCTGTTGTTTAATAGCAGTTTACGCGATTTATTTTTTCATTCTTAAAAAATGAGATAGAAACCGGTAAAGTGGGGTGATAGGTAGGAAGGAATAAAAGTTTGTAGGAAAATCGTGATTCAGATGCTGAGAATCACGATTTTTTGTGTAACTTTGCGAAAAAGAATTTTTTATATGTTTATTAACCTTAATCGGAAATGAAACTATTTACTTTAAGTGTCTTGATGGCAGGCGTTTGGGTAGGTGCCATCGCCCAAGACAATGTCACTGTCGATCTGAAATCCGACAGAACCTGCACCATGTCTAACGGTTTGATCACTCTAAGCATCGACGCCAAGGGTCTGGCCAAGACTATGAAACATCCCTCAAACGGCGATGCCAATATCCTCGCTAACAACGGTATCTACTTCGATTATACCTCGAACAAGAACCGCACTCTGTCGGCCGCCTCAGCGCGTGTGGTGCGCAGCGACGACGACTATGCCGAAGTGGTGTACACTGCCGGGGATAACTCGGCTCTTCCTACTTATGAGCAGGGCTACATCCTTCGTAAGGGGGAGAGCGGTGTCTACACCTATGTTATCGTGCACGGCAACAGCAAGAGCGGTGACCTGGATCAGGGTGGTGTCGGTCCGGTGAAGGAAACTCGCGTCTGCACCCGACTCGCAGCGGATTTCCTCGACGGATACGTCGACGACCAGATGCAGGGCATGATTCCCTCAAACGCTGAAATGGCTGAGGCCGAGAAGAATCAGATCCAAGATGCCACTTACCGTCTCTCCGATGGCAGCATCTACACAAAATATAATTGGGCACAGTTTATCGATCACGATGATTTCCATGGCCTTATGAACGGCAAAGTCGGAGTGTGGAACATTCCGGTGAGCTACGAATGGCTCAACGGAGGCCCGATGCGTCAGGAGCTTACTGTGCACGCCACGAGCAAGTCGCCCATCACGATACAGATGCTTCAGGGTGAGCACCTTGGTGCTTCGTCGCAGACGTATGCCGATGATGAGCATCAGATTTTCGGCCCCTTCATGATTTATGTCAACGATGGCGAGAGCCGTGAGGCAATGATAGCCGATGCGCGTGCCAAGGCTGCCGCGCTGAAGGCCGAATGGCCTTTCACATGGTTTGAAAACGAGTATTATCCTCTCGATCGCTCAGTCGTGACCGGCAAGATCAATATCACTACTGGTCAGGATGCCGGCAATGTGAAGGTTGTGCTCGCCGAGCCCGGCCAGCCTGATATTCTCGCTCAGGGTGGCAAGTATATCTATTGGTCGCTCACTGAGGCCGATGGCTCCTTCTCTATTCCCGCTGTGAGAAAGGGCAACTACTCTCTCTACGCTTATGCCACAACCGGCACTATCACCGATCAACTCTGTGTCGACGATATCGAAATCACTGACAGCGAGACGGATCTCGGCGATATCGAGTGGACTCCCGACACCTACGAACATCTTCTTTGGAACATCGGCGAGAACAATCGTCTGGCCGACGGTTTCAATTGCAGCGACCGTCCGCGCGCCTATGAGGCATGGATGTGGCAACCGAAAACACTTCAGTATCGTGTAGGGGAGAGCGATCCGGCCGTAGATTGGTATAACGCACAGACCGACAACGGCACTTGGACCGTGAAGTTCAACCTCGACGATACGTATGCCGGTGATGCCGTGCTGACACTTTCGATAGCAGGTGTGTCGAATTCGCCGACGCTTACCGCCACCGTCAACGGTCGCTCGAAGCAAGCGTGGGCGCTGGTCGACGACGGCTCGATACGGCGCAGCGCCACCCTCGCCGGACGTCATCAGGTGAAGAAGTTCGTTTTCCCGACTTCAAGCCTCAAGGTAGGAGAGAACCGTGTCGCGCTGGTTGCCTCCAATTGCAAGGAGAAGAGCGGCATACTCTACGACTGCATCAAGCTTGAAGTAGGCGACAAAGTCGCTTCGGGTATTGAAGCTGTTGCCGAATCAACGACCTCGGCTCCCTACACCGTCTACACCCTAACAGGCCTCTACGTAGGCGAGTTCACCACTTATCCCACAAACCTTCCTCACGGCCTCTACCTCCTGAAGCAGGGTTCCTCCTTAGAAAAAGTACTTTTCTAAGTCTATCAAGTAAATAGCGGGGAAGCTATCGGCAATTCAATTGCCGATAGCTTTCTTCATCGCTCCTGGGCTGATAACTCCTTGGAGCACTGTCTTATCGTCAAACACCATATAGGGAATAAGGTCAAAGTCCTTGCGCTGGTCAACTTCTTGCTCCTGGGCTTTAACAATATCGCCATACATGTCGCTGCTGAGCACGGTCTGCACAGCCTCCTTGTCTAATCCGCATTTCTCAGCGATAGAGAGCAAAACCTCGTGGTCGGAAAGACGGAGGTTTTCTATGAAATTCGCATGGAAAAGAGCGAAATTCAGTTTGATAGCAGTGGCTTGGTCCTCGCTGTTTTGCGCGAACGCCATCAATCTGTGGGCGTCATAAGTACTGCAAACCTGTGTTGTGGCCAGTTTGTAGTCGAGACCGACACGTGCTGCCATTTTCGTGATACGTTCCATCAGATGGAGAGATTGCTCCTCCGTGAATTTATGGCCCGACATGTAATGCTGAAGCATCGTCTCCTGAGGGATAGCCGGCGCATTTGGATCAAGTTGATAGGTAAGAAATTGAATCTTTACCTTATCTGTAAGTCCCTCCTCCTTCAGGATATCCATCAACTGCGTCTCTCCGATATACGAATAGGGACAAGCATAGTCTGCCCAAATCTTAATCTCCATAATTTTATATTTTAATATTATACATTCTTCACCACTATAACAAAAACAATGTCATCTGGTTTCACAGCCTTTCCCACTATCCCATTGCTGATCGCTTCCACATAAAGAGTATCAGAAAAGTTAAAAGAAACTTGTACGCATACTTGAAAAGTATTAACTTTGTTTCAAAATGGAAGAATAATTGAGAGAGATGATTGGAAGGAATTTCAAAGGATATGTTTTGGCGGCGGTTGCAGCGGCCGCTTATGGCACAAACCCGGCTTTTGCAATACCGCTTTACGAGCAAGGAATGAATCCAAATTCTGTGCTCCTGTTTCGATATCTGCTTGGGTTGCCGATACTTGCCGCTATCATGAAATGGAGAAATATCCCATTCTCACTCAGAAAAGGGGAAATAGGACAGGTGATTATATTAGGAGTGCTCATGGCGCTCTCGTCACTTTCGCTGTTTGAGAGCTACAATTACCTCAACTCCGGCATCGCCTCAACGCTGCTATTCGTCTACCCGATAATGGTGGCTGTTCTGATGATTTTTCTTTTCCACGAAAAGTTCCGACCCTCCACCGGCCTATGCTTAGCAATCATGTCGGCCGGATTGATTATGCTCATGAAGCCCGAAGGCGACAGCAAGTTAAGCCTCACAGGCATCCTGTTGGTGATGGTTTCGGCCGGCACTTACGCCATCTACATAATTCTCGTAAACGTCTCAAAGACAGCGCGTGAAATACCCACTACCAAATTACTCTTCTACGTCTTACTGTCTGGCACGGTGTTTTACACCTGTCTCGTTCCCATGGGATACGGCATGACGTTGCCGGCCAAGGGCACTGGTTGGTGGTCGTTGGTGGCTTTGGCCATCATACCTACCGTATTGTCGTTGGCGTGCACCACACGGGCCATCCAATTGATCGGCTCAACCCCTACAGCCATTTTCGGCGCCCTCGAACCGGTTTCAGCTGTAATACTGAGTATCTTGGTGCTCCATCAACCAATCACCGGCAGAGAGATTCTCGGCGGTTTCCTCATCATCATAGCCACCACAATAGTAGTGGCCGACAACTCAGTCGACAAAATCCTCCTCCACGTCCGCAAGATGTTTCCCCGTCGCCACCATTAATAAATAAAGCGACTTTTGCAAAATTTTGGCAGAGTATGTTTATACACGAAAGTGAGGATTGACCCAAGTTTCATTGGGATGTTGAGAAGATACATGCCTATTGATTTTGGGGAATTGGGAGATTTTTATTACTTTTGCAAGCGTCAAATCATTCTAACTAAACTGAAATGAAAAAATTTATTGCACTCATTGCTTTGGCCCTCCCTGTAGTTGGGTTGGGGGTGAACTCATCACCTGTCAGCGAACCAGTGGCCACTACGTATCGCAACCCGGTGATCAACGCCGATGCGCCTGATGTGAGCATCTGCAAAGTGGCCGATACCTACTACATGATCAGCACCACGATGCATCTCATGCCCGGTGGCCCGATCATGAAATCGAAGGATATGGTCAACTGGGAGACAATCGGATACGTCTTCGACCGTATCGACGATGGCGACCGCTACAATCTCATCGACAATCACACCGTCTACGGCCAGGGCCAATGGGCCTCAAGCATCCGCTATCACATGGGCAAATTCTACGTTTGGTTCACCGCCAACGGCGAGCCTCGCAAAGGATTCATCTTCGAAGCCGAAAAACCGGAGGGCCCTTGGAAACTCGTGGCCCGTCCCCCGCATATGCACGATGCTTCGCTTTTCTTCGACGAAGATGGCCGTCGCTACCTCTTCACCGGAACGGGCAGTTGCACCGTCGTAGAGCTCGACGAGAACTTCCAGCCCAAAGCGGATGGTCTCAACAAGAAGATAATAGATGGCGCAAGCGATCCCGAAGAGAATGGGGCTCTGCTTGAAGGGAGCAGCGTTTTCAAGCACAACGGCAAATACTACGTCTGCATGATCTCCATGAAATGGGGTGTCGACGGCCGCTACCGTCGCGAGGTGTGCTATCGTGCCGACAATATCGCAGGCCCCTATGAGAAGAAGGTGATTCTGGAAACTCCCTTCGAGTCATACGGTGGAGTAGGGCAGGGCTGTCTTGTAGGCGACGATCAGAGCGATCTCGGTTGGCAGGCGATGATATTCCAAGACAGAGGCGGAATAGGACGTGTGCCCTGCACGCTGCCCGTGACATGGGTAGACGGCTGGCCAATGGTAGGAGAATTTACCGGCAAGATCAACGACGCAGTTGCCGACAGTCCTGGCGATAATCCGACAGGCAACATCAAGCTCGACAAGAGGGCATACATCACCCCCTCCGACCTCAGCAAGAAGCACCCCGATCTCAGCGGCATCATCGGCAGCGACGAATTCACTCAGTTGCCCGTAGATCCTAAAGGTGCCTATCACGCTCGCAACGGCCTGAACCTCTACTGGCAGTGGAATCACAACCCGATCGACGAAGCCTGGAGTCTTACGGAACGTCCTGGCTACATGCGCCTCAAGACAGCGCGTGTTGTAGACAATCTTCAGGTAGCACCCAACACGCTCACACAGCGTATGTCTGCGCCCGAATGTACGGGTGAGGTCAAGATCGACGTGTCGGCGATGAAAGATGGCGACGTATGCGGATTAGCAGCCTTCAATGGCGACAGCGGTGTGCTTCGAGTGGTAAAGAAAGGAGGTAAATACACCCTTCAGCTCGTTGAGGAGAAATCGGTATTCAAACAGCAGCGCGACCTTGACAGAGTAGATGTGGAAACAATGGAGGAGGTGCCGCTCAAATTCAAGAACAAGAAGGACTGCAACATCTACCTGAGGATACACGGCGACTTCAACCCGGGACGTGATATGGCCTCGTTCGCCTACAGTCTCGACGGCAAAAACTGGCTCGGCATCGGCCATGAGCTACCGATGAAATTCGACTACACGCGTCATTTCATGGGCACGAAGTTCGCGCTCTTCAACTACGCTACGAAGCAGACAGGAGGCCACATCGACATCGACTGGTTTCATTTCGCTCAGCAATGACGAATTCATCGCTGGCCGTGACTTCGACATTAAACTCACAAACACTAAAAGTTATGAAACTCAAATTTTCAATCATTCTATGTATGATGGTGAGCGCACTCAGTGGCTTCGCAGCCGATGATTGGGCCCAGTTGGCCCGTTATGTTGAGCAAAACAAGAGCATCATGGCTCGTAGCGACAAGAAAGATCACCTTGTGGTGTTTCTTGGAAATTCTATCACCGATTTCTGGCCCAACTCGAATCAAGCCTTCTTCGACGACAATAATTTCGTAGGACGCGGCATTTCGGGGCAGACCACTTATCAATTCCTCGTGCGTTTCTACAACGATGTCGTTAATTTAGAGCCCGAGGCGGTGGTGATAAACGGGGGTATCAACGACATCGCAGAAAACAATTACGAGTATGACGAGACACGCACATTCAACAATCTCAAGGCAATGGCCGAGATTGCCGATGCCAACGGCATCAAGGTGATTCTCACAAGTGTGCTTCCAGCCGACCATTTCGGCTGGCGTCCGCTGAAGACGGAGATCGCTCCGAAAGTGATATCGCTCAACAAACGCATTCAGGCTTTAGCCAAAGAGAAGGGCTATGCCTACGTAGACTACTTCTCACAAATGGAAAACGGCACCACTCACGGCATGAAGGATGAATACACCGACGATGGTGTGCATCCCACAGATCCAGGCTATCGAAAGATGGAGGAAATTGTGTTGCCAGTGGTCCGTTCCGTTGTCAAGAAATAAGACATCAGGTTATTGTCAAAACGAGGGTGTATCGTAAGTTAAAAACTTATGCTGCACCCTCTTTTTATGCAGAGTGTGGCAAAATAGGTGATTTCCTTAAATTATGGATTTTGATGTTGTTGCGGAGGATGAAATATAGATTTTTTTGGTTTTCACGAAATAATTTGTAAATTTGCGTTTCGAATCAAATACTATTGTGATTATGGCTGAAAAAATCGAAGAGAAGCAGTACGAACCGTACGATGACAGGTACTTTACGATGACAAGGAAGCAACTTGAACAAATTGATTTCCTTTCGCTTTGGTATGGTTATCCTTACGAAGCGCCGTTCTTTGGATTCCGTCTGGAAGATGGACATACCCATCATTATGCCGACCTTGATAAGAAAGAGTGGGAAGAAAAGCATGGACCAATGCCACCGATCACTATAATTGATTGAGTAAAATGACTACTGGCGTAAGACCCCAGTGGCCATTTTATTTAATTGAAAATCTGGCTTTCAAGCCTATGCTTTTTGCTGCTGCCTTTTTTAGGGCCTTGGTTTGTGCATTCGTTGTTGGATAATTACTCTTAAAACCAAAATCTAATAAAAATAGAGACTCTCCTTGTTGGTCAAAATAAATTCTTAGTCCATCAAAATTTTGAGTTCTTAATTCATAAACTGATCGGTTTTGGGCAACATCGCATTTTTTAATCCTTTTACCATCTGGACGACAAGGAACCAACATATTGCTATCCTTTGCTCCCTTAAACAAATTAACAATTCCTTCTTGCACCTCCGTGGCTATATCATAAAACTTATTTTTGAATTCTTCGTGCTCAACTACTGTCCAATTTTTTAAAACATCCAACAGTTGTTCATGGGCATCCATCATCATCTTACGTCTTTCCGAAAGGAGATTGAGCAAGAATGAATTGTTCAACCCGCAATAGTTTTCTATGCTTAGTATATTTTGTGTTTGATTATGGAGTAAATGAAGAAAATTCTCTTTTAATACATTGTGTAATGGAAGAGAGAATGCAATCCATTTTGATTCTTTAGCTAAAGCAAGGTACATTGCATCCTTTTCAAACAATGAATAGTCAAAACAATCAATACTACATTGTTCAACATTCTTAAAGCGTGAATGATTGAACTTTTACCGCTACTGTTTAGGCCAGTGAGGACTGTAAGATTTCCTAAGTAAATCTCTTCTTCTATAAACGATTTAAAAGCCTTAATATAAATTGATTCTATCATACTGAGAATTTATTTACAAGTTTATTAATCTCGCCAAATCTAAACATTACAGAAGCTTTCTTCATACTGTCACGAGAAATGGAGTTGACGAAATCGTTTTGACTGAGCATCTGATAATAATCATCTAACATTTGCTCTTTATGATTTAATAAATTATCATACTGCTCAGAAGTAAGTTTAGCTAAAACGTTACCCCAGGTCTCGAAGAGAGATTTATTTATAGGTTTTCTCCCTTCATTTCCATAACTTCTCCTGAAAGCATGTCGCCCAAACAATTTATTGGCTCTATTCATAGCCATAAGAAACAGGTCAGCTATCAGCTTGGTGTCAGTCAACTGGATATCCTGGAGATTGAGCCTGCCAAATTTTATCAAACGCTGTATATCGTGTCCGCTATACTTAGGAGCACTATTAATGATTAGCATAGTGTCGGCCAGCCAATCATCAATCGGCTGAGTTCTGTAAGCGGCATAATCTCTTACTAAAAAGGCAACAAATCTTAAAATCAACTCCCGATCTTCCATTCTTTGACTCTTTATTGAATTTTGAGTCACTTCGATGAATTCTTTAGTTTGAGCAAGATCTTTCAACAAGTTAGCTGCTTTACCAGGATACAGCGCATGTCTAATTTCTTGCTGGCTTAATAGCATTCCCCCGGTATTGATTCTTTTAAAAATATTCCTCTTTACATCCTCCGGTGTACCGGGATCTACAATTGTAAAGTTGAATTCCGTCTCCATTATACGATTATAAAGATGTGAAGGCAGTTGATTTAAAGTGTACCCATTATACTGAGGCCAAAACTCAAGATCACAAAGTTCAAATCCTTCCCCTTTTAGTTCTCTGTTTTTTTCCTTTGATTCAAGATATCTCTTACCAACTACAAAATCCCTGATCGTACTTAGCCGTTGAAGCCCATCCACAACTGTCCACACATCGCTCTCATCTGCTGAAATATAAAACATCGGAATTGGTATATTAAGCATCAATGATTCAATCAGTCGAGATTTTCTCTGAGCGTCCCATACTTCTGTGCGCTGAAAATCTGGTGAAAAATTGATTTTCTTCTGTTCAATTCGCCGCACAATAGTGTCCATCGATACCTTCTTTACAGATATAGAAATATCCTTAGGATTAAACGGCTGAGTAGCGACCATTTCATCCTCTTCCTCCTCTTCGATATCAGATGCTATATAAGTTCGAGGTTCCGGTTCATTTACATAAACCATCCTGGTTAATGTTGAATCTTCTTGAGAGTACGGCATTTCTTCGTATTTGTTATGGCATTTCCTGGAGTGGTCGTGCCATATTATTTTGTTTTAGTTTACAAAGTTATGTTATAAAAATGAATTGAGCAATTTTTTGAAAAAAAATCAGCTTTATTTATTTTGATAAACTCTATTTACAGTAAAGACTTGCATCATTCTGAACCAATCCTTTTACCAGATTGACTCATGCGGTTAATTTGAGAATTGGGTATTACGGGGGGAATTTGTAATTTTGCAGTTAAAATCGAAGACGAATGGCAAAACAAATTCCGGCGAGCGAGCTCATCACCCCGCAGACAAGCGATATTTTCACTACCTGCTATCAGGAGGCAGGCGGCGAAAGCTCTTTCTACGTGAGCGAAAACGCTTTGGTATATGTGGCTGCCGGGAAGCTGGAGGTGTTGATCGACGGCCAACCGGTGGCCTCCTTCTCTAAAGGGGAATGTGTCTTTGTGCGCAAAGACCATCGTATGACGCTCCTCAATCCTATTGTGCCCGATATCGACCATCATCTCACTATCTTCCTGTTCCTGAGCCGTCAGTATCTATTTGATTACTACAAGACGCTGCATAAGCTCGATCTCCCCCAGAAAGTGGAGCGAAGCAAGAAGAGCTATCTCCCGATACCCTCCTCATCGCTGCTTTCGAGTCTCTTCGATTCCTTTAAACCTTATTGGGAAAAGGGGGAGACTCCTAAGCCTCATTGGTTGAAGATCAAAGTGCTTGAAGCCATACGCCTTCTTCTTCTGCTCGATAAATCGGTATATGCGACGCTGTTCGACTTCACAAGCCAGTGGCGCTGCGACATACTCAATTTCATGGAACAGAATTATAAATACGACCTCACCGTGGCCGACCTCGCCAATTACACGGGGCGTAGTGTGGCTACATTCAAGAGAGATTTCAAGAAGCTCAGTGATCTGTCGCCGGCCAATTGGATAATCCAACGGCGACTCCGCGAAGCGAATTATCTTCTGCTCACTACCGACTGGCCTATATATAAGGTTATGGAGAACGTCGGCTTCAAGAATTTCTCCCATTTCTCCCGCCGATACCGAGAACGATTCGGCCACACGCCATCTCAATCTCGGGAGAATCAAAAATTGAGCCATACAGAACAATAAAATGAGCCAATCAGCACAATTCATTTTCTTCTCCGAAGCGTTTTATATACAGAAAGCGAAATTAAAAAACATTAAATTATGGATAAGTTTATTGGATCACATTTTATTTACACATATGCCAACGGTTGGACGTATGAGTTTTACGTAAAGAACGAAGATACTGTTGATTATCGTATTCACAGCGGAATGGTAGGCGGCCGTTGGGTAAAAGACCAGAAGGCCGATATCGTCAAACTCGCCGACGGTGTCTACAAAGTATCCTGGACAGAGCCTACCGGCACCGACGTAAGCCTCAACTTCATGCCAGAGCAGAACAAGCTTCACGGTGTGATCTTCTTCCCGAAATGGGTGCATGAGCATCCTGAAATCACGGTTTGCTATCAGAATGAGCATATTCCTTTGATGGAGGAGAGCCGTGAGAAGTATGAGACATATCCCAAATACGTAGTTCCTGAATTCGGCGACATCTTCTATCAGACCAACGAAGGCGCCAACAATGAGAAGGTGATCTCACAGGCTCCTTACGAGGGAATGGTCGAAGACATCGTAAGCGGCAAATTGAGTTTCAAAGACTAATCAGTTTGCTTCCGACATAGAATTATAAATAAAAGATTTTGACCGATCTAATACAAAATGAGAGGCTCCAGCATTAATTGCCGGGCCCCTCTTTTTGTGTGCATACTGCAAGATACAACATGAAGGTAAATAAAGAAAAGGTTATAGGTTTCATCTGGCAGCACATCCTGCTATTGTTCTCAATGTTTTTCATGACATTTGGAGTTGCACTTTGTGTGCGCTCCAATCTCGGAAGCGGAGTCATCTCCTCTATCCCGATGTCGTTTACGCTTGCCGGAGAAGTCGGCTTGGCTCCCGGTTGGACAATCGGTGGCTATACCAACGTCATGAACGTCATTCTCGTCGTAGCCCAGATATTGGTGTTGCGTCGAAAATTCGATCCTGTACAACTATTCCAGCTCATCATAGGCTTCATCTTCGGAGCGTTGCTCGACATCAACATGTGGCTCACTTCCTACTTCTCTTACAATGCGCTATTTAGCCAGATCATCGCCCAGTTCTTAGGGGCTACAATCCTCGGGTGCGCAGTGGCTCTTGAGATAAGATGTGGCTCAGTGACTATGCCTGGAGAAGGCATTCAGGTTGCGATTGCCAGAGTGACAGGGAAACCATTTCCGATGGTCAAGATAATGGTAGACACCACACTCGTGATCTTGGCTGTGCTCTCGGGCTACTATTTCTTCGGCACATGGCCTTGGACAGTAGTTGGACCCGGCACTCTCTTCGCCATGTTTTACGTAGGCTACGTTGTAAAGCTCGTCAATCCACACCTCGTCTGGTTTGACCGTCTGTTGGCCTACCGTCCCGGTTTCCGCCGCTACATCTACGGCCTCGCCCGCTTCATCTATCCCAAAAAAGAAGGCTAAAACAAGTTGTTTTATTCAAACCATGAAATTAAAATTCACATGGTAGGAAGATGAAAAATCATCGCCATCTGCGGGTGCGGATGGCGATGATTTTAGTTGACCATTAGTCTATTCGTATAGGGGTTACTTTTGGTAGAGGTAGCGCTTGATGCTGCGCTTGGGGGTCTTTTCGAATTCGGAGTCCATCAACTGGTAGCGGTTGAGGCGGTTGTAGCTCTCGAGCTTGGCGTTGACGGCTTTCAGATTGTCGTCCATGATCTTCTCGAGGGCCGCGCGGTCGATGCCGGCTTTCTCGGCAGCTTCGAAGTCGGGATGGATGAGAGCAACGAGTTTGCCGTGGTCGTCGATCACGAGGCTCTCGTTGACGTAAGGCATGTTGTTGATCACCTGCTCGATCTCCTCGGGATAGATGTTCTGGCCCGACGGACCAAGTATCATGGTCTTCGAACGTCCCTTGATGGAGATGATGCCGTCGGAGTCGATCGTGCCCATGTCGCCGGTGTTCATCCATCCGTCGCCGTCGGGGAACACCTCCTTCGTGGCCTCCTCATTCTTGAAGTAGCCCTTCATCACGTTGTCGCCTTTCACCATGATGTTGCCCGGTATGCGCGAAGGATCGGATGAATCGATGCGCACCTGCATACGGTCGACAATCTCGCCCACACTGTGGGGTTTCGACTGCTCAGGGGGGCAGTAGGTGAGAAGCGGGCCACACTCCGTCATGCCGTAGCCTACGGTGACGGGGAATTTGATCTTGTAGAGGAAACTCTCAACCTCGGCATTGAGCGGCGCGCCGCCTATGATCACCTCCTTGACCTCACCGCCGAACACGCCGATCAGTTGCTCGCGTATCTTCGCGTAGATTTTCTTGTTGACAAACGGTATCTTCAGAAGGAAACTCATCATCGGAGTCTGGATCTTCGGGAATACGTTTGAGCGGATTATCTTTTCAAGCACCAGAGGCACAGTGATAATCAGCTTGGGACGCACCTCGGCAAACGCGCCAAGAAGCACACGAGGCGACGGAGCCTTCGTGATGAAATGGCAATGGCAGCCCTTCACGAAAGGATGCAACATCTCGATCACCATTCCGTAGAGATGGCCCAAGGGGAGCATATTCACCATGCCGTCGCCCGGATGCAGGAAGTCGAGATGGTCGATGCAATAGCGGATGTTGCTCCAGATGGAGCGATAAGGGAGCATCACGCCCTTCGAAGCTCCGGTAGAACCAGACGTGTAATTGATTACGCACAGTTCTTCGGGAGTGTCGTGATAATAGTTGAGATCGGCCGGAGTGAACGACTGCGGATAGAGGCGTCCGAACTCCTCGTTGAGATTCTCATAAGTGTGAGTGAGCTTCTTCTCACGAGAGAGTGGCATACCCTTCTCTGAAAGGAAGATGGCGCCGACGAGCCCGGGGAGTTTCTCGGGGTCGAGCTTCTTCCAGATCGCGTGGTCTACAAAGAGGAGCTTCGCCTCGCTGTGGTTTACGAGCGTGTGGATATTGTCGGGCTTGAATTCGTGGAGAATAGGTACAGCCACGACACCCGCCGTGAGGCAAGCGATGAAGGTGACGGCCCAGCAAGCGGAATTCTTTCCGCAGATGGCCACTTTATCGCCCGGCTCCACGCCGGCGGCCCGGAAAAGGATGTGAAGTTTCTCGGCCTCCTCGGCCACTTCAGAGAATTTAAACGACACGCCGCCGAAATCTGACAGAGCCATAAGCTCCCAGTTTTTGCGCACGGCCTCCTCGATGATATGATTGAGCGAATGTTCGCCCCAGGGTTTGATGTTGTTTACTTTCGAATTGTCTGCCATAGTAGAATAAGATTTATACCGACCGCCGTTCGAAAAAATCTACTTGGCCGGCTGGGAAGTGAGTTGCTCCAGGCGGGCATCGATCTGGCGCAGCGACTCACCTCGTGAAACAATATTGCCCTCCGGATCTATAAGGATGTGGTGTGGAATTCCGGAGAAGCCATAGATGTCGTATGGGCGCCTCTGTGTGTTGTAGACCACCGGCCAGGTGATGTCATGCTTCTTCACAGCGGCTTTCGAATCTTCGGGTACGTCTCTGACGGCCACGCCGACGATTTTGAGCGTCGGCTCCCCCCACTTTTCGCGCAGAGAGGCCATTTCAGGGAGCTCCTTTATGCAATACGGACACCATGATGCCCATAAATCAACAAGCGTAAAGCCCTTATTGTTCACATATTGAGAGAAGTTTACCGGCCTGCCGTCGGCATCCTCACCCTCGAAATCCACGAAAGGCTTGCCAGGGGCGGTGGCGTCGCGCAGCTCGGCGAAGTCGCGGTAGTGGCGAGTCTTGGGAGCCTGGGCGAGCTCTACAGGAGCATCGGTGAGCAGGCTGTCGATCTGCTGCAGATCGGCATATTTGATATATTCCATGCCGAAATAGGAGCCGATCGGATTGTCGCGGTTGGCGCGATATGTGTCGGCCACGAAATCGAGATAGAGGGTCATATCGTCGAGATTCTCGATAGAATCGAGGCGCGTCATGAGGCGCGAGAATTCATCGTTGAGCGGTGTGCCCGTGGCTGAAGAGATCGAGTCGTTGAGCAGGGCGCGACCGGGCTCCACGATGTAGAAAGCGCGCACACGGCCGTCGATCACTACCGAGGCGAACACAGGGGCCGAGTCGGGACGCGTAATCTCCACACGCCCGTTCTCCACTACAGCCGACGCTATCACGGTAGAGTCGAGGAAGTTGATCACTTCTACATTCTGACCCTCGAATTTCTCCGGGAGGGTTATCTCGAGTTTGGAAGAATGTCCGCAGGCTCCGGCCAAGATGGCGAGAGCGGCGAAAATTCCGGTGAGTTTTTTAATCATCTGAACTTTGGTTTACTTACTTTTTTTGCCAGAGGCGCTTTGCCACATCTTGCACCAGGTCTGGAGGCCACATTCGAGGCAATCCGGTTTACGGGCCTTGCAAACGTAGCGGCCATGGAGAATGAGCCAGTGGTGCGCCTTCGGCACAATTTCTTCTGGTATGTACTTTATAAGCGTCTTTTCAGTAGAGAGGGGTGTCTTGGAATTGTTAGTAAGTCCGAGCCGGTTGCTTACTCTGAACACGTGGGTGTCTACAGCCATCGCGGCCTTGTTCCACACCACCGATAGCATCACGTTGGCAGTCTTGCGTCCCACACCGGGGAGCTTCATAAGATTGTCGATATCAGAAGGCATCTCGCCGCCAAACTCCTCCATGAGCACCTTTGCTGCGCGTATGAGATGGCGGGTCTTGTTGTTGGGGAAAGTTACGCTCTTGATGTAGGGATACACCTCCTCTTCCGTGGCCCGGGCGAGCGAGGCCGGGTCGGGGTAAGCCTCGAAGAGGGGAGGGGTGACGATATTTACCCGCTTGTCGGTGCATTGCGCCGAGAGAATCACGGCGAGCAGCAGATGGAAGGGGGTGTCGTAACGTAACTCGGTTTCCGGAGAAGGCATATTCTCCGAAAACCAAGTCATAATTCCGTTATATCGTTCTTTGATAGTCATATAGGCGAAGTGTGTCAGCGCGCGCTCTCGAATTCGGCGAGGAAGCGGACGTCGTTCTCGCTAAACATACGGAGGTCTTTCACGCGATATTTCAGATTGGTGATACGCTCGATGCCCATGCCGAAAGCGTAGCCGCTGTATACTTCGGGGTCGATGCCGCAGGCGCGGAGCACGTTGGGATCTACCATGCCGCAGCCGAGAATCTCTACCCAGCCGGTGCCCTTGCAGAAGGCGCAGCCGGTGCCGCCGCAGATGTTGCAGCTGATATCCATCTCTGCCGAGGGTTCGGTGAAGGGGAAGAACGACGGGCGCAGACGAATCTTGGTCTGCGGGCCAAACATCTTCTGGGCGAAGGTGAGGAGCACCTGCTTGAGATCGGCAAACGAAACATTCTTATCGATATAGAGACCCTCCACCTGATGGAAGAAGCAGTGGGCGCGGGCCGAGATAGCCTCGTTGCGATACA
>CAZGJH010000022.1:0-22750 GCA_964525735.1 uncultured Sangeribacter sp.
CTGTGCGCGCTTATTCTATGGCCAACTATCCCGAGGAGGGCGACCGCTTCATGCTTACCGTGCGTATCGCCACGCCACCTTTCAAGCCGAAACCTCAGGTTGGCTTCCAGGATGTGCCCCCGGGCATCGCATCATCTTACATCTTCTCGCTCAAGCCTGGCGACAAGGTGTTGATGTCGGGCCCCTACGGCGATTTCCATCCTATCGTAGATTCGAAGGCAGAGATGATCTGGGTAGGCGGTGGCGCAGGTATGGCTCCGCTTCGCGCACAGATCATGTGGATGACGAAGACTCGCCAGACACGCGACCGCGAGATGCACTATTTCTATGGCGCCCGTGCCCTCAACGAGGTGTTCTATCTCAACGACTTCCTCGAGCTTGAGAAAGAATTCCCCAACTTCCACTTCCACTTGGCCCTCGACCGTCCCGACCCGGCTGCCGATGCAGCGGGCGTGAAATATACGGCTGGCTTCGTACATCAGGTGATGTATGAAACTTATCTCAAAGATCATGAGAATCCGGAAGATATCGAATTCTACATGTGCGGCCCCGGCCCGATGAGCAACGCCGTAAACAATATGCTCTACAACCTCGGAGTAGAACCGGAAGCTATCCACTACGACAATTTCGGTGGTTAACATAAAACTTAAACCTATATTATGCAGAGAGACAACGAAATCTTTGATATAATCGACCGTGAACACCTGCGTCAGCGTCGCGGCATCGAGCTTATCGCGAGCGAAAACTTTGTAAGCGACGAAGTAATGCGTGCCATGGGTTCATGCCTCACCAACAAATATGCCGAGGGCTATCCTGGCCATCGCTATTATGGCGGTTGCCAGGTGGTAGACGAGGCGGAGACTCTGGCCATTGAGCGTGCCAAGAAGCTCTTCGGAGCTGAATGGGCCAATGTGCAGCCTCACTCTGGCGCACAGGCCAATATGGCTGTATTCATGGCTTGCCTCCAGCCCGGCGACAAGTTTATGGGTATGGATCTGAGCCACGGCGGCCACCTCAGCCACGGCAGCCCGGTCAATTTCTCAGGCCTCCATTTCAATCCTATCAGCTACACAGTAGATGCCGAAACTGGCCGTGTCAACTATGAGGAGATGGAGGAGAAGGCTCGCGCAGAGCGTCCGAAGCTCATCATCGCAGGCGGCAGCGCCTACAGCCGCGAGTGGGATTATGCCCGCATCCGCAAGCTCGCCGATGAGATCGGAGCTATCTTCATGGTAGATATGGCTCACCCCGCCGGCCTTATCGCTGCCGGACTGCTTGAGAATCCAGTGAAGCATGCACACATCGTCACTACCACCACTCACAAGACTCTCCGTGGCCCGCGCGGTGGCCTTATCCTCATGGGTAAGGATTTCGACAATCCTTGGGGCAAGAAGACTCCGAAGGGTGAGGTGAAGAAGATGTCGGCTCTCCTCGATTCAGCTGTATTCCCTGGCGTACAGGGTGGCCCGCTCGAACACGTCATCGCCGCCAAGGCTGTGGCTTTCGGCGAGGCTCTCCAGCCTGAGTGGAAAGAGTATGCCCAGCAGGTGAAGAAGAATGCCGAGGCTCTCTCCAACGCTCTTATCAAGCGTGGCTATAAGATCATCTCCGACGGCACCGACAACCACTGCATGCTCGTCGACCTTCGTCCGAAGTTCCCCGAGATGAGCGGCAAGAAGGCCGAGCGTGTGCTCGTTGAGGCTGATATCACCGCCAACAAGAACATGGTGCCTTACGACACCCGTTCACCTTTCCTCACCTCCGGTCTCCGCTTCGGCACAGCCGCCATCACGACTCGTGGCGCGAAAGAGGATCTGATGGAGACTATCGCCGACCTTATCGACCGTGTGCTCACTAACGCCGACGACGAGAAGGCGATAGCCGACGTGCGTCGCGAGGTAAATGAGATGATGAACGATTATCCCATGTTTGCATGGTAATCATTCGCTTCAATGTCAAATAGATAAATCGATAAATGAAAGAGAGGGGTTCAGGCTCCTCTCTTTTCAATTAAAAAATATGGATTTCAAGCATATAATCTTTCCAGACGTGATGTTTGTGACCGGCATCGGCACCGATGTCGGCAAAAGCTACGCAACAGGCTGGCTCGCACGCGAGATGAGCCGCGTTGGCAACAATGTGATCACACAGAAAATGATCCAGACCGGCAATAAGGAGATGAGCGAGGATATCTTGCGCCATCGTCAGATCATGGAGACTGAGCTCCAGACTGTCGACCTGCTTCATCTCACGGCTCCCGTGATTCTCTCCTACCCTGCTTCTCCTCATCTCGCCGCTATTCTCGACCAGACGGAGATAGATCTCGCCACGGTGACAGAGGCTACCAAATCGCTTTCAAATCTCTTCCGCCACGTCATCGTCGAGGGTGCCGGCGGTTTGATGGTGCCTCTTAAAGGTGATTATCTCACGGCCGATTATCTTCGCGATCATCAGCTGCCGACGATTGTTGTGGTAAATGGTCAGTTGGGTTCAATCAACCATGCCCTGCTCACCTTCAGCGCGATGAAAACCTACGATATTCCCCTTTTCGCAGTGATCTACAATCCCTACTTCGACAAAGACGCTACGATATGTGCCGACACACGCCGCTACCTCCAGGAATGGCTCTCGATGCGGTTTCCAAACGCCTTATGGATGGAAATGCCGGTGTTAGGATAACTTTTTTTCTTTTATTTTCCCCGTTATATTGTTGGATATGCAAAAATTTAGTTAAATTTGCATTTGAATTTCTGACAGCCCCCGCTCACCGACTTGCGGAGAGCCCATGGGTGGTTATAGACTCACTCTATTTATATTAAGACGTATGAACTCTAACTTAATGAACGAAGCAATATTAACTATTACTAAAGCACAGTTGGCAGCTCTGCCGGCGGCTGTGTTTCAGGGTGAAATACGTCTTGTCGACAAGGAGGAGGAACTCGACGCTGCCATAGACGACCTCAGAAAATCTGACATCATAGGTTTCGACACTGAGACTCGCCCCAGCTTCCGGAAAGGTCACCTGCACACAGTTTCACTCCTTCAGCTCTCTACAAGGAATACGTGCTATCTTTTCCGGCTCAATAAATTCGGCCTCACCACGCCAATCATTGAGCTTCTCACGGATCCCGACAAACTGAAGGTGGGACTCTCCATACACGACGATTTCCATAGCCTCAGCAAGCTCGCTGAATTCGAACCGGGCGGCTTTGTAGATCTCCAACAATATGTGAAGGAATTCCGTATTGCCGACAATAGCCTTTCCCGAATCTACGGCATTATCTTCGGCGAACGTATCTCGAAGGGACAACGGCTCACCAACTGGGAGGCTGAGACTCTCACTCCCGCCCAGCAGGGCTATGCCGCCCTCGATGCCGTGGCCTGCGTGAGGATTTACGATTATCTCAGCTCAGGCAAATTCGACCCCTCGACATCACCCTATCTAACAATTCCAACACCCCCTGAAGAGGAGACATCTATATGAATAGAATTCCCAAATATAAACTCATGACAGGGTTGCTCACCATTTACGCCCTGTTTATGACGCTTTACTTCGGGCTCGACCTTTTGCGGAGCGGCCACGCTTTGCGATTCTGGCTCACCCTTGGCGGAGAGGCGCTCTGCATCACTCTCACCTTCTTCGCTCTGCGCCGACGCGATCGCCTCAAACAAGAGCGTCTTGCCGAAGAAGCGCGCCTTGCCGATGAGCAGAAGCAACCCGAAAGCTAATTATCCTAAAAAGACCCGGCGAAACCGAAGTGATTTCGCCGGGTCTTTTTTTCAAACTCTTGAATAAAAAAAGAAAGGGTGATAACCGCCACGGTCGCACCCTTTGATAAGTTTCTACAGGTAAAAATCTTAAGGTAAAAAAGATTGTTTTTAGGTTCGGTGCAAAGTTACGGGTTATTTCTCATCCCACCAAATATTTTTGTACAAAATGTCAGAAACATGTTGTAAAACATATAAAATTCACCCCCACTTGCGCAAAATGAGCCGATTTTCATTGAAAACGGCGTAGCTGAATGTGTGAATCCACTCTCCGAGCACAATCATCTCGCAATTAGGCGCCACCTCCTCCCGACTCAGAATATGCACGTGTCCGTAGATGAAATAATCTATCTCCGGATGGGTGGCATGATATTCACGGGTGAAGTCGCGCAGGTTACGGAGTATCGCCTCGTCGGGCAATCCTCTCCCCTCCCCTTTCGTGCGGCTGTGGCGGCTCCATTTGTAAGCGAAGGGCACAGTCCAGCGCGGGTGAATCGCGCTGAAGGCTTTCTGGCAAATCTTGTTGCGGAAGAGCCCGCGCAGCAGTCGAAACGACGGCTTCATCTTTCCCACCCCGTCGCCGTGAGTGAGGAAGAAGGTCTTGTCGCCGATGCGCTCCGTCAGTGTGCCGTCGATCACCTCCACGCCAAGCTCCGTCGGGATGTAATCGAAGATCCAGATATCGTGGTTGCCGATCATCCATACGATGCGGATGCCGCTGTCGGCCAACTCGGCCAACTTACCAAAGAATCTCACGAAGCCACGCGGCACGACGTAACGGTATTCATACCAATAGTCGAGCACATCTCCGAGCAGATATATGGCTTCGGCATCATGCTTGATATGGTCGAGAAAGGCCACGACGCGTCGCTCCGCCTCATGAGAGTCGGGGAAGTAAGGCGCGCCGAGGTGCAGGTCGCTAAGAAAATATACACTCATTGCTGTTCGGCGGGTGTGAGGGGGTTACTGATCAAAGGAAACCGAGTTCGAGTTTGGCCTCCTCGCTCATCATATCCTGCGTCCATTCGGGTTCGAACACCAGACGGAGGTCGACCTTCTCCGGACCCTCAACGCTGAGCAACTTTTGGCGCACATCTTCCATGATAAAGTCGGCTGCGGGACACCCTGGAGCCGTCAGAGTCATGTCGACGTGCAGTGTCTTGGCCGGAAGCTCATAGTCGATTTTATATATCAGACCGAGATCGTAGACGTTGACCGGTATTTCGGGGTCGAAAACGGTGCGCAGCATCTCGATCGTGCGGTTGATCACTCTCATCTCCTCATCCACTTCGGTCTGAAGATTAGTAGTCTCGCCTACTTCGGCCTGAGGATTCACAGCTTCGGCAGCAGGAGCAGCCTCGGCAGAATTAGCAGCCTCGGCCGTATTTACAGCCTCGGCAGAATTGTTTTTCTCTTCAATTTTTTCTTCCATGTCACAAAAGTAATTAAAAAAAATGCTCCCACATCCTTTTAGTTACAAATTTTTCAAGATTTTTTGTAACTTTGCATCCCGAACGGAGTTAGTATCCCTTGCCGGGAGCTATTCCCCACTATAGACCCTTTTATTATTAACAACAAACAACTAAATGAAATGAACAACTACAAGAAAGTAATTCTCACTCTCCTCGTTGCCATTTTAGGAATTGGAGCCATGAACGCCCAGTTCCGCTTCGGTGTGAAGGCTGGTCTCAACCTCAACAGCCTCCATCTTCAGGATCTCAAGAGCAATTTCAAGAAAGACAACGGCTGCGGCTATACCGCCGGTGTGATGGGCGAGCTCCAGGTGCCCGTAATCGGCCTCGGCTTCGATCTCTCTCTCATGTATACCCGCATGAACTCTACCTTCGATCCCACCAATGTGGCTGCTGACGAAATCGTAGAGGAGAGCATCGCGAAAAACTTCCTTGAGATTCCTTTGAACGTGAAGTATAAGATCGGTCTGCCGATTGTTGGCCGCATCGTCACTCCCTACATCTATACAGGTCCTACTTTCGCATTCCGTCTCGATAAGAATGCATTCAAGAACATCATCACTCAATCCAAGTGTCAGGCTGCTTGGAATGTGGGTGTGGGTGTAGAGCTCTTCCATCACCTTCAGGTGCAGGGTTCTTATGGCTTCGGCATGAGCAACACTGTTATGGGCTTCATCAACAAGGGCATCGGCTCCAATATCCAGACTGAGGAGATCAAGGCCAAGAACAACTATTGGACCGTTACAGCCGCTTGGCTCTTCTAAGCCCCCTTTGAAGCCAACGCCGCTTCATGGCTCTTCGAAAATCGATAACTATATATCATACGAATGTTTAGGAAATTTTTAATCCTGCTTACGATAATGGCATCTGCTCTCACGGCCTCAGCTGAATTTCGCTGGGGCCCGACGGCAGGTGCCAATTTCGGTAGCTTCCATTGGAAGCAAAATCTTCTCAAGACTTCGGCGCGCACTGGCTTCCAGGCCGGTCTGCTCGGCGAACTTATGATTCCGGGCATCGGCTTCGGAATCGATCTTGGCGTGCGCTACTCCATGAACGGAGCGCACGAAAATTTCGGCGATTTCAAAATCTGGAATTCCGACGGCATTAAAGATCAGAATGTTTGGATGCACACCATCCAGATTCCTCTCAACTTGAAGTTTAAATGGACCCGCATGAACGGCTTCGAGCAGACGCTCGCTCCTTTCGTGTTCGGCGGCCCTGTGTTCAACTTCAACGTAGCTACCAACGATCAGCCCGCTCTCGAACATCCCTTGGGCTTCGTGGCAATGCAGTGTGGCGCCGGTGTGGAACTTTTCGAGCACTGGCAGATCTCCGGCGGTTATTCCTGGGGCATCAGCTATCAGGTGCGCACTATCAAACTCGACAATTTCTCGGCTCAGTCAAGGGGCTGGTTTGTCAACGCGGCTTACCTTTTTTGATTTAGAAAGTAGTGTTTGCCGAAGTTATTCTCCCTCTGCCGCTTTATTCCACCTTCACCTATTCCGTTCCTCCCGAAATGGAGGCTCTGGTGCAGGCGGGCTCACGCGTGCTTGTTCAATTCGGCAAAAAGAAATATTACACGGCCATAGTTGAGGCTACTCATTCGGAGCAACCGAGCTACGAAGTGAAACCCATCATGGCTGTGCTCGACTCATCACCGATAGTCCGTTATCCGCAGCTGAAACTTTGGCGTTGGATTGCGGACTATTATCTTTGTTCCCCCGGCGAGGTGTTTAAAGCGGCCGTACCCACCGGGCTGAAACCTGAAAGCGAGACTTTCGTTTCGCTCAACCCTGATTACGAACCCGATGAGGAGAACCCTCTGAAGCTCACCGACCGCCAGGCTCTCGTGATTCAGACGCTCCAGCAGAATCAGCGTATGCGCATCTCCGAAATCGAGGGTGAGCTGAAGCTTCGTAACGCGGCCGCCGTGGTGAATCAGTTGCTTGAGCGTGGCATTGTGGAGATCAGCGAAAAGGTGGTGGAACGTTACCGACCGAAGAAACAGACGATGGTAGAGCTTACTTTTCCGCGTGGCGACAACGATCGATTGCACGAATGTTTCGGCATGGTGACACGCTCTCGCCAACAGGAGAAGGCCCTCATCTCTTATCTCGATCTCTCGGGCTGGATCTCTCCGCAACAAGAATTGCGCGACGTAACGCGCCAGCAACTTCTCGACAAATCGGGCATCACTCCCGGTGTGCTTCGCGCTCTCGTCGACAAGGGCATTTTCAAGATGGTGAAGCGTAGTATCAATCGTTTCACTACCGATGTGAAGGAGGAAAGCATCAACCTTTCCCCACTCTCACCAGCGCAGACAAAAGCCTTCGAAAAGATTAAGGAGGGGTGGAGAAATCAACCGATCCAACTGCTCCATGGCGTCACGGGCAGCGGGAAGACCGAGATTTATACCCACCTCATTGCCCAAGCTTTGCGCGATGGCAATCAGGTGCTTTTCCTCGTGCCCGAGATTTCCTTGACCACCCAGCTTTCAGATCGCCTTCGGAAAGTGTTCGGAAAGCGTTTGCTTGTATATCACTCGAAATTTTCCGATTCAGAGCGTGTAGATATCTGGAAGCGTCTTCTCCATAGCAACGAGCCGCTCGTAATCTTGGGTGTGCGTTCGTCGGTATTCCTTCCCTTCGCGCGTCTCGGACTCATCATCGTCGATGAGGAGCATGAGTCATCGTTCAAGCAGTATGATCCGGCTCCGCGCTACAATGCTCGCGATGCGGCGTTAGTGTTGGCGCAAATGCACGGGGCCAAGTCACTTTTGGGATCTGCCACCCCCTCTGTAGAAACATATTTCAAGGCCAACAACGGCAAGTATGGCCTCGTTACGCTGACAGAACGTTTCGAGGGGGCCACACTTCCCGAAGTCGAAATTGTAGATATGGCCGACATGCGTAAGAAGAAGGAGGTGAAAGGGATATTATCCTCACATTTGCGCAGTCGCATTCTCAACGCGATGCAGAATCATCGGCAGGCGATTCTTTTTCAAAACCGACGCGGTTTCGCGCCTGTAGTGGTGTGCGACCAATGCGGATGGAGTCCGAAGTGCCGCGATTGCGATGTGTCATTGGTATATCACAAGAATCTCGAATTGCTCCGGTGTCATTATTGCGGCTACTCACAACTGTTGCCGAAACTGTGCCCGGCGTGCGGCCAAAACAGCATCCGCATCTTCGGTTATGGCACAGAGCGTATTGCCGAGGAGATGCATCAGGAGTTTGACGGCTACCGCGTGGCACGCATGGATCTTGACTCCACACGCAACAAGGATGCGTATCAAGAAATAATCGAGGAGTTTGCCAAACACGACACAGACATACTCGTGGGCACTCAGATGGTGTCGAAAGGTCTCGATTTCGGCGATGTCACAGTAGTAGGCGTTTTGAATGCCGACACGCTGCTCAATTTCCCTGATTTCCGTAGTAATGAGCGGGCTTTCAACATGTTGGAGCAGGTGGCCGGGCGTGCGGGACGACGTAAGGATAAAGGCACGGTTGTGATCCAGACGGTTAAGCCCTCGCACGAGGTGTTGAAATTTGTCAAAGCCCACGATTACGCGGCGTTCTATGCTCATGAAATCGACGACCGCAGCCGTTATGCTTATCCCCCCTTCACAAAGGTGATACAAATCTACATCAAGAACCGCGATGTTATGGCCTGTGAGCGTACGGCTGTCACGTTCACGTTGGCATTGCGCAGAGTATTTGGAGAGCGTGTGTTAGGACCCGAAAAACCGTTCGTCTCTCGCGTAGCCACCTACTATCTTCAATCGATCATGCTCAAGGTAGAGTCTGGCGCCTCCATGAAGAAAGTGAAAGACCTCCTCCGCCAGATCCTCGCCAGCATCGCCGAAAACCCCGACGTCAAATCCTCCCTCATCTACTACGACGTCGACCCCGTCTAACCCCCTCTCTCTTCATAACTCTCCAAAATTCAAGAATCCAGCGAAAGCTGATTATCAAGCTATATACTTGATATATAAAAATTTATTTGAATATTTAGCAACATAACCTATCGGCATCAGGGTAAACGGAATCTCCTTTATGTCGGTTAGAATTCAAGATTCCATATTCCATAATCATGAACATGCAAGACAAGCGATTTTTAACGATGCTGACAGCAGGTGCAGTCCTGTTGTCGGCCAATGCGACACAGCTTGCGAGCAAACTGGAAGGACGCAAAGCCCATCCCGACATTTCCTTGACTTCGCTTAAGGAGATGAAAGCCAAGCAGAAGTTCGCACGGAGTGGAAAGTCAGTAACTCCACGGAACACGCTTAGAGCGGGCTATTCTCCACTTTTGTCTCAACCGATTTCGGCAGCAGACTTTGTTCGTCCGAAAGCCGCCGCTGAGACGAATGCAAAACTTCCCGTTATTTATAGTGTGTTGGCCGAAGTTAACAGCGATGCCGGTATGGAGCCCGGCCTCTATGTACTTCCACGTCATTCAAATGATACTCCTGAGCTGCTTACTCCAGGAATTATCGCCACAATGGGTGGAATGATGATCGGCGACTATTACTATGGTATAAGCTGGGTAGATTTCTTCGGTTCAGCTTTCGGCTATACCGTAGTGTTTGACGCTACTACCGGCGAGGAAATTGCCATCGGTGATGTAACCGATTATACCCTCACGGTAGACTGGACACAGGATCCAACCGATGGCACAATTTATACTGTTGGCTACAACAATAGTGTCGACGGTATGCTTCTCGCCACTCTGCAAGTTAGCAACGATGCCAACTTTACAGGTTCGTTGATAGCACCGCTTGAAGGGGAATGGGTAGCTATAGCTGCATCCGGCGACGGCGACCTTTACGGAATTCGTCAGGATGCAAGCAACGCAATGCTCTGTCATCTCGACAAGACAAATGGTGAAGTATCTGAAATAGGCGAGATCGGCTTCACTACCTATAACTCAACTGGTGCGTCGATTGACCCCGCATCCGGTAGAATGTTCTGGGCTATTTCAAAGAGCACAAAGAGCGCAATCATTGAAATCGACACCACCACTGGCGAAGGAACTGAAGTATACACTTGTCCTAATGGTGAAGAATGGGTAGCGCTTCAGGTGATGACAAATATACCCTTGGCACCTGAAAAAGTCGAGAACCTCAACGTTACATTCGATGATGCTACATCTTCTGGTGTAATCTCATTCGATGTTCCGGCATCACTCAATGATGGGTCGGCCGCATCAGGTGAGGTTGATTACGCAATTGCTATTACCGGTGCTGATGGCGATAAAGTGTTATCAGGCACAACTGAATTCGGAGCTCATGTTGATGCACCGTTTGATATCACGAAAGGAGGTCTGTATGAATTCGTAGTAACGGTTTCTGATTCTAATGGCACAAGTGCCAAGAAAACTGTGAAAGCTTTCATTGGCGGCATTCAACCTCCGTATCATAATTCTTTCGATGATGCTTCATCAACAATGGGACACACTATTATTGATGGGAATAATGACGGGAAAACTTGGTCGGTATCAAACGGTCGACTCCTGATTCGCTACGGAAGCAAGGATATGGACGATTATTTCGTCACTCCCGCCATTTCGTTGGAGGCAGGCAAGGCTTATTATGTATCGGCAGATGTATGCTGCTATGACACCTCATCGCCTGAAAAAATAGAAATTCTTGCCGGGGATGCCCCCGAGGCCTCTGCCCTCAAAACAGTAGTGTTGGAGCCAACTGTTATTTCAGATACTGAATATGAAAATATTGGTGCTTTCTTTATTCCTGAAACAGATGGAAAATACTATATAGCCCTTCATGGTATCTCGAAGGCATATGCTTGGAACATGTATGTCGACAACCTCTCGATAGCTGAAGGCATCAACACTAAAGCACCTTCGAAACCAATCGACGTTGAAGGCTCTGTAATCGCTGGCGAAACATTGAAAGTTGAACTCTCTTTCAAGGCTCCTGAAATTGATTTTGAAGGAAGGGCACTTTCATCTATTTCAAATATTGAAATCTTCAGAGAGGGAGTATCTATCGGCGTTCTTGACGATGTAGCGCCTGGCAGTCAATACTCGTTCACAGACAATGCACCTCAGGGAGGCACAAACAACTATACCATCAAGGCATCTAATGAATATGGTGAGGGTGAAGAAGCGTCAGTATCTGTGTATGTAGGCTATTCTTTACCTCAAGCTCCTGCAGATGTGCAGATCTCACGAACAGAAACAACTGGTGAAATCACACTGACCTGGGCTCCTGTGACATCCGATGTAAACGGCTACGCATATGAAGAAGGAATGGTCACTTACAGGGTAGTAAGAGCTGAGAATGGTTCGTGGGTTACGGTTGAAGAAGGCATTGAGGCCACAGAATTGACTTGTATGGTTGTGTCAGAAGGTCAGGAATTTGTACAAATGGGTGTTTATGCCGTCACCGAAGAAGGTGAAGCGGGCACACCATCTGCGATGATCGCTGTAGGCCAGCCATATGACATGATCCGTTTCTCCTTCAACGATGAATCATTCGACAACTACATCCTCGGAGTGAATAATGCCGGTGGAGGCTCATGGGATATCCTTTCCGACTCCTCTTTCACTGATCTATCATCGGTTGACGGTGATAACGCTTTTGCCGGAATGTATGCGCAAACGGCAGATGCCAATGCCATGCTCTTTACCGGATTAGTGAAAATAACAAGCGATAATCCCATTGTAAGCTACTACACCTACAATATAGGAGGAAGTTCACCCGACCTCAATACAATTGATGTTTGTGTGCTTACGACAGAGGGCGAATGGACAAGTATCAATACAAGCGTAGTTGATGAAGTTGCTCCGGCAGATGATTGGGGTCTCGTGACAGTTGACCTGTCAGCCTACGCTGGCCAAGTGGTACAGGTTGGTTTTGTAGCCACAACCAAAGTCTACACTTACACTATGCTCGACAACATATTTGTCGGTACTCCCCTTGCCTACGATCTTAAAGCTGCCTCAATTTTAGCGCCAGCAAAAGTAAAAGCAGGCGAAGTATTTGTGGTAGAGGCTACGGTTTCTAATGAGGGCAGCCAGGATGCTGATGGATTTAAGATTGATGTCTACATGGATGATGAATTAGTTGCATCTAAATCAGATCTTAATCTTGCATCGGGAGAATCAACTACGTATGATTTCACTCTCACCATGTCGGCATTGGCAGACAAACCCGTTGTAGTGAAATATGAAATTGATTATGCAGAAGACCAATATTCCGCTAACAATTCGTCGCTAACATGTGAAGTGTCACCGATTGTTTCACGTTTACCTAAAGTGACAGATCTCACGGCCGAACTACAGAATAACGGTGATGTCGAGTTATTCTGGAGCGCACCTGAACTACCCGACACAGATCCTGAAACAGTGACAGAAGGATTCGAGAACGGAGTTGCAGGAGCCATGGAATATGGTGGTTGGATTTTCGAAGATCTTGACAACGCACCTGTAGGAGGTTTCCAGGGAACCGATGTTCCCGGTATTGATCCTGGTAAAACAACAGCCGCCTTCTTCATTTTCGATAGCAGTGTCGGCAATGAGAGCTTCGGAGCCCATTCAGGCAATTTCTATCTCGCTGCTCTTTTCCGTTACGACAACGGCGTATCCAATGATTGGGCTATATCACCTGTACTGAGTGGTAATGAACAGACTATTTCTTTCTGGGCACGCAGTTACAGCGCCTCTTATCCTGAGAAGATTCGTGTGCTTTACTCAACTGGAAGCACAGATACAGATGACTTTGTAGAGGTTATGCCAGCGGAAACTGTCCCCAATGCCTGGACAGAGTATACTGTGGCTCTTCCTGCTGGCGCAAAACGTTTTGCCATCAACTCATGTGCTAAAGGTGCATTTATGCTGATGATAGATGATGTAACATATGAGGCAGGCAACGAGTTTGAGGGTCTGGAAATCGAAGGCTATAATGTCTACCGTGATGGTGAACTAATTGCTGAACACGTTACTATAACTTCGTATACAGATACAACCTACAACAATTCTAAGGATTGTTCTTATGCTGTAACTGTTGTCTACAATCAGGGTGTTTCTGGAGCATCGAATATCGCCACTGTCCTCTCAACGGGTATGGAATCGATGGTGTCAGCGACAGTAACCTCTGCTCAAGGTGTAATCCGTGTAAACGGTTTTGAAGGTCGCGAGCTCACGATTGCTTCACTCGATGGCAAATTGGTATATTCTGGTATTGCCGAGCATATGATGAGTATCAATGTTGAGCAAGGTATTTACGTAGTGAAAGTAGGAAATAAAACTTACAAGCTGATTGTAAGCAAATAATCCAACTGTAGTTTGATTTTAAGGAGGTGGGCACTTATCAAGTGTTCACCTCTTTCTATTTTTTTTCAATTATAATCCAAAAAAGAAATGAACTTCTTTGTGTAAAAGTCTTTGTGGGATGAAGTTTAATGACTATATTTGCAAAAAATATTATTATGGATTTTGAAGAGTTAAGAGAGAAAACTCTATGGGCAGTTCGACTAAGGCAACATAAATCTCCTACTTCAGGTAGATGGAGAGAGATAGAAAGTGCGTTGGGATTAAAGTTGATTAATTAAGGAGTGTCTAACACTAAGGAATTTTTGGAGTATGAAGTTTAGGACTGAGTTTGTGGCACGGAGGTGTGGGGAGCTGCTGAATCCGGAGGAGTCGGTGGTGCTGTTGGGGTCGTGTTTTACTGATTATATAGGCGAGCGGATGAGAGAGTGCCGTTGGCGGGCGTTTCCAAATACATTGGGTTCGCTCTATAACCCGAGCTCTATCGCCAAAATTCTTCGACTGCTATGCACAGGGGGTGATATTTACGAAGCTACCATCGAATCGATCACTCAAAGGGATGAGCTTTTCGTTTCATGGCTCACAGATTCACACAACAACACCTACACTATCGAAGGCACAGCTCACAACGTTTTCTACAAGCTGCTCCGTCTGAGCAATCAATTGCATAAGGCACACACTCTGATAGTGACGTTCGGCACAGCCTGGGTGTATGAATTGCGTGAACGGCCCGGTTATATTGTCTCAAATTGCCACAAATTCCCGGCCGACACGTTTATACGCCGACGCCTCACCATCCAGGAGATCGTCGAGGAATGGAACGAACTCCTAAAACTCATCGATAAACGGTATCCTCAGCTCAAAGTGATCTTCACCGTTAGCCCCGTTCGTCATCTAAAAGATGGCTTCGAGGAGAACAGTCGCTCAAAGGCTATCCTTCAACTTGCTTGCGAAGAAATCTGTCGCGGCAATGAGCGAGCTGATTATTTTCCGGCATACGAGATTGTAAACGACGATCTGCGCGACTACCGTTTCTACGCTTCCGATCTCGTGCATCCCTCACAGGAGGCCGTAGACTATATCTGGGAAAAATTTCAAGACTGCTATCTCTCCAAAGAATCCCGCGCATTGCTTGCCGAGGGTGAAAAGGTAACTAAACGCCTAAATCACAAGCCAATCGTGCAAGGCACGAGCGAGCTGGCCAAATATAAAGCGTCGTTGGAAGAACTGAGAGCAGCGGAATACTACAACGAATTTATCGAAAAGCATCCCGGTATGCTCCCAATCGGTGAATGACCTCCACAAAACATCGTTATAACATCGTCTGGACACCATTATAACGCCATCGGAAACGCGCAAAATTTAATTACGGAATTTTTTCCGTAATTAAGAGGGGGAAATTTTGGTGGTTTACCAAATATGTGGTAATTTTGCACGACGAAGTGGAAGAGGAGGATTTTACAACTCATCCACTTCGGAAATAATTGAGATTCTGCAATGAACGCTGACCCCTCCATAAATCCACATACGGCTGAAATTCAGTCGCCTAACCACACGTCATCTGATAATACGCTTGAGGTGCACGACGAGTTTGACCGGTTGCATCTTTGGCATCCCTACACATCGACACATAATCCCCTTCCTACTTATACCGTTGACCATGCCGAAGGAGCCGAGATTTTCCTCACCGACGGCACACGCTTGCTCGACGGAATGTCGTCGTGGTGGTGTGTGATTCATGGCTACAATCACCCCGTGCTCAACAAAACGGCCGAAGATCAGCTGAAAAAGATGAGCCACGTCATGTTCGGCGGCCTCTCGCATCGCCCTGCCATCGAACTTGGCAAACTGCTCCTCTCGATTCTCCCCCCCTCAATGAATCACATCTTCTATGCCGATTCCGGTTCGGTGGCTACAGAAGTGGCCATGAAGATGGCTGTTCAGGCACAGAATAATCCGAAACGTACAAATTTCGCTACAATCCGCAACGGCTATCATGGCGACACATGGAACGCCATGTCGGTGTGCGATCCCGTCACCGGTATGCACGGCGCATTCGGTCCGGCCCTCCCCGTAAGATACTTCGCCGAAGCTCCCTCATGTCGCTTCGACCAGGAATGGGATCCCGCATCGTTCGAACCGATGCGCCGCCTTCTTGACGAGCACGACGAGGAGTTGGCAGCCGTAATTCTCGAACCGATTGTGCAAGGCGCGGGCGGAATGCGTTTCTATCACCCTCAGTATCTGCGCGAACTGCGCAAGGCGTGCGACGAGAAAGGCATACTCCTCATCTTCGATGAGATTGCCACAGGTTTCGGACGTACTGGCAAACTCTTCGCATGGGAGCACGCAGGAGTAGAACCAGATATCATGCTCATTGGCAAAGCCATTACTGGTGGCTACATGACATTCTCGGCCGTAGCCACCAACGAACGTGTGGCCGATATGATCTCTTCAGGCGAGGCCGGAGTGATGATGCACGGGCCAACATTCATGGCCAATCCGCTGGCATGTGCGGTAGCCCTCGCCTCTACACGTCTGCTGCTCGAATCGCCCTGGCAGGAACGTATAGCCCGCATTGAGGAGATAATGAAGGAGCGTCTCGCACCTGCCCGCAAATATCCCAACGTGCGCGATGTCAGAGTGTTAGGCGGTATCGGGGTTATTGAAGTTGACCAGTATGTCGATTGCGGAGAGTTCCAGAAACGCTGTGTGAAGGAGGGTGTGTGGATACGTCCCTTCGGTCATAACTGCTACATCATGCCCCCATATCTGGCCGTGAGCGACGAGCAGGTAGCGCGGCTCTGCGACGCTCTGCTCAAACTCGTAAGAGAGCTTCCGGCAATTCCTGCAAAGTAAACTGCTATGGCTGAGGTAAGAGAGATAATACACCGCCTTGAGAGCACCGATATGCTCCGCACGATCCCTTCAGGGTTTCAGGAGGGCACGATCGACCTCTCCTCGAACGACTATCTGTCGCTCGGAGCACGTCATGCCGAATTCCTTCCTGAGTTTCTCGACCGCTTCTCCGACGCTTCATTCTCCTCGTCAGCATCACGCCTGCTCTCAGGGCGTCAGAAATATCACATCCTCCTTGAAGAATATCTCTCCCAACTATATAATAAAGAGGCACTTCTGTTCAACTCCGGTTGGCACGCCAACACCGGTTGTGTGGCTGCCTTAGCCTCGGCTGGAGGCACCGTGTTTCTCTGCGACCGCCTTATGCACGCATCATTCATGGATGGCATAGCAGTGTCGGGTGCCGACTACCGTCGCTTCACTCACAACGACGTTGCGAAAGTGGCTCTCCTTCTCGAGAAGCACCACGAGCGTGCCGAGAGAATCATAGTGGCTGTAGAATCAATCTACAGCATGGATGGAGATGAAGCACCTCTGCGCGAACTCGTCGCCCTTAAGCGACGCTTTCCGAAGATGCTCCTTTATGTAGATGAGGCTCATGCTTTCGGCGTGAGAGGAGAGCGTGGACTCGGTCTGTCGGAAGAGTTAAACCTTCTTGATGATATCGACATTCTGATCGGCACTTTCGGTAAGGCTGCCGCATCAGTCGGCGCATTCGTCATCGCCGACAGCGATTTGAAATCGCTCTTTGTCAATACGTCACGCCCCTTTATCTTCTCGACGGCTCTTCCTCCCGTAAACGTGGCATGGAGCCTGCTTATGACGGAAAAGATCGTAAACATGCAGTCTACCCGCCATCACTTAGCCGAATTGAGCCGAAGATTTACACAACGCCTCAGCGAGGCAACCGGGCAAAACATCGCCTCTACTTCTCAGATAATACCCTTGCTCACGGGAGACGCCTCGCGGGCACTCCAGTTGACGGCTCACCTGCGTGAGGCTGGCTATATTGCATTGCCGATACGCCGCCCGACTGTTCCACCAGGAGGCGAAAGAATCAGATTCTCTCTCGCGGCAGATATCCGGATGGAGCAACTCGACGGCCTTTTCGCCACAATCGCCAAATTCAAAAACAACCAATAAATACAGCAAACGTTACGAAAGTTAAATCTTAGTATAGCAATGAAATATGAATTTCTTCATAGATCACATCAAGGGCGGCTTATCCTGATATTTGCAGGGTGGCAAACCGACGCTTCGTTCTACCGCGACATCGACGTCGCCGGTTGGGACGTTCTCGTCGCCTACGATTACACGGATTTCGACTTCCCTCTGACGTTGCTCGATGATTACCACACGGTGGCTCTCTTCGCATGGTCGCTCGGTGTGTTTGCCGCTTCACGAAGCTTACCCTTTGAGCGCCTCTCGCTCGCTGTAGCCATCAACGGCACTGAGAATCCAGTAAGCGACACCGAAGGTATTCCGGCAGCCATTTTTGCCGGCACGGAATCCACACTCTCCGAAAGAAACTTGATGAAATTCAGGCGCCGTGCCTACGGAGCCTACTATGATACGCTCTCTCCCCGCTTCACGCTTCCCGAAGAGGGAATCGAAGGCTTGCGCGAGCAGTTACGCTTTATTCAGAAGGCGCAGCCCACTGAAGCTAAGCCTACATTCTGGCACCGTGCCTACGTAAGCTCGGGAGATTTGATCTTCCCTCCAGCCAACCAACGAAGCAGTTGGGCGGTGCACTCTTCTCACCCGGAAGTAGTGATTCTCGAAGATGCGCCCCACTACACCGATCTGAACGCGATCGTTTCTGCCGCACTCCCGGCTAAGGAGAAGGTGGGCCAACGGTTTCATAAGGCTCTCCCTACCTACGACGGTCAAGCCTTGGCTCAGCGCACAATCGCTGAACGCCTTACAGATTTTCCAGGACGCGTGCAACTGCCTCCGCGTCGTGTGCTCGAAATAGGAGCCGGAAGCGGCATCTTCACCCGCGAGTTCGCACGGCGCTTTCACCCGGAAGAGATAGATTACGTCGACCTCTACCCGCTCCCCGTATTCAACGCTGCCCCCCAGGAAAGCTACTATGTAGCCGATGCCGAAGAGTGGATTGCCGAGCAAGCTACCCTGTCGCCTCACAGCTACGACGCCGTAATATCCGCTTCGGCCATACAATGGTTTGCCAATCCATCGCGGTTTTTCCGCAATGTTTCGCGGTTGTTGAAGCCTGGGGGCATGTTGCTTTGCTCCACTTTCCTCCCTGGAAATCTGCGCGAAATGGCCTGGGTGAATCCCCTCTCGCTCATTTATCGCCCGGTAGAGGAGCTCGAGAAGCTGATGCAACCCTGGTTTATCTTCGCCAAACTCGAAGAGGAGGAGCTACACCTTCAGTTTGACAGTCCTCGGAAAACGTTGCGCCATCTAAGCCACACAGGAGTAGGTGGTGGCCTTAGTTCAGGACGCTCTCTCGGTGAGCTGCTTCGCTCCACTCCCACCTCCCTCACATATCGTCCGCTATATATCTACGGAGTGACACCATCAGAAAACCATCATACACAATAATCAAATGATACCTGCTCTACTTGTTATCTTCATTCTCGGCTATCTCATGATAGCCTCCGAACATGTCCTTCACGTCAACAAGGCCACGTTCGCTCTCATTATGGCGGCTCTGCTCTGGGCCATCTACTCCATGTTGGGGCACGATGCGAATATCTCCGAAGATATGATCATCGCCCTCGGCGACACGTGCGAGATCGTCGTCTTCCTGATCGGCGCGATGACCATCGTGGAACTCATCGACCGCTACGGCGGCTTCCACATTCTTGTGAGCAAGATCCACGCCTCCGACAAGCGAAAGCTCATGTGGGTGCTCGCATTCGTGGCTTTCTTCCTCTCGGCCGTGCTCGACAACATGACCACCACCATCATCATGGTGATGATGCTGCGCCGCATGCTCTCCAATCAGAAGGAACGCTGGATCTTTGCCTGTGTCATAGTGTTGGCCGCTAACGCCGGCGGTGCATGGTCGCCCATCGGTGATATCACCACTATCATGCTGTGGATGAAGAACTATGTCACTTCCGTAAGCCTCATTTGCAATCTTCTCCTCCCCTCGCTTGTGTCGGTTATAGTGCCCGTGTTTATCGCGAGCCGCATGATTCCGGCCGTGCCCGTAGAGCCCCTCAACGAGCAAGATGAGCGCGTGGGCTATCGTCTCTCCGATCATCACATGAACCTCTCTATCCTCGTGCTCGTGTGCGGTGTGGCCGGTCTGCTCTTCGTGCCTGTATTCAAAGCCACGACTCACCTCGCTCCTTACATGGGCATCCTCTTCTCGCTCGGTGTGCTCTGGCTTCTCACTGAGCTGCTTGTGCGCCACTACAAACTCGATGGCAAGATCGAAGGACGCGTGTCGCAGGTAATCAGCCGAATCGATATGTCTACCATCCTCTTCTTCCTCGGCATCCTCATGGCCGTGGCCGCCTTGAGCCAAGCCGGCATTCTCGCTACACTCGCCAACTGGCTCAACGACACCTTCCATGAAGTATATGTAATCAATGGTATCATCGGCGTGCTCTCTTCGATTGTAGACAATGTGCCACTCGTGGCAGCCTGCATGAACATGTATCCGGTTGCCACCGACGCCATCATCGCGGCATCAGCCGACCCCAGCTACACGGCACTCTTTGTAGAAGACGGACTCTTCTGGCACCTTCTCACCTTCTGCGCAGGTGTAGGCGGCAGCATGCTGATCATCGGATCGGCCGCCGGAGTTGTGGCCATGGGCATCGAGAAGATTCCCTTCATGTGGTATGTCAAGAAGATTACCTGGCTGGCACTTTTGGGCTATCTTGCCGGTATGGCCGTGATCTGGCTTGAGACATTAGTGCTCGACATCTAAGCTGCCGATAGGCTTCAGGGCCTCAAAATAGACCTCTAACAAGGGCGATTTCTCCTGTGAAATCGCCTTTTTTTCGTAGAAAAAATATAAAAAGACGGTTTTTCTGCATTTTTCGACTGAAACGCCCAAAACCTGCTCCAAGAGGTCAAAAAACGGCTCCAAGACGACAAGCGCCTTCTAAAATGAGGCTAATTTTACCCCATTTCACTCCTAATTTTTTCATTTTCAAGAATAAAAGATTTGGAAAACCGAATATAATTTTGTAACTTTGCTTTTGCAGAGCCGATGATAGAGGTCGCAGGCTCGGCACACAGAGGCGATACCAAGGCGCCATCTGTGAAAAGATATTGACGCGAAAGTTGACACTTGTGCTTACTGAATGGAGTTCCCCCGGCTTCAGAAAATAGAAAGCCGGAGGAACTTCTACTATATATTTTCAGAGAGCTGGAAATATTTTCCCTTTCTCAGGCAAAAAGAGTGCCAGTCGATATCGATTTTTTACCTGATATACCAAACAACTTATAATTTTGTAACGACATGAAACGAACTTTACAAGGCCGGACACTCCGGCTCCGCCATCTGGCGATGTTGTTAGTGATCCTTTTTGGGGCCGCCTCGGCAAGTGCGGCCCTGGAGTCAGACGACATCAATGCAGCAATTCTTCAAGAGGGCTCTGTGCCCGTACATTGGACCAACGACGCTTCTCATCCCTGGATACTTTCCGAGGATGGCACTTACGTGCGCACTCCCGAGACGGAAGGCGACACTCAGTTCATCTCCACCCTCTCCTTCAGCTACACCTCCGCATATCCTGTGGAGCTCTACTTCGAGTGGTATCGCTACACCCGTCACAATGATGACATTCTGAAGCTTCTCATCGACGGTGAAGAAGTAAGACAAACTACCTGGGGATCTTGGTCGATAGATGAATATTCAGATTTTAACTATATCATGATTCCTGCTGGTAGCCATACTGTATCATTCGTATCTGAATCTTATTGGGATGGTTGGTATTATGATCTTGATCCGTATTTCTCTGGCATTCGCAATATTCGAGTTTGGGAATGCAAGGAACTTGAGTCCTCAGCTCTCCAACCCGGCTCAATGCCTCTTAACTTCGTGAATGATCCCGAAAGCATGTGGATCACTGAAAACGGTTACATCCGCTCATCAAACTGGCACAAGGAAGATTCTTCATCCAAAATCTCTGTTACATTTACTATTGATCATCCTTCACTCTTCGCATACGAATGTCAGAATGGATACGACTATTATGATACCTGTTGGACTAACGTATATGTAGACGGTGTGGCATTCAGAGAATATAGAAGCACTGAATGGACACCTGGTTCTGTTGTGCTTTACCCTGGCACTCATACTATTGAGTTTGAGAATAAACATTCGGGCTACTATGCTCAATATACAAGTCGCCTCCGAAACATCAAGCTTGATCAGAACTGGATCAACGTAACCCTTAACACTCCCGGTGAACTCGGTGTGCGCCTCCTCCAGGCTCTCGGCGACAAGAACCTCCAGGATGCTGAACTCGTGAAGATCAAAGGCGCCATGAACGCCGACGACTGGGCGATCGTGCGGCAGCTCTCAGGAGCTAAGGCTATCGACTTCACGGAATCTCCTATTACAGCCGTTCCCGCCGATGCTTGCCGCGGCCTGCAATATCTCAGCACCGTCATGCTTCCTGAAACTCTGACTGAAATCGGCGGATTTGCATTCTATGGAACCGATTTCCATCAAATCACAGTCCCTGCATCCGTTGAGAGAATCCGTCACCAAGTTTGGGAAAGCACTCCGCTTCAATACATTTCCTTTGCACCTCAATCTAAGCTGAAATCAATCGGATATTGTGCTTTCAGATACACTAAACTTTTAGAATTCACAATGCCTGACAGCGTCACTGAAATTGAAAGATATGGCCACGCATATGGCAACGGAAATTGGTCAGAGAATTATTATGACGAATGGAATATCCTTGCTGAATGTCACCTTTTGAAGAAATTACATCTCTCTGACGGCCTAGAATTCGTAGGTCGAGGAGTGGCATATCAATGTGATTCTCTTGAAGAAGTGCATCTCCCTGTAAACGCCAAAGAAATCGAGTGGGATGCTTTCTACGGAACAAATCTGAAATCGATAGATCTTCCTGAGACACTGACGAAACTCTCTTCAGGTTGTTTCCAAAATTCTGCATTGGAAACTGTTAGAGTGCCGAAGGGTGTTACCACTTACGGTTCAAGTGTATTCAGCGGTTGTCGCAATCTCAAAGAAGCTCACATGAATTCACATTGCTGGGATATGGTGGCTACTTTCTACGATTGTCAGTCACTTCAGACTGTCGTACTTCCTTGCGCCACACCTCCCACCATTGACACCTATTATTACAATGAGCCCTTCTATAACGTAGATAAGTCAAAAATCACTCTCT
>CAZGJH010000022.1:22850-26010 GCA_964525735.1 uncultured Sangeribacter sp.
ATCCTTCGTCATGGCCAGGGCTACATCATCCACACAGAGGCTCCAGGATGGCTTGAGCTGCCAGCCGCTACCGCAGAGCACGATAAGTTCTTCGGTCAGAATGAAGTGACTCTCGCTCTCGCCGACAATCCTTGCGAGACGGCTGCCAACGCCGGTTGGAACTTCGTCGCCAATCCCTACCCCAGCTACTACGATATCTATTATATCGATATGCAGGCTCCCATCACCGTTTGGGATGGCAACACCTACCGTGCTTTTTCGCTCAACGATGGCGACCGTGGCGACGACAACTATGTGCTCCGTCCCATGCAGCCTTTCTTCGTACAGAAAGCTACGGCCGACCTCTCAACCCGTATGCCGCTCGTAGGCCGTCAGATCAACACGGCTATCGACCGCACGCGTGCTCCGCGCCGCACTCCCACCAACGCTACTGAGACTCGCGAGAAACTCAATCTCCAGATTCTTACCGGCGACAATGAGGAGGCCGACGACTATACGCGAATCGTAATCAACGAGTTGGCCTCAACCGGTTACGAAACTCTCCGCGACGCTTCCAAGTTTATGAGTCTCAATGCAGAGGTAGCTCAGCTCTACTCTCTCGGCGAGCAGAATCATCCCATGGCTATCAACGAGCGTCCTTACGCTGAGGGTAGCGTTCGTCTTGGCGTTTACATCCCCGCTGATGGTGTCACTTACCGCATCGCCGCTACACGAGCCGACCGTCAGGCTTGGCTCCACGATTCAGAGACTGGTATGGAACACGACCTCACCACGGGCGATTACCTCTTCACCGCTCGTAAGGGCTTCGACAACAACCGCTTCTCTATCCGCTTCTCGCCTGCTTCTACAGCCGTAGAGGGTATCGATGTCGCAAGCGTCAAGGTAAGCGGCCAGGCCGGTCAGATCGTCATCACTGGTGCTGAGGGTAAGGCTCTCAAGGTTTATGCAGCCGATGGCTCTCTGAAAGCTGAGATGACAGCCGACAGCAACCTCGTAGAGATTCCGGCTGCAGGCGGTATCTACATCGTCAAGGCTGGCGAGCAGACATTCAAGACAATCGTAAAATAAGAATCAACTAACCCCCATTTATCATGAGGTTACTCAAAATAATGCTGCCGCTCATGGCGCTCCTGCTCTGGAGCGTCATGGCGACGGCCGACTATAATCCGACGAGTCCGCCGGAGCCGGGGGTAGATTTTACCCTCACTGCACGGTGTATACCGGAGAACAGTAGCTATAACGTCTCATCAAACAATGGAATTTTTCCCTTTGGCAGAGATGTTTACATGACTGTTTCGGGCAATCACGGTTATCGGTTCGTACAATGGGAAGATGAGCAGGGCAACGTTCTCTCAACGTCGTCGAGCTTTACATATACTATGCCGGCGAAAGACGTTGTTCTGACAGCCCGTTTCGTTTACGATCCTGACTCACCCCACGAGCCAGATACCCCTGAATTTAAGGATGTATCGAAGATTGAGTTTCAGATAAATCCCCCACAAGCCGGCTACTTCAGCTACGACTATAACCAGGAATATGAAGTGGGCAGCCATCACTACTTCTATGTTTCGGGGTATCAGCATTACCGCTTCATCAATTGGACAAGAGGTGAAGAAGTAATTAGTACGACTTCAGGATTTGATTACGACATCCCTTATGGCGACCATGTGCTCGTAGCCAACTTCGAGTATGATCCCGGTAGTCCTGAAGAACCGGGTGAGCACCACTTCATGCGTCAGCTCACTCTCCAGACCAATCCGGAGAATGCAGCTGACCTGCACGGTGAAGGACAATATCTTGACGGTTCAACTCCTTATATTGGTGCCTACGCGCGTCCTTATTTCACTTTCGTCAACTGGACTGACGACGAAGGAGAAGTGGTTTCGGAGTCGGAGCACTTCTCTTATCTGATGCCCAATCGTAATGTAACGCTTACAGCCAATTACACTTACGAATACAATCCCGATAGTCCCGGTGAACCTGGTGTACCCAATCCCGACGGCTCTATCGGTGAGAATATGGTGGCGTGGCCCCGCTTCGGCATGTTCGACCAGCAGCACGTGATGATTCTCTGCGAGACAGAGGGCGCGACAATCCATTACACCCTCGACGAGAGCGACCCCACGGAAGCAAGTCCCGTATACACGGAGCCAGTTTTCGTAGGCAGCAACCTTCTTGTCAAGGCGATAGCTTATAAAGATGGCATGGAGCACTCCCCCATCCGCAGCTACAGGGTTTCGAGCTATGTAGCTGGCATTCCGGTGTATACCTTTGAGAATCGCAAGATCAAAATCTCGAGCTCGACTCCCGATGCCGTGATCCGTTATACGCTCGACTTCTCCGAGCCCAGCGCTGAGAGCGATGTTTACACCGCTCCCTTCGAACCGGAGGAGAATTGCCGCATCAAGGCCTACGCAAGCAAGGAGGGTCTTACCGACTCCCCCGTGAGCATCTACGTCTATCGCCGCGCTGAGCACACCATCACCGCTCCCACATTCCAGCTCAACGATGAGGAGAAGTTGGTGATCGTTCCGGCCGTAGAGGGTGGCACAACCTACTACACCGTCGACGGTAGCGAGCCTACAGCCGGAAGTATGGTATACACAGGGCCTATCACACTCACCGACAACTGCGTTGTGAAAGCCTTTACGACTCATATCAACTACTTCGATTCGCCTGTCGGTGAATTTGAAGTCGATTGGTTTGCCGTTCAGCGTCCTACGTATGAATTCGTAAATCCTTATCTATCATTCTCTACGGCGACTCCCGGGGCAGAAATCAGATTTACGATGAATGGTGAGATTCCCACCGCTGAGGATGCTCTTTACACGGCACCACTCCGTCTGACGGAAGACTGTAAGGTGATAGCCCGTGGTTTCAAGCAGAACAACGAGCCTTCTGATACTGTTTCGTTCACTTACGTATACAAGGATTATCAGTTGCCCACTCCAACTGCAGAGTTTGCAGCCAAGCATCTCACCTTGCTCTGTGCCGACACTGAAGCCCAGATCAGATTTACCGTCGATGGTTCAGCTCCCGACGCCTCCTCAGAGCTGTATCAAGCTCCGATTGCCCTGACGGAAGATTGCACCGTGCGTTTCTTTGCTATGAGAGAGCACTTCAATGATTCGGAAGCGGCATCGTTTGAGTTTGTCAAAGC
>CAZGJH010000022.1:26110-29396 GCA_964525735.1 uncultured Sangeribacter sp.
TGAGGAATTGGTATTCCACAAGCAGCCGATGATTCTGTATAATGGTCACACGGCAGAAGTTGACAATAATGCCGATGATCCTTATGCAGATGTAGCCGAGCAATGGGTATTCTTCAACGACAATCTCAGAGCCGCAGGCTTAGGGGAGCAAAGTGTGGATATCTTGGAGTTTGGCCGCCTATACTGTCATACGGAATCCGATTATGCTTTCCGTTCGGATGAAAGCTGGATGGATGTAGAATATTACAACACTGGCCATAATGCCGGAGCCATCAACGGCCATCGCCTTGGTGAGGCTTTCGGCGGCTGGGGCGATGAACCTGAAGATTATGAATACCTGCGCATTGTTGGTGAAGTAAATGCCGACGATCTCCGTTTCGCTGCGTCGTTGCCGAATCTTCGCACTCTTCACCTCGAGCCTTTCTTTGCGGCTGAAGAGGAGAGTTACGAAAGTGTGTTCGCTGGAAGCCGCATCGAGACGCTTTCAACCAACTTCCTCCCAGAGGGAATGTTGAAAGCTATGCCCCGACTCACGACAGTGCTTTGGGGCCTAGAGAATGCCAAGATGCCCAACGGACGCCTTACGGAAGCGGGTAATCCCAACCTTCTCCTTTGGCTCACAAATGCTGAGAATGCTCCCGAAGATGCCGTGAATGTAGTGGTTCATGATTACATCGGCGAAGGTTTCTCTACCGATCCCAATGGCCCCGGTATCACGGGCACGGCTGAAAACGTGCGCCTGATTGCAGGGTATCCCTTCAATGTCCATATGCCTGTTGATGTAGCTGAGGTCACTTTCGAGAAGGATTTCAACCTTCCCACTGAGATCGATGTCTGCCAGGGTTGGGAATCGATTGTGCTACCCTTCGCTCCGGATTATATCGTCAGCGAACGTGTCGGCGAGCTACAGCCCTTCGCAACCTGGGATGGCAGCGACTACACTCCGAAACCCTTCTGGCTTTACTATGCCACCCCCGACGATTGGGTACATGCCGAGAAGATTGAGGCCGGCGTGCCGTACATCATCTCGATGCCTAACAACGAGGAGGTATATATCCCCGGCTACAGCATTACTGGCAAAGTTACCTTCATCAGTAACGGTTGCACGCTCGGCACTGAGGAAACCCTTCCCGTAGTGACCGACTGGGTACGCAATTGCACATTCGAAGGAAGCTACATGCCGGTTGAGGCTGAAGAGGGTCTGCTCGCGCTCAATTCTCGCGAACCGATGGAGAGCAACCGTCTCCCTGGGTCGGTATTCACGGCTGATGCCACTCCCCTCCCCTTCGAGAGCTTCGTTCGCACCGGTTCGCCGATACAGGAGATGCCCGTATTCGGCGATTGGAGTGGCGTTGAGCTGCCGATGGTAGGATTCGGTGGTATGCTCATCGAGACTCCTGCTCCTGGAGTGATTCGAATCTCTTCTGAACGTCAGGCCGAGGTGACTATCCACACTCTTACTGGAGCTGTGGTGCGTTCTGTCTGCGTGGCAGCCGGAGAGAGCGTGTCAGTTTCCGGATTGGCTAAGGGCATTTATCTCGTAGCCGGCAGGAAAGTGATGGTAAGATAATGTATAAAACCAAATAACTAACTTGAAATGAAATTTCTAAAAACCGCAATTCCGATCATAGCGTTGCTTGCTTCTCTCCCCTCCTGGGGACAGAAACTGGAAACACGTGACTTCCAGCTCTCAAAAGAGCTTACGGCACAGTTGAAAGACACGGAGATGATCGATGAGAACAGTGGAAAACGAGCTGCTCTTATCAAAATCTTCACTCCGTTCCCGAACGATGTACTCGGTTTTGATCTGGGTCTTTTCCCTGTAATTGGCCGTAAACAGGCCGGTCCTGGCGAGGTGTGGCTCTATGTGCCGGAACGCACACAGAAAATCACAATCACTCACCCGAAATATGACCGCGTCACCTTCTGGCTTGAAGGTATGGAGGCTGAGTCGGGTAAGACATACACTGTCAACCTTAACGTTGAGGGTCGCCCCGTGACACTCATCGCGTCTGCGGCTAATGCGGAGATAACAGTAGATGGCGAGCCGCAAGGCAAATCGCCTGTGAATATGCATATGCCCCTCGGTTCTCACCTTGTGAGAGCCGAGTTGGGCTCACTCCTCTATGAGGATATCGTGACACTCACGAAGGATGGCGACACCTCTTTCACACTCACTATGGAGGATGAGAACAAGAAATATGGCGATGTCAATATCGAGGTTGCCGATGGTGCCGAACTCTGGTTTCAGGATCAGCGCGAAGGAGTCGGTTCGCTCCATAAGCACTTGCGCGAAGGCTCTTATGTTGTGACAGCCAAACTGCCCGATCATGAAGACCAAACCACGGCTTTCACCGTTGAGGCTGGCAAGAGCAAGACTGTTACGGCAGCTGCCCCTGTGCCTCATCTCGGCTACTTGGCACTCGTGACGGAGCCTGAGCATGGTGTAACTGTACTGGAAGGTGATTCGATTTTCAATCTCATGCCAACTATGCAACTTCCCGTAGCCCGCTACGAACTTACTTTCGAGAAGCGCGGCTACTATCCACAGACTCGCAAGTTCCGCATCGAGCAGGGGGCGACACTGCGTGATACTATCCGTATGGAGAAAATCCAGTATGTGAAGAAATCTACAGGCTACGCTGCCGTGGCGTTTATGGCGAGCGGCAAACCGGGTGTCACCTTCACCCTCGGCGGTTACTACGAGAATGTGAATCTTGAGGCGAGCTATACACTCGGTCTTGGCCGAAGCAAAGATGTTGATTGGTACGACCGTGGCGACAAGCTTTGGGAAGGTGCCTACAACTATCGCGTTGATGAGATGGCAATCAAGGCCGGTTATCAGCTCCGCTTCGCAGAGCGTTTCGGTTTGACCCCACAGGTTGGCTTCATGGTGCAGCGTCTCTCAGCCAAAGATAAGAACTACCCTGGCAATGGCTACACACAGGCATGCGTGCCTATCAGCGCTCGCTTCGCTTTCCACCCCGTGCCGCATCTCGGCTTCTTCGTGACGCCCGAATATGCAGTGCCAATCGGAGCAAAGGGCGACATAACGGAAGTGTTCAGTCAAGGCGGCCTGACGCGAGGTGGTTTCAGAGCCTCGATAGGTGTTTCAGTTTCTTTGTAATTAACCGGCTATGAAAATTACAGCAATGACTACAATGAAGAAGACAATCTACAGTATATTCGCAGCCGGAGTAATAGCCTTGGGCTTACCTGGATGCAGCGACAACTATAACGATGTGCTCGAACCGCTTGAGACGACGCGCACTCTTACCCTCGATGT
>CAZGJH010000023.1:0-27923 GCA_964525735.1 uncultured Sangeribacter sp.
TTGATGAGATTGACCTGCATTTACATCCGTCGCTTCAGGCAGTAGTGATTGAAGGATTGACACGAGCATTCCCCGGTTTACAGTTTATTATGACCACATATGCTCCCAGAGTGATGAGTGGTCTGGAGAATTCATCCAGGGACCAGGTAATCCTGCTCCAGAAGGAATCTGAAGGGAATGTCATAGCACTCTTACAGATCGATTGCCATATACTATATTAAAAAGAAACTGAAGCAATTTGACGCGATTAGAAGATAGGGGTTTAGCATAGTATGTTTCAGGATGAGGAAGAAAGATGTAGATTATGTAATGTGCGCTCTACTATACAGTATGTGGAAGCAAAGTGCCGACCGGTGGGGAGGATTCAGGTTTTTCCTGAACTCCTTGGTTATAAGAGTAGCGTTGCTATTCGGCATGAATAAAGATAAAGCCTTGAAATTCTGGATTAGCAACCGAGAGAGGATTGAGCTTGATTTATCTAATAGGGAAGGAGGATTGGATATGCATCGCGCCAGTGACTGGCTTGACTATGCTGCTATGGGCTATTGTTTTTTCATAGGACTCCCTATAGGCAGAATTCTCATGAAAATTTTCGATTCAGATCACTTAGCATTTGATTTAATCCCTCTGTTGATATTATATATAAGTTATATTGTATACATCTCATTTATAACATATAAAAATCGTCATCTAATTTATTTTCGTCTTTTCGATTACAAGGATATCAAATGGCATGAAAAATGGAGGTATGCTACGTATGTATATACTCTTGGAGGCTTATTAGGCCTAATCGGAGGAATTTTCATTTCCGTCTTAATCACAACCTAATTAACGCAATAATAAAGAAGCGAAACCACACTGTAGGAGATGCAGTTTCGCTTCTTTATTATGTAGATTTTGTAGGGAGATTCGTGTTATTTCACGGTGAAGATTTTGCTTACGATCTTCCATTGGCCATTTTCTTTGGCTAATGTGAACATATCGGAAAATTCAGCGTCGCCGAATTTGGATTCAATACGCACCATTGCCACATCACCTGCAATATTGCAGTCGGCTATTTCGTAGGTGGCTGTCTGTTTACCTGTTTGGTCATAATAGTCGAAAAGCTCCTGAATAGGCACACAAACGATAGTATCGTTCTCCACGTGTGTCATAGTAGCGTCGGCAATAAAAGCGGGACGAGCAACTTTACTATCGCCCTCTACCGCAGCATTTACGTAGAGATCAAGTGCTTTACTGATGCCAGCCAGATCTTCTTGAGATACCTTATTTTCGCACATAGTGTTACAAGTTTTTGAGTTTCCACATTCTTTCGCTGCATCGTCGCAAGTAGTTTTGCTGCAACATGCCGCACAGATAGTCAGCAGGATACCTGCTGAGAGGAAAATACTCCTTTTCATTTCTGGATGGTGTTGGAGTTCTGGTTGTAGGCCTTGGCGACGCATTTCCATTCGCCGTTGAGCTTGAGAAGGAGGAGGAAGTCGGTGAAATCGATGCGGCCACCCCAGCCCTCTTCAAGCACACGCACTACGGCTACAGTCTCTTCTACGGCGAGCACGTCGATACGAGCCTTGAAGTTGTCGCCGGCTCCCACGCTATCGACATTGCGATAGAACTGTTCGATTGAGCCGTGCTCAAGCACGCCGTCGAGCATGCCGAAAAGAACGGCATCATCGGTGAAAAGGGTCTTGGCATACTCGCTGTTGCCCTCGGCTACACTCTGTACAAACTTTTCAGCTGCCTTTGCCACAGCATCGTATTCTTTAATCTGGTCTCTCATATCGTTGATAGTTATTTGGTTTATTCTGAGTGCAAAATTAGGTGAATCACTCTCATTTTGCAAGTACCGAAAAATTATTCAGGTACCGAAAAATTTTTCGGTATACTGAAATTCAGGGATATTCACTAACTTTGCACCTGAAATTCTAAAGAAACGAAAATGGCATACGAAAAGAAAATACCAGTTGATCTCGACTGCCCGTTGAGGCTCACGATGAGCTTGATAGAATCGAAGTGGAAGTCGTGTATTCTCGACGAACTGCGTTCGGGCGCGGGAATGCGTCCCAGCGAAATACATAAATGTCTGCCGGAGGCTGCTCCGCGAGTGCTCGACATTCAACTAAAGGAGCTCGTGGAAGATGGTCTCGTAGCGAAGACGATTTACCCCGAGTTGCCTCCTCGCTCCGAGTATCAGATCACAGAACTTGGCAAAACCCTGCTCCCTATCATCGACCAGATGCTCCGTTGGGGCGAGGAGCATTTTGATATTTTCGAAAAGAAATACAGCAAAAAGTAAATAGTTATGAATTCTTTAACACATACGCGCACTCGTATGGAAGAAAATGAGGACTCTCATTTTCTTGATGAACTACATGCAATAAAGAAACAGATTGATCCCTCTTTAATCGACTTATCTGATCCACGAACTAACTATATTATATCGAAATGAAATGTGGATTCTTGGATACGAACTTTCTCATAAATTACTTTGTAAGGGTAGATTGTAAGCAAGATAGGCAGTTAATTGAAAAAATGAAAGCCGAAGTCGTATAGCCAGATTATACGACTTCGGCTTTTGTTTTGAGTTTATCTGGGAATTTGGGTAGAGATTTTCCAGGACTCAATAGTGCGGGTCTTGGAAGAGAATGCGACTCCAATCTTGAAGATTGTACGTCCATCTGTTTGCCAAGGACGCTCGTAATGGTTTTCTTCAATCTGACGTAGGGCCTCCTCGGCGGAGCGATCGTATTTTAATTCAAGTATATAGACATACTTCTTCGTCTCGACGAGAATGTCAATGCGGCCATTTGATGTTGTATATTCGGAATGGGAGTTGAGACCCAGGATTACTGTCAGAGCATAGAGGACATTCTGGAAGTTATTCTCATTCTCCATCTTCATGGGATAGCCGATTTTGCTGAAGTATGTTTGGAGATTGAGCATGAGGTCTTCTGGGTTACCCTCACCCACTGCTTTGATGATTTGAGTGAGCAGAGAGCCTACCTGGTCTTCATGTATATACATATAGTATGGGAGGATTACTTCGAAGAATTGCTCTTTCACTTCTGTGTTGGGCAGGCCAAGCTGATATTCCTGGGTCTTCTCATCATAGGCTTTTATAGTGAGATAACCTCCTTGGAACATGAGAGCCACAGGATTAAGACTCCTCAAATTCATTCCTCGGAGTTCCTTATGCCGACATTTAATATTGAGTATCTCTTTTAAATCTGAATGACATCTCTTCAGGGCCTCCGCAATGATCGTGGGGTAGCCAGTGTCATTCCAATAGGCTTCTATCCTGTGCTTGCTGAAGCAGCTGAGAAGAGACCAGGGATTATAAATTTCACTGCCAGTGGCAGCAAAACGATATCCGTCATAGCTTTCCTTGAGCGCACGACACGCTTCATGGTAGCTAATCTTTAGTGTATCAGCGAGCTCTTGGATACCGATATGGAAATTCTTGTAAAGTTCTTTCTCTGTGATCCCACAGATGTCGGCATACTGTTCATCAAAAGTGATATCGTCAATATTGTTTGTATCAGAGAAGATACTCAGTTTGCTGAAGCGGCTCACCCCTGTAATGAACACCATTCGAATCGATCTGGCACTACTCTTGAAATTTGAATATAGAGCTGCCAACTTCGCACGATAATGTTCGTAAAGATCATCATTATTGAGATTATTGACCAGAGGCTTATCATATTCATCAACAAGGATCACTACTCTTTGGCCTGTTGTCTCGTGAGCCATTCTTATGATGTTAAAGAATCTATCAGAGAGATCTTGAGCCACATCTGTAACACCATATTTCTTCTCCCAGATCTTGAAAGTGGTGTCGAGAGCGGAATCCAACTGACCAGCTTCTTCGTATCTTTTCCTTGTGAGATCCAGATACAGCACAGGATATGCCTCCCAATTCCAAGCGGCGTAGGAGTCAATGTAAAGGCCTTTGAAAAGATCGCGTTCCCCTTCAAAGAAGTATTGCAAAGTGGATAAGAATAGGCTTTTCCCGAAGCGACGTGGACGAGCTAAAAAACAATATTTCTTTCTCTCTGTAAGAAGCATCTCTATATATTGCGTCTTATCAACATAGACACACCCATCTTCGATAAGTGCTTTAAAATCTTGTTCTCCAATTGCATATAAAGCTTTTTCAGCCATAACTCCGTCTTTAAGGTGAATGGTGTTACTTTGAGCCTACCTCTTTTAAGGAAAGATCCAAGTGCAAATTTAAGAAAAAGATTCTTATCAAGCAAATTAGTTGCCATTGTCACACCTTTTCATTTGCAATCTCAGCACAATAATAAAAGAACCATACCATCCACATTAAACAGACGAGATCGCGCTGGTTACTACCAAAATTTTTAGCCAATTTTTTGAGGTAAAATCTGTGTGCCATAAGAAACGTAATAATAAAGACGGATAGCTGATTTACTTTTGCAATTTTTAGATACGTTTTTAATTATTAAAATTATATAAATATTTGATTTTCTAAAATTAAACCATTATTTTTTCAGTCTAAAAATTCAGAGATTTATACAAAAAGTCTGAAAAATATCTGGTTGTGATAGGCGTATAAAACAAAAAACGTATCATTTTTGAAAAATCCAGAGATACATTCTCTCCACGTTACTCACTTATGCTCGATTGGATACGGCAGTTAACTGAAAAACAAAGCCGAAGTGGTGACGTCTGACTGCACGACTTCGGCTTTGAGGTATACGATTACGTTGTTATTTAACGGATTATCTTAACAGTTTTGTTGGGATAGCGGAGGATATAGCACCCTCTCGGGAGCTCGTTGATGCGGTCAGGGGCTGCCGCTTTGACTATAAGGGAACCGTCGAGACTGAAGACATCTGCCAAGTCGTCAGCAGTGTCTGCTTCTGTTTCAGTGATGGCTGAGGTGCCACCGATGACTTTACAGATGGCTTGCACGAAGCCCACCGACGGGGTGGCCCAAGCATATACTTCGGTTGTTCCTGTCCCAGTAATCGTAACCAATCCATCCGTTGCTCCTACTGTAGCCACTTTGTCACTGGGTGTAAAGAAAATCACTTCGGAATCATTGTTTTCAGGCAGAGTGTAGGCCTCCAACTGGAAAGTATCACCTACATTGCCTCTGATTTCATAGGTGTTGAGAGTGATGGATTCAGCTCTCACAGGATCCGTCACAGTGACATGGCAGGTAGCTGACATTCCGTTGGCTGCTATGACGGTGACGTCAGTTTCGCCAACAGCCGTCGGTTCAAAGATGATACCTTGGTCACCTCTTTCGTAGTATTCCGTAATCGTGAGCACTTCCGGATTCTCTACTACCCACGTCACTTGTTGGGGAGCAGAACCAGGATATACCCATGCCAATATACTGTTTATGGCGGGATCGGTCACTCCAATCGTAGTCCCGATAAACTCCGGAAAAATCTCCACACGAGTTATTTCATCACCACATTCTCCGAGCTGAAGCGGATAGAACTCACTGATTTGTTCCCACTCCTCTGTGATGAAGAATAGCTCTAAGCGCTCATCGTCACCTACGAAACAATCGTAAAGATCGATACTTTCTTTACCAAAAGGAGGCAGAGAGATTTCGACATCCGCTACAATTGCATCAATACTCCAAAAGCCATCAGGAGCTGTTCGGACACGCAGAAAGATTGTGGTATCTACAGGCTCGTCGCTCAGGTTTTCAACCGTCGCGTAGAGATGAAACCACTCCCCGGACATAACAGGATTCGGGACACACCGCATGTCGCTCACTCGAAGATTCGTCGCCCCATGCACACATTGAAGGAGAGACAGGAAAAACAGTAATGTCAGTACTTTTTTCATCATCAGATAGTATGAAAATTAATAATGTTTATTACTGCAAAGTTAGTAACTAATAATGAAAGAAACCTAATTTTTTACCCTTATAACTTCCTACCCTCCTCCTCGATTTATTTGTGATTATCAGCGAGTTGCATTAAGTGTAATTTCCGATATTCCTACCCTGATAAAAATGGCCCCTTTTTATCCCTCTTCTACCCCATGAAATCGACGAACAACTGCCTGTCGGGCGCCCGGGAGGCGAGAATCTTCTCTTTGAGCACAGCCCTCTTCTTGTAATAATACTTGATCGTGAAACCGGTGAAAAGGCAGATTGCACGAGGTGAAAAACCGGCGTAAGAGAACGTGAGGAAGGCTATATCCTTCTTGTCGAACTCGGGCAACTGCTCCTTGAGCTTTGTGATGATTCCGTCGAAATGGCGGTTGAGGGCCTCTTCGATGCTTTTGAGGCCATCGCGTCCGCTGATACGTTTTATCTCCTTCTCTACTTCTGTCAATATGGTTGCTTTGAGTGTGGGATTCTCCCCTTTCTCAAAGTACTCGTTACAGAGCATGTTGAGAGTGCCCCACTGCTTTTTGAACAGAGCCGAAATATCATCGTCGAGTTGTTGCTTCTGAAGTCGATAATCATCAACCTGGAGACGATAATTATCGACATAATCCGTCAGTTGGCGTATCTCGTCCATTTGGAGATCAAGTTGCAGATTCTTCAGCCGCATCTTGTTGCGATAATACCATATGCCGACAGTGGTGATCAGTAACAGGATTATGGCAGAAGAAATGATTACCGACCATTTGATAATATTTGCCGACTTGATCTTTTCAGCTTTCAATTCGCGGTCTTTGCGGTATGATTCCTCCACCGAGTCGATAATTCCGTCGTTAAACGTCTGAGCCATTACGTCTGATTGCCAATTGTTAAGGATAGCCGCCTGTTTATAAGCGCTTACCGTATCACCAATAGCCAGATAGTAGACCTCCTTCGCCTTAACTATTTGAGCGAGCTGAGAGATAGAATCAGTTTTGGCGAGTCTGTCCTTAGCCTGAGCCAAATCCCCATTCAAAACAAGTGTGAAAATATACTCTCCCTCATAGTAAGGTGTCATCAAGTTCTCTTCATCTACCTTACGGAACACTTCAATTGCTTTGTCAAATTGCTCATTATGTGCGTAGGTATTTGCCAATGTAGTCAGTGCTTCAAATCGTATCGCCTTGTCGGGAAAGGATTTAGCTTCTTCTGCAATAGCTTGTGCCGTTTTTACAACTGTATCGTGATCATTTGAGGCATGCTGTAGCTTTAAGAGTATGACCTGGCAATCAAGGGCCTGCTGTCTGTTACCGATTCTCTCGAAACATTCCGCTGCACGTTGTGCATGCTTAATTCCGGAACCTGGTTTGAACGTAACGTGGTAGATAATTGCAATAATCTTGTTGATGCGTCCTTCCAAGTAAGGATCGTCGATACCCTCAAGAAAGTTGAGGGCATCGAATTGACACTCCAGGGCTCCCTTCATGTCATTCTTTAAATAGTGAGCCACACCCTCCATATACGATGCCTTTGCCTTTAAATGATTGTCGCCATTATTTATAGCGTATTCATATCCTTTGGCTGCGGTTGAGTCATTAAAGTGTTGGTAATTGTCTTGTTCCAAAGAAATAAGATTCCGCAAGTAATCATATTCCATCATCTCCTTATCAGTGCGCACAGCAGCAGAATCTATCATACTGAATAGATTCAGAGCGGAGTCGACATTCACTTCCAGAGCCTTTTCTACCCTTTCAAGTTTTTTCTCGGCATCTGATTGATGTCTTGAGCAGGCAAGAAGGGAAATAAGAATGACAAAAAAGACAATACGAAACGTTTTCATCTGTAATATGCGATTGAGCTAAGATAGTGGATTTTATACCGCCGATAGTTAGTGGCCGAAGGATAAAATAGTTGAATCTGAAATTTTGGATTCCAGAATTGAAACAATCTTTTCTAATTCAACATTCGGATTATCATTTAACCCCAATAATGCTGAGATTCCAGCACTGTCTGTACTATACCTATGCTCAAGTTTTATCTTGTAAGATTCATCGGCTCTAACATAAGAATATGAATGAATCTGCATTGAATCTCCTAAACGAGCTTCTGTTGAAACATGAGAAAAGGAGAACTCCCGTTTAATATAATCCAGAAGAGGCTTTTGAACTACAAGAACAAGATGTTTATTTATTGATTGGAATGTCTGAATTTTATGATGCAGCTGCACTAAGATAGTCTTTGCTGTCATTTTCCAATTCATTCCAAATGTTTTGTTTATTGACGGCTTATTGCTGATAATTCCTTTATCATATAAAACCATCTCCCTTTCGGGCCAGATACTCCCTATGGTATCCATTGTTTGGAGCTCGACTCCCACAAAATCAATAATTTTCCGATTGCTGTCAGTTGAAACAAGGAAATAATCGATATTTCCACCTGGTATACTCACCTCAGACACAACGTGTAGTTCATTTCCAGGCTGATGACGTGTCAGAAGATGAATGCAATCAAAAAAGATTTGATTATTTTGCAATAACCGATGAGGACAGATAATAATATTTTCCGATTGCTTCCCGTATGCTACTACACAAGTTCCTATAGAAACCGTTGGGTCACTTTTACGAACCTTATAGCATCGCTTCTGCACATATGGGCAAAATTGACCCTTTACGATTTTCCGCCAATTCAAGTTATCTTGAATTACTGGAAAAGCGAATAATTCCACGACTTTTGACATATTCTTTTCTTTGCTAAGGTTAGATAGTTTTCGGAAATATCAATCCCTATAGATTTTCTATTCAGTTCGCGAGCCACCACCATAGTAGTGCCCGTGCCACAAAAAGGATCCAAAACAATACCCTCTGATGGGCAGGTGGTCTTTATAGGAATCAAACAAAGCTCTTCGGGGAAGGGAGCGAAATGCTGTTTCCGGTTTTGAGTATCTTCCGGTATAATTTCCCACACATCTGTAGGCAGCTGACCTTTCGGATTGTAAAACAAAAAATAAAAACCTTTGTCTTTTAATTCTTTAGCCCGGCCAGACAACTTCACTGAATCTGAATGGGTAGTGCGCTGCTCATTTCGAATCACCATACGGAAATCAGAAATTTCTCCAGAAGACAGCCGACCCAATACTTCTTGTAGAGCTTGTAACGCATTACTTTTTTCAGAGTCACTCAGACTTGTAGACAATTCTATTTTACGCTTATAATTCACACCTGTGACGCCCGTGGCCGATATGATACTGCCATTTTTAACTACAGCTTTTCTTGGAACAGAACGAACAGAATCCGCATCAAAATAATATTTGTCGCTTTTCACAAAGAAAAATACATCTTCAAAGATAGACCCAAATCTATCTTTTTGCGGATTAAGGCCACCTTTTTGTTTATTCCATATAATATTATTTCTGAGAATCCAGCCTTTGTCGATCATCTTTATAGCAATTCTCCAAGGAATGGCTTGCAAAGACTTGTTGCGATATGAATCTCCAATATTCAGCCAAAAAGAGCCCGTTGGCTTAAGCACCCTATAAATCTCATCAATAACCGACATAAGATTATCAATAAACTCCTCAGAGGTGTCTTCCAATCCTATACCTCCATTGTCATATTCTCTTTTCTGCCAATACGGAGGACTCGTGATGCAACAATCTACTGTTGCATCAGGAATGCTCTTTAAAATGGTAAGGCAGTCGCCAAGATAAAGCAATGGTGTCAAATCTTGGTTCTCAATATAAGAGCGGGTTGATATGTCAAAATCCTTTGAAATTATCATAAAATGCTAAACTCCCAAACGATAACTGAGGAGGTACAAAATTAATAAAAAAATCTGATACTTCGATGTTGATAAAAGTTGAAGTTGTTTAAACCTTTTTACAGAAAAGAAAATTTTTAAACAACTTCTTTTTTTGGTGGGGGAAATTGTGAGGGGGGATGGGAATTATTTCGTATATTTGCGGTGTGGTACAAATTTGATGCGTTATAAATTTCATGTGTTATAAATTCAATGTGTTTTAAATGATTAACTACTAAGAGCAATGGCAAAATTTTTCGAACTATGCCGTAATGTGGCCTTCGGAGCTACGCTTCTGACGTGCGGGGCACTCCCGGCTCACGCCGCAGAGGCTTTCGGCGAAGGCGCCGACATTTACGGTTATCTATCATCACCGGCAGGAATGTATACCGTCACTGCCGACAACTATGAGCTGCTGTGGGAAGACACAGGGTATAGAAGTCGCTTCTTCGTGCCCATGACTTCCGGCTGGCTCGTCGACGGGAAGATGTGCGGCTATGCCAATGATGGCTATGACGCCTTTTATGTGGAATACGACTGGGCGACGGGCGAAATCCTCAAATCGGAGTCGTTGAGCGCCTCCAATTGCCCGGTAATCGCTGTCCTCAATGAGGCCGACGGAAAAGTATACGGCTTCTCGGCCAAAGGTGACAGCTGCAAATTCTTTGTGTCAGAGAAAGATAACGCAAGCGCCCTGACAGAAGTGGCTACTTTGGCCAAAGACCAGATGTGTCTGGGCCTGACCTACAATATGGATGAGGGCTATGTGGCCGGCATGCGCTACGACGGTGCGTTGGTGAAGCTGACAGCCGACGGCTCTGAGGAGGTGTTGCTCAATACCTACTACACGGTGCCTTCGAGCATCTCCTACACCGCCTTTACCTATTGTGCCAGCGACCGACTCTACTACTGGAATCCTACCAACGTTGACTATGAGTCGCAAATGTATGTGATCGACCCCTCGATGCCCTCCGTGGCGAGTGTGTCGACATTCCCCGACAAGCAATTCCGCTTCATGCTGTCGGCAGGTGAGGCGTTAGATTCAAACGCCCCGAAAGCTCCCGAGATCAAGAGCGCGGAGTTTATTGACGGAAGTGCCGACGGAAAGATCGTGGTGACGATGCCCACGGAGCTGGAGTCGGGCGAGACGATCAGCGGAGATGTGGCGTGGACGGCCTCAATCGACGGCGAGACAGTGAAAGAGGGTCAGGCAGCAGCCGGAGCCGACGTGACAGTAGAATTTGAGGGCATAAGCACTGGAAATCATACGTTTGCTTTTACCGCTGCCATAGGTGATCACACCGGCAAGACGGCCTCGACAATGCTCTACGTTGGCTTCGACACTCCGAAGAGCCCCGCGAATGTGGTGCTCACCGACAATTCAGTGCGCTGGGAGGCAGTGACTGAAGGCGTCAACGGTGGCTACGTCAACAGCGAAGCAATCGTCTACACCATCTATCTCAACGACGAAAAGATTGGCACAACCACCGCTACGGAGTATCAGCTCGAAAATCTCGAACAAGGTGAATTGCGCCGCGTGACAGCCTCGGTGACGGCCACTGCCAACGAAATGACCTCTGCCCCTGGCGTATCAAACGGGCTGACAGTGGGCACCCTCTCGCTTCCCGCTTTCTTCCAGCCTACAGCAGATGACTTCGCTATGTGTCAAGTGATTGACGGCGACGGCAACGGACGCTGCTGGACGTATGACGCCAACAATGAGGCATTCTACGGAAGCTACAACCTCGACCGCCAGGTAGACGATTGGTTGATACTTCCGGCTGTGACTCTCGACGGCTCATCTTCATGCACAATCACTATGCAGGCTCGCCGCATGCGCAGCTTCTTCGCCGATGAAGCAATCGAAGTGAAGGCAGCTATGGAGCCTACCGCAGAGGCTTTGGCCGACGGACTCACCGTGATCGAAGAGACCCAGCTTCCTTCAGCTTACGAGGAACTGACCGGCCGCTTCACCCCCACTGAGGCCGGCAAATGGTATATCGCCCTTCACGCCGTGAGCGACGCCGACCAGGCCGGAATGTACGTGAAAGAGATCCTGATAGCCGAAGACGGCGTAACGATGGACTCCCCCGCTGCCGTGACGGCTCTCACCGCCGAAGCAGCCGAAGGTGCCAAGCTTGAGGCCACCGTTAGTTTCACGCTGCCCGTCAAGACTTTGGGAGGCGCCGACATCGATGCCGAGGCCCAGGTAGAGGCCACAGTGACAGGCGCTTCGACCGCGACAGTGAGCGGAGCACCCGGCGAGAGGGTTTCGGCTGTGGTTGAGACTGTGCAGGGCCTGAACCGCATCGCGGTAGAGACAGCCATCGGAGAGCTTCACGGCCTTAAGGCATACGTGGAGGTATACACCGGTTATGATATCCCCGGCAGCGTGAATGATCTGTCGGCAGCCATAAGCGCAGATATGAAGAGCGCGGAAATTACCTGGAGCGCACCTACCGAAGGAGCCGATGGCGGCGTGATCAATCCGGCGGCCATAACCTACAATGTATATCGTCAGATGTCGAGCAGCCTCGGCAACTATTGGGAGCTCCTCGAAGAGAACGTCGAGGCAACTTCTTACACCTTCACCCCCACCGAGACTGCACAGGATGTGTATGTTATCGGTGTGGCAGCAGCCAATGTGGCGGGAGTAAATCCCGAGCCGGAAGAGGCAGTCGCCGTATTGGGCACTCCCTACACCCTGCCGATGGTGGAGACCTTCGACAATCCGCACACCTACTACACCTACAATTATTGGGTAACTTACACTCCGACCGACGATTACGCCACACAATGGGGCGTATTGCCAATGGAATCGCTCCCCTTCTTCGACACAACGGAATGGAACGTAGTGCTCTGCGGCATGGGTCTGAGAGAGGGTGCTCTGGGACGTTGCGGCTTCCCTGTGTTCTCAACAAAGGGTGAGACAGAAGTTACAATCTCCGCTCCCTTCTGGACAGGTGAGATGTCGACTCCCGACGTGCGCATCATCGGTCTTGCTTACGGCATGACGGAGCCGGTAGAGGTTGGCGCAGTGACGCAGAACGGCGGCTGGAACACCGTAGAATTCGCTCTTCCGGCCGAATTGCTCGATCAGGAGTGGGTAAGCCTCTTCCTTGAGGCCTCGTTCCCCGAAGGATCTTCGCAGTGGGTATGTATGGACGGCTATACCATCGATCGCACGGTAAGCGTAAGCAACGTGGCAGCCGATGGCGTTGAAGTAAAGACACACTCCGGAGCTATCGAGATTCTCGGCGCGGCCGGTCAGGCTTATGCCGTGTATACGTTTGACGGACGCACGATTGCCCAGGGCGTTACCGCTGCCGATACAACCCGCGTGGCCTTGGCGCCGGGAATGTATCTCGTGAGAATCGCCGACACCACTTTACGCATAGCCGTGAAGTGATACGCCTCTGAAATATAAAAAATCAGCCGCTGCGGTAGCGATTACCGCAGCGGCTGATTTTTTATCGGAAGTGTAAGAGATTACTTGAAGATCTTGCGTACAGAGCCGTCAGACATACGGATGATGTTGAGACCCTTGACCATGCTGTCGAGACGCTTGCCGTCGATCGAGTAGATAGCCTCGGGAGTAGCTTCCACAGCCTCTTTGTCGACAATCTGCACGCCTGTGCCGGGATTTTGTGTGTCGATTACGTAAGTCACGAAATAGGCGGGAGCCTCATCGTCTTCGAAATCTTCGCAATAGAAGCCGTAGCCTACGATGTAGCGGCCGTCGGCCGACATGCCGGTGGGCTGGCAGTAGCCGATCATATCGGCGAAACCGAACAGGGCGCCAAACTCAGGGTAAACCTCAGCCATAGGCTCTGCCTGCGACTCGCCGGCTTTCAGCACGAAGCTGCCTGCGCTGCCCGTGAGAGGCATACCTATGATGCCGACGATGGTGCCGTTGTCGTCGATAGCGGAGGGTGTCAGGCCCATACCCATCATGTCGATCTCCTGGGGATCATCGTAAATGAGGAGCGACTTCTCCTCTGTGTTGTAAACCACGGGCACGAACTGACGCTCGCCATCATTTGACATAACCAGACCACGGAAGAGAGCGTATTTGCCGTTGTTGCTCAGGCCCATAGCGAAGAGGTCGTAGAGCTTCTTGGCGGGATTCTCCAGATCTTCTTCGGAGAGGATCACATACTTGGTGTAGATAGGATCGAGCACATACTCACCTTCGTCGTTCATTTCCCAGATCACGCCGGGGCCGAAGTTGCCGATGCATCCGAGTATCACCTTGCCGTCGCCGCTGACGTATTTGGCCGATGAACCCTCGCCGGCATATTCGCCCAGCTGCTCTTCAGTGCCCTCGGGAAGGAGCTGCCACTGGCCGCCATCCTTGCTGAAGGCGGCATATGTGGCATAACCCTTGGCCACAGCCGAGCCTACCATGATGCTGCCGTCGTTGGAGATATCTTCGCCGAGCACATACTTGTAGTCGCCGTCGGGAGCCACGAGCACGGTCTGCTCGCCATTGATATTGTAAGTCACGCCGGGGCCGTTGTAGCCGATAGCCAGGCCGTTGTTGTCGACGTGGCGGAGCTCAGCGCCCTCGGGATCGTCGGTGGGCTCAAACTGATATACATCGTTCTGGATATCGGCCACAAAGAAGCCGTCGCCCATCTCGATAGAGCCGCACACGTATTTACCGTCGGCAGAGATGCCGAGACCCATAAACTGGGGCTCATCCCAACCGGGGATGCCGCCGAGACCGAGGATTTTTACTGATTCAGCGTTGACAGTTGCGCAAAGCGCTACTCCGAGTGTAAGAGTAAAGAGTTTCTTCATACAAAGTTGCGCGGGCTCTCATGGTGGTGCGGGACAGCGAGGGAGAGCCCTGTAGCCTCATCGCCCGATTAATTACGATTTCAGCCACAAAAGTACTTAAAAATTCCCAATAAACAACAATTTACGTTCTAAAATTTCATCTTTATATCATATTGCCATAATTTTCGACTCTGTTCTCACTAATTAGCATCGTGTAAGCGGCATTTTGCCTTCAACTCAGGCCTCGGCAGATGGCGAGTCGAGGCGACGGCGCGTGAAGAAGCCGCGCGTGAAGAGGAAGAAGATGGCCGTGCCTACGGCTTGCATCACGGCCGCTCCCCAGAAGGCCGCCGCGTAGGATACGTATTCGAGCAGCACACCGCCGGCCAGGATACCGAGGCCCATGCCGACATCCCACGACGTCAGGATCGAAGAGTTGGCTGTGCCGCGTTGATCGTTGCGTGCGAGCTTGATAAACATGTTGAGGAAAGCGGGATACATATGGCCGTTGCCCAGACCGATCATGGCAGCCGAGAGATAGTAGGCCCACCCCTGCTCTACCAATGCGAAGAGCACGAAGCCGCCGAGCGAGAGCACGACTCCCAAGGCGGCGTTCTCCAGAATCTTGCCCTTCGCGAGGGCTTTCGAGCCTTGTATGCGCGAGAGGAAGAGGCCGATGGAGAGGATCATGAAGAAGAGACCGGTGCCGTCGGTGATGCCGAGCACCTCCTTGCCGTAGATGGCCACATAGTTTGACATTATGCCCCAGCAGAGACCGAAGCAGATGATATTGAGGGCCAAGAGCCAACCGCGTGTGAGGAAGAAGCGGTCGAAGCTGATGGGTTGCTTCTCGCGCTTTGCCTCTCGTTTCTTGGTCTTGATGGTGGTGACGGTGATGAAACCGATAAGAGCCGTAACGAGCGCTATCCAGAAGAGGAGGGTGAAATTGTCGGTCGACTGATAGATCCAGATACCCACCGACGGGGCGAAAGCCATGGCAAGGTTGTTGCTCAGGCCGTAGAAGCCGATTCCTTCGTTGCGGCGCGTGGAGGGGAGGGAGTCGATGGCCACGGTGGAGTTGGCTACGGTGACGGCTCCGAAGGGGAGGCCGTGAAGCGTGCGCACGATAGCGAACATCAGGATGGTGCCGGCTCCGATGTAGCCGGTAAAGAGTATGAAGAAACAGAAGAAGCAGATGGCGAGCACCTTCTTGCGGTCGAACGTATCTACGATGAAGCCGCTGAAGGGGCGCACGAGGAGTGCGGCTACGACGTAGCCCGAGAGCACGAGGCCCATGATATCCTTATCTGCCTGAAACTGAGCGTCGAGGTAAAGCGGCAGCAGCGGCGTGAGCAGATAAAACGAGAAGAAGAGCATGAAATTGCCCACCATCGCCTTGCAATAATTGCGGTTCCAGAGCCGCTCCTTGGCCTCGGTCTGTATATCCCTATCCCTTGAAGATGTATCATTCTCTGTTGAATTCATGGAAATCAAGTTTAGTCGATAAAAAAACGCTTCCACTCCCCTTTCAGTTCGTTTGCTCATGATCCCTATCCTACCCTTTGTTTCTTATTTCAACATTTTTCAACTGAACTTTTGGCTGTGTCAGAAGAAATTCGTAATATTGCAGTATAAATCATAACCGACTATCCATATGTCTGCACGCCTGTATCATGCCCTACTCCTCAAGACCGTTTTGATTGCCTTGCTCCTGATGACGGGCAGGCTGCTCGGGCGTGCCGATGACAACGTAATCGCCACGGATGACAATATAATCGCTACGGAGGAGAATATCGTCTACACCTTACAGGCCGACAAGGGAGCGTTGGGGACGGTGAAGAAAACCTCCGACATCACCTATAAGGCTACACGCGCCGATGATAGAGTGTTGGCTTTCGAGATGTTTGGCGAGCATGAGTCGATCGATAAGGCATCGGCTCCAGGGGTGAAACCGTATTATCGCTCGTGGGAGCCGGAAGATCTTTTTCACACGGGCTCACGAATATGCCTTCTCGACGTGCCGCTCACCGTGGGCAAACCGGCCAAAGTGAGTTTCGCCACCACTCAGAAGTGGCCACAGCAATTCTGCAATATCTTTCTAAGTTCGCCGCATTTCACTGAGCGATCTACAGTCAAAGTGATCATTCCGAGCGCCCTCGCCTCAAGATACGGGGTGGAGCCCTATCGCCTGCCCGCCACCATGAAATTGGAGAAGACCACGGAGAAAAACGGCGATGTAGTGTATACCGTCACTACTACCGACCGCCGCCCTATTCGCCGCGAACCGGGCGCCCCCTCTCTGGCAATAGAACTGCCGCAACTGATTATCACGGGGCATTTTTCCGACACAGCCGATCTCTACACATATCTTAAAAGCTTTGTCGACGATTCCGGAGCTGACGCGTCACCGGTAGCGGAACTAAGCAAGAGGCTCACAGCCACATGCCCTACTCCTCTCGCCGCAATAGATTCTGTAGCCTCCTGGGTGCGCCAGAATATCCGCTACGTGGCTATCGAAAACGGCGAGTATGCCCTGCGACCTGCCACCGCTTCGGAGGTGCTCAGCCGCAAATATGGCGATTGCAAGGGTAGCGCCAATCTGATCAAAGCCCTTTTGAAACATGCAGGTATCGACTCTCGCCTCGTGTGGGTGGGCACGCTCGATGAAGTGGCTACAAATTGGGCTACGACCCCCTCGCTTATGTCGGGCAACCATCAGATAGCCTGCGCAGTGCTTCCCGATACCATCATCTATATCGACGGCACAGCGGCGTGGGCGCCCGATGGCTACATACCTTATAATATACGCGGAGCGAAGGTGCTCGTGGAGGATGGCGAGAAATGTATGCTCACCACTATCCCCGACGCCTCCCGCATGGCCGACGGCGAGCGTATGCAGGCTCATCTCTCGGTAAGTGGGAATGATCTCGTAGGGAGCTTGAGCCATACCTACTACGGCACGGAGCGAGCAGCCCTCGTGAGCGCATGGCAGAGCCTCGATGCAGCCAGCAGAGCCAGCTTCCTGGAGCGACTTCTCACCTACCCCAAGAAAAATATGCGCGCCGAAGAGGTGAAGATGCGGCTGCTCAGTCCTTCGGCTGCCCAGTGTTGCATCGACTCGGAAAAGGTGACCGACCGTCAGGCAGCCCGGAAAGTGGGCGACAAACTTTATATAGGTCTCCAGCCGCTGCGCGTTTTCGGGCTTGAGCCTGTAGAGATGAGCAAGCGCACACAGGGACTTCGCCCTATCCCCACCTCTCTCTATTCGGCTGAAATAGTGCTTGACATTCCCGAAGGCTATGCCGTAGAGAGCCTCCCGGAGCCCTTCAAGCTCAACAGCGAATGGTTTGATGGCGATGTAAATTATCAAATCGCTGATTCACAGATAATCTGTAAAGCCACCCTCAAATCAGGGCATGATTATGTGCCCCTCGAAAGCTTGGAGGCTTACAACGATATAGTAAAGACTCTCAATAAGATTTCCAGTACTCAACTAATATTACGCCACTATGACTAATCGACTCTTCATCTTCCTGCTTCTGCTTTTAAGCGGCATTGAATGTGCGTTTGGAGCATCCAGTTTCAAATTCAATAAAAAAGCGGCTGAGAAAGTGTGGAGCACACGCAACGATCTCTTCGATCCGAAAGCGGAAATACCTGACTCATTGCGCCAGGGAGCCTCTGCCGTGTTCATAGCCGATTACTACAACATCACTGCCAACAGAGAGTTTTATTCTACCCCGGCCTCCGAAACCAACCGCATGCGCAGAATGAGATGGAACCGACGCATGGTGAAACTCTTCGACCAGAAAGCGATCGAAGAGTTCTCGGAGCATGAATTCGGCAACCGTGTGCGCCTCGCCGTAGAATGGTTTACGTTTGGAGGCACCGACAGTGGGTTCGGCGCACGCATCCACAAGCCCGATGGCTCCGTAGTAGATGTCAATATCAAGGAGGCGATAGCCGTGACGGAGGGGAAGAAAGGGAAAGATGCCGTAAGTCAGAAGATCGTGATTCCAGGGCTGGAGCCGGGTGATGTGCTCGAATACTTCGACTATTCTGAAGAATGGATTGAAGATTTCGACCTTCCAGACGTGCAGATCGTGCCTTTCGACGAATATCCCGTGGCTCGCCTCGTGATAGAAGGAGATTTCTCGCCCGAATTGACTGTGGAATACCGCACTTACAACGGTTTTCCGCTGCCTGAACAGGGTGGCACCGACAAAGGTCGCAACGCTCTCCTGCTCGAGCTCTCAGGCATCGGCACCCTAACCGACAAACAATTCCTCTGCACGTCGCGCCAGATGCCCTTCTTGCGCCTCAGCACCCTCAACAACACCTCCTCTTATCGCTATTATCCCAGCTCAGTGCGCAGAGGGGGCATGTATCGCAATGTGGCCCCCGGCACTATCTACCGCGATATCAAGAACACCCTCACCCACGTCAGCTACGACGATGTGCTCGGGAAAAAGGTGAAGAAACTTGTCGGCGCCTATCTCAAGACACATCCCGAAGTAGCGGGCCACGACTTGGTCGATCTTTATTGGCTCGCAGGCGAATATGTAAACAAGACCGACGAGAAATGTAATTTCTCCGACTACGGCATGGCCGTAATGATGTCTGACCTTATCAACAAACTCAAGATCACCGATAAAACGGCCACAGTAGGTTTCCTGAACTCGCGCGACAATGTGCCTACGAAAGAGATCATGTCGTGGCGTCAGCCAAATTTCGGTATGCTTGTCGGCGATACGATGTATATGGAGACGGGGAAGAGATTCTGTGTGCCCGGCCAGTTGCCGGGAGAATACCAGGGCGAAGAGGGAGCTACCTTCCTCGGCGACCGCAAACAGCTCTCCGACCTTACGCTGCCTACCACCTTTACTATGCCCGTCACCAAAAGTCATGAGAATAAATTTGATGTGGCCGGAGCAGTGATACTGGATGTCGACAACAACAAGGCCGCGATCAATGCCGAGCTCACCGCTACGGGAGCTTCGAAAGCTGCCATAGCCCCGCTCACCAACACCAACGAATGGATAGCCGCTGTAGAGAAATATCTCGACATTCCTGAGAAGCAACGTTACGTTGATAAAAGCTACGATCCTGAGGAGCGGCGCAAAGAGGTGGCGAAAGCCTGGGAGCGCCTCATATCCAATATGATCAGCGACGGGGCCAAAATCAGTCTCTATTCCATTGTAGAGCGCGGAATACTGCCCGGAGAAAAGAAGGCAAAACTGGTTGTATCGGCAACGGTAGAGGATTGTCTGTCGGAAGCAGGCGACGAGTTGCTGTTTAACGTAGGGAAATTTGTGGGCAACAATATGCGCATCGACGGCACACAACGCCAACGCCAGCTCGATGTCGTCTTTAACGCTCCACATCAGATAAGTTACGATCTCGTGTTTGAGATTCCTTCCGGCTATGAAATCGATAAAAATTCGCTTGAGAATCTTCAGGTGAACATCAACAATAAATACGGCACGTATGTGGCCACGGCGGCGCTTAACGATGACGGCAAGCTTGAGCTTCGTATCCGCGAACGCTACAAAACCTACGTAGTGCCCGTCGACCAATGGTCGGAGGTATTGGAGATCTTCGATGCCTCCTCGGCCTACAACGATGCCGTCGTAGTGCTCAAACGAGTGTAATTTCTCTTTTCCCAGATCTTGGTCATATCCTCGAGAGTCTTGCCCTTGGTCTCGGGCACGAGCTGCAGAGGAACTTGAAAATGAACTTAAAAATGAGGATTTACAAGTCTATATGCCTGAAAATATGAATGTTTCTATCCTGAAAACTGGACTTGTAAACCTAATCAGTAAAATGTATTTGCAAGTCTGGGGCAAAAAAGTGGTCCGAAGGTTTTTAAAGGTGATACCTCCAGGACGCCACCAGCTAAGAACATGTTTGTAAGAATAACTCGGAACTAATTAAGCACGATGATATGACTAAGGAGGAGAAAAAGAAAGAGATTGACTTCTTATACGAATGGAGTAAGTCAATTGAGTTATCCTTAGCTCAGTTACATGATAGGGAGGTAGATGAAACGATATTTCTTTCATGGGACTGGGTTCGTGAACGGGGTCTGCTAAGCAGTTTTAGGGAGCTCGCAAGTGATATGGTAGAACGTTGTGAGTCTATGTCCCCCGTGAAGCAGGAAAAAATGAATGCGTATCTGAGAGATAAGTGGGGATTAGACATTCCTATGATGAAACTCAGGAATAAGCAGAAGCTTGATAAGGCCCTAAAGAGAGGGTATCTGAAGAGCGATCAGGAAGCTCGGATGGTAGAATACTGGATCAATGAATATTGTCAGGCCGAGAGGCCGAGTGAGGAAATTGATCCGCTCAATGCCCTCTTATCTGATTATGAGCATCGAGTCGAGGCCAAGTGGGCTGCGCAAAAAGCTGCAAAAGAAGCAAAGCAAGCAGCCAAACGCATAAACTAAGGGTGTGGGACATTTCGCGTGTCCCACACCCTTATTTTGTGTATGATTATTTGGTTTGATTACTTTCTCTTTTCCCAGATCTTGGTCATATCCTCGAGAGTCTTGCCCTTTGTCTCGGGCACGAGCTTATAGACGAAGATGGCGGCGATGACGCAGATCACGCCATACATCGCGTAGACGAAGAAGTGGCCGAACTTATCGCCCATGTCGCCCGCGCTCATGTTGTAGAGAGGCACGAAGGTAGACGATACGATGAAGTTGAAGATCCACTGGAAGGCCACAGCGATAGCCACGGCTGCCGAACGGATGGTGTTGGGGAAGATCTCGGAGATGAGCACCCAGCAGATGGGGCCCCAAGAGAACATGAACGATGCGGAGTAAACCATGATGGAGATCACCGGCACGAGGGGAGCAACCTCAAACACGTTGGAGAGAGCCACACCGAGCGCGCCGACGGCCATGCCGAGTGAGCCGTAGATGAGGAGCGGCTTGCGTCCCCAGCTCTCTACGGTGAACACGGCCACGAGAGTGAAGATGATGTTGACGATACCCATGATGACGGTCTGCACCATCGGGTTGCCCATGCCCATAGAGTCGAAGATACGCGGTGCGTAGTAGAGCACGGCGTTGATACCCACGGCCTGCTGGAACACTGAGAGCATCACGCCCACGAAGATCACGAGGATGCCGAAAGAGAAGAGTTTCTCCGACTTCACCTCTACCGTAGCCTTGATGGCGCTGAGAATCTCGGCAGCTTTCTTCTTGCCGTTGATCTTGGTGAGGATTGTGAGAGCCTTGCTGTCTTTGCCCACCAAGGCCAGATAACGGGGCGACTCAGGCACGAAGAATACGAGCACAGTGAAGAAGGCCGCAACGATGCCCTCCGAACCAAACATGTAGCGCCAGCCCATCTGGATGGTCCAGGGGTCGGAAGTGGGGTCGACGGCGTAGAGGGTCTCGCCGATCTTCTCGATGATAGGGTTGGTGTGCTCACCGAGAATGAGGAAGTTGACGAAATACACCACCAACTGGCCGAATATAATGGCAAACTGGTTCCACGACACGAGGGTGCCTCGAAGATCGGAGGGTGCAACCTCGGCGATATACATAGGGCATATGGCCGATGCCAGACCTACGCCGATGCCGCCGATGATACGGTAGGCGTTGAAGGCGAAGAGCAGGCCGAGTGTGGGCTCGCCATATGCGAAGAAGAAGAATTCAGGGTAATAAGAGCCTACGGCCGATACGAAGAAGAGCACGCCCGCCAGGATAAGGCTGGGCTTACGTCCGAAGCGTGATGCGCAGAAGCCTGAGAGGGCACTGCCGAGGATGCAGCCGAGCAATGCGCTCGAAGAAGTGATGCCATGGATAGTGTCGCTATAGACAAAATCTTTGGCTCCCAAAAAGAATGCCTGGAGACCTTTTTCGGCTCCCGAGATTACAGCTGTGTCGTATCCGAACAACAGACCGCCGAGCACTGCCACGGCGACTATCGAAAACAGATACACTTTGCTACCGTTGTCACTGTTCATTGATGTCAGGTTTTTTAGTGTGTATAATTAGATTAATTTATGTGGTTAAGGTTAGATTAAGGAATCGGAGAGCTTTGAGTGAGAAAAAGCCTCCGCCAAATCATCGTGCAAAATTAACATAAATTTCGGCTCACACAAAAGAATTTTCAATTTTTGTTGGAATTTTCTTCTTCGGTGAGCTGCCGGGCGAACTCGTTGGGGGTGACGTTGAATTGCTTGAAGAACATCTTGGTGAAGTAAGATTGAGAGCTGATGCCGATCATGCGCGAAATCTCGCCGAGGGTGTAGCCGCCTCCTTTTATGAGCTGTGCGGCTGTCTTGAGGCGCACCACCCTTATGAGCTCGCTCGGCGATAGATTGAAGACAGCTTTGATATGCCGCAGCAGGTTGGAGCGGCTCATACACATCCTATCGCCCAAGGTTTCGACGTTGAAGTTCTCATCGGCCATATTCTCCTTGATGATAGTCATCACTTTCTCCATAAATTTCTCATCTTCCTTGTTTACAGGGATATTCTCTGCCTGGAAGAAGGGATTGCGAGAGAAGGCCTCACGGGCACGACGACGGTTTTCAAGAAGCGTCACTATCATTTCACGCAGGTATTTTATCGAGAAGGGTTTCTCGATATAGGCCTCGGCACCAAGTTGAAGACCTTTCACCTTGCTGTCGAGGTCGTTTTTTGCTGTGATGAATACCACGGGAATGTGTGACAGCTCCGGATTGGCTTTGATCTGACGGCAGAGCTCCAGGCCATCCATCTCGGGCATCATAATATCGGTGACGACTACATCTACCGACTTCTTTGCCAGAATCTCCAGGGCCTCGCGGCCATTGGAGGCTGTGGTGATAAGAAACGAGGAGGCAAGGCGTTCGTCGAGCATCGAGCGTATGCCGTCGTTGTCCTCCACCAAGAGCACATGGTAGCCGTTGGCCTGCAGGGGAGTCTGATTCGTATCCTCCTCGTAGACAAACGATGCCTCGTGGCCGTTTGCTGCTACGGGAGCGAGTGGAGCCGAAGTGGCTTTCAGTGGAAGGGAGAGCACGAATATGTTCTTATGGGCCAACGCGGGGTCTTTTCCATTTTCGAGGTAAAGTGTGCCTCCAAGCAATACGGCGAGAGAACGCGACAGGGGCAAACCGATACCTACACCGTTTTTCTGCTCCTGCGATTTATCTGTCTGATAGAATGTCTCGAAGATTCTCTCCTTATTTTCTTCAGTGATCTTCTCACCGTCGGATATCACTCTCACAAAGATCGTGTCGTCGGTCTCCTCCAAGCGTACCTCTATGGCTGAGTTGGCATATTTCAAGGCATTGTTGAGCAAGTTGCTGATAATCTTGGTGACAGCCTCCCTGTCGGTGAGGGTGATGAGACTCTTGGAACCCAAGACCCGTGTGAGCGTCTTATCGCGCAATGAGATCGAGGGCTCGAAACGATCGAGCGTATAGGTGATTAGTTCCACCATATCTACAGCTTCTGTCTTAAGGCGCAATTTTCCGGCATCGATTTTCTGGAAATCGAGCAGTTGGGAAGTGAGTTCGAGCAATCGAGCAGTGTTCTGGCGCGTCACCTTTAGATAATGTTCCGATTCTGGGCTGTCGAGGCCACCCTCTTCGATAGCCTCCAAAGGGAGATCGATCAATGAGAGGGGCGTGCGTATCTCGTGAGCGATCTCGGTGAAGAAATTGAGCTTGCGCTGATACACCTCCTTCTCCTGATTGGAGGCGAAAATCTGTTGCTTCTCGTCGAGGCGTCTCAATTCGCGGCGTCGATAGAGAATGAAGGCGAAGGCCACGAGAGCGAGGGCAATTAACACATAGACGATTATGGCCCAGGTAGTGGCCCACCAGGGGGAGCGGATCACGAGGCGGATGCTGTTGGTGGATACCACCTCGCCACACTCCATCTTAACATCGAGTGTATACGCCTTGGGCGGAAGATTAGTGAAGGAGATACGGTTGCTCTCCATCGGAATCCATTCGCCATCGCCAGGGAGCAGGCGATAGTAGAACTTCTTGACACCCTTCAAGCCTATCGCCGAGGGCACACCGATGGTCAGGGAGAAAGTGTTTTGGTCGTAGGCGAGTTTTATCTCATCTTGATAGACGATGTTGCCCTCGATAGCGCCTTGATCGGCCATTGAAAGCGAGGTGAAGAGTATGGGATATTCCGAATGGGAAGCTGTAGTGACATCCGGAACAAATCTAACCACACCATTTATAGTGCCGAAATAAAACACTGAATCATCTACCGCGAGGGCCGAGTTGTAGGTAAACTCATTGGCAGGCAATCCGTCGGCTTTGGTGAATACGGTGATTACTCCTTTCTCAGGATTGAATCGCGAGAGCCCTTTGTTTGTACCAAACCATAGATTTCCAGCCTTATCTTCCAGTATTTTATAGACTACGTTGTCGGGCAGCCCCTCCTCGTGGCCATAGTTGGTGAAGTCGTCAGTAGCCTTGTTGTAGAGGCTGAGCCCTCCCCTATCGGTCGAGATCCAGATGCGCCCCTGGCTGTCTTCCATGATAGAATTGATAGAATTGGATCGCAGCGAGCCTGCGGCAGGATGATCCTCATCGTAGATATAAGAAGCGTAGCTATCCAATTTGGGATTGTATTTATAGAGTCCGCTGCCCATGGAGCCGATCCAGATATTGCCGTCGGAGGCCTCGCAAAGGGCAAAAATCCAGTTATAGCCGGTGGCATCCACACGTTCAAAATCGGCCATCCCAGATTCACGACGATAAAGGGCGTAGCCAAACCCTACCCATTCGCAGCCGCTTCGATCTTTAAGATAGGCGTAGACGGTATTTTCATTTGAAAGTTGCCGCGGGAGATACTGGTAAGGTGTCTGTCCGGGCTGATAGGCAAGCAGGCCGTTGCGTTCGAGGCCTACGAGCACACTGCCGTCGGAAAGCGTGACACACATCGTGGCACACTTCGCTGTAAGCGCCGGCGGAGGCGTGATGAAGGTATCGGAGAGAAGGTTACGGACGCTCACGCCGTTGGCCTCGCTACCAATCACCATATAATGGGAATCGGCTGTAAGAGCCATGCCTCTCACCCGTCGGGAATTAATATCGTAGGGTTCGATGGTGCAGAAATTGATTCCGTCGTGAGCGATATAGTCGACGCCGCCAAACATCGTCCCGATCCAAAGATTACGGCTTCTATCGCCGTAGAGAGTATAGATAGTGTTGTCGGAGATGGAGTGAAGATTCACAGGATTGTTGATGTAGCGGGTCTGAGAGCCGTCGGTGAGATCAAGTTTAATCAAGCCGATTTGAGTGCCAAGCCACAAAGTATTATCGATCTTCTCCATACTACGCAGATAGAGCGGCTCCGATTTCTCTACCCCGATTGGCTTCACGGCGTAGTTATCTTCAGGGAAGAGATGAAACAATTCGACATCTTCTGTAGTCAGAATCAGACCTTTATCGCCATCGTAGATCAAACGGGCAAATTTTCGTTTCTCATCAGAGGGGAAATTAAACTTCACCTCCACCATCTCATCGTAGCCCTTGTCGTAGCGAAAAATCTTCCCGTTGGAGCTGCATGCCCAGAGAGTGCCGTCGGGAGTGACGCAGAGATCGTTGAAATAATCCTCCTTATACTGGCTTCCCTCGGGCATCATATAGCGACTGACACCTCCAGGCGACTTACGGAAGAGTCCCGAGTCGGGAATCAGCACCCAAAGATTACCTTTCTCATCGCCGATGATATCTTGCACCCAGTTGAGAAAGCCATCGTTAAGGCTATCCCACATATCAGCGTAAGAGATACGGTCGGTTTGACGGTCGTATTTATATACGCCTCTGTCGGTGCCGATCCATATCACGCCGTCGGCATCCTCGTAGAGCGCGCCAATATTATTGTTTCCTTTCTGCAATTCAGCGTCGTAGCATACGTATTGTTTCACAGAGCCACCATCGTAGCGGTTGAGACCATTCGTAGTGCCGATCCACATGAAACCATCCCTGTCGCATAGAATGGCTTTGACATGATTTGCCGACAATCCTTCGTCGATGCTGAGATGCGAAAACACATGATCGCAGTCCTTAGCCCATCCGTTCAGGGTTAAGGAGAATATAGCCAAGACAATGAATAAATAGCCTAAGTATCGATTCAAGGAGTTGGGTTTCATATCAAAATCATTTTATAAAGCAAAGTTAACAATATTCTCTTTTACTACACAAAGTTGAGCAAATATTTTACTGAAATCCCGGTGCAGACTCATTCTCCTGCACCGGGATTTGATAATTAGCGAATGTGAACCAATCTTTTTTACCGGATTTACCTGTAGACACGGGGTGGAAAGTTATCTGTATCCCTTGTTCTGATCGGCTGAGGTCATATCCTCATTCTGCTCGATCTCCTCGTAGGGTATGGGATAGCGCACGTGATAGTCGCTGATAGTGGCAGAGCGTTTGGCCCATTTGTTGCGGCTCTTCACATAATCTACAAACTTGCCGGTGCGTATAAGGTCGAATCTACGCCAACCCTCGCCGAAGAGCTCGCGCATACGCTCATCGAGAATCTTCACTCTGAAATCTTCCTTGCTCATGTTGCCCCACTTCTTATCGGCAGGAATCTGAAAGCCCCAGGCACGGTTTCTCACCTGATTCACAACCTCCACAGCCTCCGAAGTGCGATTTAGCTCATTGAGACACTCCGCATAGCATAGAAGCCCGTCGGCATATCGGAGCATAGGGATATTCTTACCGGAGTTCCACATATTATTGAGGCCCATATCGGAGTGCTGATCAGTGCGGAAATCTTCATATTTCTTGATGTGTGGCTTAAGCTCGTCGTGGTCATCGCCAAGATCTTCCCAAGCCACACAGTCGAGATTAGGAGTCTCGCCATAGTAGGAGAAGTCGTAGCGCAGAGATTCGTCGCGGCGAAGGTCGCCAGTTTCCCAGATGCCTCCATCCTCTACGCTGCTGTAGGCGTATTCAGTGGCCACCACATGGTCGTAGCCTGCGAAGTAGCAGCCGTCGCTCCACCAGTTCTGAGCCACACGCGATCCAATCTGAAACATAATCTTGTTCTGATTGGGATTGTTGTTAAACTGCAACTCGAATATCGACTCGGCAGTGTTGGGTGTGGCATAGTTGAAGAGGTCGGCGTAATCTACGAGCGAATAATTCATCTGCAACACCTTCTCGAAGCATTGTGCGGCATTGGAGAAGTCGCGCAGACCTGTTTCTTCGGGAGCAGCCATGTAGGCCTTTCCGAGCATCGCGTAGCCTGCGCCCGAAGTGGCACGTCCGGGATCGTTGCTCTCAGGAGCATACTGTGCAGCTTTCTCAAGATCTGCGATCACAAAAGCCCAAGTATCTGTGAGCGACTGGCGTCCGTAGCCGGTTTGGGCAACCTTATTGAGGTCGATAAGAGGGATTTCGCCCCAGTAAGAGGCCAATTCCAGATCCATGAATCCGCGCAAGAAGCAAGCCTCGCCGAGAAGATGAGCGGCTTTTGTTCCGGCCACAACCTCATCGGTATCAA
>CAZGJH010000024.1:0-27834 GCA_964525735.1 uncultured Sangeribacter sp.
TCAGACCGTAGTTGGCATCTGTCCAGTGAAACTCCGGAGAGATGAACTCTTTCCATGTGAGGGAAAGCACCTGACGGTCCATGTAATTGACCGTTGTGGCAAGAAACAGAAGACCGCAAATCACCCAGCGGAAATTAGTCATCTTCTGGTTGGCTGCCGCAAGGCCCGATGTTTGCGCGCTCATACCTTAAAACTTGAAATAGTTTTTAGCGTTGTTGTAGCTGATATCCTCAATCATCTGATTTACACGCTGCTCCTCATAGCCGGTGTAGGGAATCAGACCGTTTTCGATGTCGTTGCCCACGAGGTTGCAGAGGGTGCGGCGGAAATATTCGTGACGCGGATAGGAGAGGAAGGAGCGGGAGTCGGTGAGCATGCCCACGAAGCGGCTCAGCAGGCCGAGCAGAGAGAGCGAATTCATCTGCTTCTCCATGCCATCTTTCTGATCGAGGAACCACCAGCCCGAGCCGAACTGGATCTTGCCGGCGATCGTGCCATCCTGGAAGTTGCCGAGCATTGTGGCAATCACCTCGTTGGCACTCGGATTGAGGTTGTAAATGATGGTCTTTGTGAGTTTACCCTTCGTGTTGAGAGTGTCGAGGAATTTGGCGCAAGACTTGGCCGTAGCGAACTCGCCGATAGAGTCGAAACCGGTGTCGGGGCCGAGGAGCTTGAACATCTTTGTATTGTTGTTGCGGATCGCGCCGTAGTGGAACTGCTGAGTCCAGCCAGTTTCATAGTCCATCTCGCCGAAAATCACGAGCATAGCGCTCTTGAATTTCCTGATCTCCTCATCGGTGAGCTCCTTGCCGCCGTATACCTTGTCGAAGATCGCTTTGATCTCGGCGTCGGTGTAATCGCTGGCATAAAACTCCTCGATGCCGTGGTCGGAAAGACGGCAACCCATCTCCTCGAAGAATTTGTGACGCTTGCGGAGAGCCTCGATCATATCGTCAAACTTATTGATCTCGGTGCCGGAAACCTCAGCGAGCTTCTCTACATAAGCGCGGAACTCTGCGGGATTCTCTACGGCCATTGCCTTGTCGGGACGCCAAGTGGGGAGCATCTTTATTTCGAAGCCGCTGTCGCGCACCTGCTTGTGATATTCGAGAGAATCGACGGGATCGTCGGTTGTGCAAACTACCTCCACGTTGTAGCGACGCATCAGTCCGCGAGCCGTCATGTTGGGATCGTTGCGGAGCTTGTCGTTACACTCGTCGAAGATCTCCTTGGCAGTCTCGGGATTGAGCAGCTTGTCGATGCCGAAAGCTGTCTTGAGCTCGAGGTGAGTCCAGTGGTAGAGAGGGTTGCGGAAAGTATAGGGAACTGTCTCGGCCCACTTCTGGAATTTCTCCCAGTCGGTGGTGTCGGCGCCGGTGCAGTATTTTTCGTCTACGCCGTTTGAGCGCATAGCGCGCCATTTGTAGTGGTCGCCACCGAGCCATATCTCGGTGATAGAGCTGAATTTATGATCGTCGGCCACCATTTTGGGAATGAGGTGACAGTGGTAGTCGATGATAGGCATCTTAGATGCGTGTTCGTGATAGAGCTTCTGCGCGGTTTCGGTCTGCAACAAGAAGTCTTTATCCATAAAAGGTTTCATGAGGCAATAGTTTTTTGGTTTGTTAAAGTGTTACGCCGTTTTTGAAGATCGAGATCTCGTGGATGCCGCTCTTTTCAGAATTTACCTTCTCGCCGGAGGCTACGGAGAGCACGTAGGCGATGAAATCTTTCAGGAGCGCGGGCATGGTCTGATCTTCGATGAGTGTGCCGGCGTTGAAATCGATCCAAGTAGCTTTGCGGTGTGCAAGGCCGGAGTTGGTAGACACCTTGATGGTGGGCACGAATGTGCCGAACGGGGTGCCGCGACCGGTGGTGAAGAGAATGATCTGGCAGCCGGCAGCCGCGAGAGCCGTGGAGGCCACGAGATCGTTGCCGGGGGCAGAGAGGAGGTTGAGGCCGTTGTGGTGGATGCGTTCGCCATAGCTGAGCACCCCCATCACGGGGCCGTTGCCCGATTTCTGGGTGCAACCGAGAGCCTTCTCCTCAAGAGTGGAGATGCCGCCGGCCTTGTTGCCCGGTGAGGGATTCTCCCCTACGGGTTCGCCGTGGCTGAGGAAGTAATCTTTGAAATCGTTGATGAGCGAAACGGTCTGATCGAGAAGCCCATCGTCGGCGCATCGACGCATGAGGATGGTTTCTGCGCCGAACATCTCGGGCACTTCGGTGAGCACAGTTGTGCCCCCCTGCCCTACGCAGAGCCAATCGGAGAATTCGCCGAGGAGCGGATTGGCCGTGATGCCGGAGAAGCCGTCGGAGCCGCCACACTTCAGGCCGATGCGCAGTTTCGAGGCGGGTTGCTCGGTGCGTTTGCACTGGCGCGCCTGCTCGTAAAGCTCCATGAGCATCTTCACGCCGGCTTCGATTTCGTCGCCCTCAATCTCCTGACACACCATGAATTTCACGCGCGAGCGATCATAGTCGCCGCAGAACTCCTCGAACACCTTCGGCTGATTGTTTTCGCAACCGAGACCTACTACGAGCACACCGCCGGCATTGGGGTGAAGCACCATGTCGCGGAGAATTTTCTTCGTGTTCTCATGGTCGTCGCCAAGCTGCGAGCAACCGTAATTGTGCGGGAAACCGAAGATACCGTCGACACCCTCCGCGCCTGTCTCGGCATTGACGCGATCTACGATCTGCTTTACGATGCCGTTGACGCAGCCAACAGTGGGGATCACCCAAAGCTCGTTGCGTGTGCCCACTTGGCCATCCTTGCGCTCATAGCCCATGAAGTGGGCTTCGGGACCCTTCTTCACTCCGGCCACAGCCTGGGCGGCCATGGCGGGATCGATATGAACGTTCGAATAGTCGAGCTTCTGGTCGAGGTTGGTCTTGATGTCGTTGTGATCGAGGAAAGCACCGCGAGCCACGGCGTGACGCGCATGGCCGATCGGGTAGCCGTATTTGATCACATTCTCCCCTTCGGCAATGTCGCGGAGAGCGAACTTATGGCCGGCTGGGATCTCGGAGATGATTTCGAATCGCTCGCCGTCGATGTCGACTGCCGCGCCCACCGCAAGCGGATTGAGCGCGACAGCCACATTATCGGCAGGATTTATCTTGATGTAATCCTTCATCTTGACTGACAGTTAGGCTTCTACAACCTCTTTCACAGTAGCCAACATTCCGTTGGCGGCAATCTTGTCGAGGTATTCCGTCACCATGTCGGTGAGGCCAGGAATCTCGTTGAGGTCGCCATTCTTCTCACCCCAGATGATATCTTTCGCGCCGAGCACGCCTTCGGCCACCTTGCGGGTATCGCCCGTGCTCCAGAGCTCGGTGAGAAGGTCGAGGATGCGCTTGTCGTCGTTAGGAACGATCTCGACGCCATCTTCGCGCTTGCCACCTTTATAATAGGTGATGAGAGCGGCGAGGCCGAGCACAAGACCCTTCGGAAGCTCACCCTTACGCTCGAGATATACCTTCAGGCCGGGGAGGTCGCGGGTCTCGAACTTCGGGAAGGAGTTGAGCATGATTGAAGTTACCTGGTGGTCGACGTAAGGATTGTTGAAACGCTCGAGCACGTCGGCTCCGAATTTCTGGAGCTCCTCCATCGGGAGGTTGAGAGTCTGCATGAGCTCATCAAACTGCACCTTGTGTATGTATTTGCCGATCACGGGATGATTGCAGGCGTCGCGCACGATGTTGACACCGCTGAGGAAGGCCACGGGTGAGAGCACGGTGTGAGGGCCGTTGAGCAGCGTCACCTTGCGCTCGTGGTAGGGAGCCTCAGAATCTGTGATGAGCACTTCGAGACCAGACTTCTCTGCGGGGAATTCGGCGCGAAGCTCCTCGATCGACATGTTGGAGGGACGCTCGATAACCCAGAGATGGAAAGCCTCGCCCTGCACCACCATATTGTCGATGTAGCCGAGGTGCTCCTGAATCTTGGCGATATCTTTGCGGGGGAAGCCGGGGACGATACGGTCTACAAGTGTGGCGCAGACGTAGCAGCAGTTGTTAAACCAAGCCTTGAAGGCTTCGTAGTCGGCGCCGAGCTCCTCTTTCCAGAGCTCTATGTATTTGTTGACAATCTCCTTGAGGTGATGGCCGTTCTCAAAAATCAGCTCGCAGGGAATGATGATGAAGCCCTTGTCTTCCGCGCCGTTGAAAGTCTTGAAGCGGCGATAGAGAAGCTGAGTGAGTTTGCCGGGGTAAGAGGCAGCGGGGCGATCGGAGAGCTTGCACTCGGGGTCGAAGGCGATGCCGGCCTCAGTGGTGTTGGAGATCACGAAGCGCATCTCGGGCTGATCGGCGAGAGCGAGGAAAGCGTCAAACTGAGTGAAGGGGCTCACGCCACGGCTGATGACGTCGACGCGGGTGAATGAATTTACCACCTCGCCGTTGAGACGCCCCTGCAGATTCACGTGGTAGAGGCAATCCTGAGCCTCAAGCATATCCATCATGAAGGCGTTGGGTGTGCCCTGCACCACTACTACCGATGAGTTGAAATCGGTAGCTTCGTTCATTTTCTTGATGATCCAATCTACGAAAGCACGAAGGAAATTGCCCTCGCCAAATTGGATGATTCTCTCGGGAGCCACGGCTTTAGGCGCCGTGAGTTTATTTAAGAATTTCATGATTATTTCTTAGGAGGGTTATTATGTCAAATTGTCAATTTGTCATTTTGACAAATTGTCGGATTGTCAAATTGACAATTTGACATTTACATTATCTCTGCACTCGGCCATTCGCGCTGCCGCCGGCGAGGGCCTTTACCTCTTCGGCAGAAACGAGATTGAAGTCGCCGTTGATGGTCTGCTTGAGGGCGGATGCCGCTACTGCAAATTCGAGAGCCTCGCCCATTGTGGGCATGGTGAGCAGGCCGTGGATAAGGCCGCCGGAGAAGCTGTCGCCACCACCTACGCGGTCGATGATCGGGTTGATATCGTAGCGTTTGCTCTGATAGAACTCCTTGCCGTCGTAGATCATGGCTTTCCAGCCGTTGTGGGTTGCTGAGTAAGATTCGCGGAGAGTTGAAGCCACATATTTGAAGCCGAACTCTTTCATCATGGCTGCGAAGATACCCTTGTAGCCTTCAGCGTCGGTGTTGCCACCCTCTACATCGGCGTCGGGTTTAAAGCCGAGGCAGAGCTCAGCATCCTCCTCATTGCCGATGCAAACATCGACGTATTGCATGAGCGGACGCATGATCGACTGAGCCTTCTCCGAAGTCCAGAGTTTCTTGCGGAAGTTGAGGTCGACGCTGACAGTCACGCCATGGCGCTTTGCAGCCTCGCAGGCGAGACGGGTGAGCTCGGCAGCCTTGTCGGAGAGAGCGGGTGTGATTCCGCTCCAGTGAAACCAAGCGGCGTCTTTCATGATAGCATCGAAGTCGAAATCTGCGGGATCGGCCTCAGAGATTGAAGAGTGGGCGCGATCATAGATCACCTTCGAGGGGCGCATCGACGCGCCAGTCTCACAATAGTAGATACCTACACGGTCGCCGCCACGGGCAATGAAGCGTGTGTCGACACCATAACGACGGAGGGCGTTGACGGCTCCCTGACCGATCTCATGCTTCGGGAGCTTAGATACGAAGTAGGCCTCATGGCCATAGTTTGCGCAGCTTACGGCCACATTGGCCTCGCCGCCACCCCAAATTACATCGAAAGAGTCAACCTGCACGAAGCGATGACATCCGGCGGGCGAAAGACGAAGCATGATCTCGCCCAATGTTACTATCTTACTCATTGTAGTTATTTATAGTTTGAATTAGTTTTATTGCATCAACATATTGTGCGATACCCTCGGCCACGGCCTTGGCATCGCGCATGGCGTGTACAACCGTCGCAGGGCGGTTGGTGACGTCGCCGCCGGCGAATACCCCCTTGCGGGTGGTCATGCCGCGTGGTTTATCGAGGGTGCGCACGTAGCCGCGGCCGTCTACCTCGATTCCCGACGTAGAGGATACGATACGCGAAGCGGGTGCACTGCCCACGGCCTGGATAAGGTGGTCGGCCGGCACTTCATACGTCTCGTCGCCATGCTGGAGAGTGAGCGATTTGAGTTTCATACCTTCGCCACCTTCCACTTTCAGCACGTTGGTCTCCCAGAGGAATTTCACCCCCTCACGCACGGCATCGTCGTATTCGGCCTGAAGAGCCGACATCTTGTCTTGTGTGCGGTGATAGATCACGGTCACCTCCTTCGCTCCCATACGGAGAGCTGAGCGTGCGGCATCCATGGCAGTGTTGCCACCGCCTACTACGTAGACTCTGTCGCCCTCCCCTACTATCACCTCCTCGCGGGCCATGTTGCCGGCCTCGTAGAGGCTCACGCGACGCAGGAAGCGGATGGCCTGGCGCACACCGGGATGTTCAATTCCGGGAATGTTAAGGCGATTCGGCACACCGGTACCGGTGCCCATAAAAATGGCATCGAAACCCTGTTCGAAGAGTGTGTCGATGGTATAATTCTCACCGATGGTAGTATTGAAGTGGAATTTCACGCCCAAATTCTCGATCTTTTCGATTTCACGGCGCACGACCTCCTTCGGGAGGCGGTATTCCGGTATACCATACATCAGCACGCCGCCGGCATAAGTCTCCATCTCGAAAATCTCTACAGCGAAACCCATACGCGAAAGATCGCCGGCGATTGTGAGACCGGCCGGGCCGCTGCCAATCACGGCCACCTTGCCACGGGTTTTCTCCGGGATGGCCTCGTGGGTGAGAGCGGCCTCGCTGTCGAAGTCGGCCACGAAACGCTCCAGCTTACCTATATGAATAGCCTCCCCTTTCTTTCCGAGCACGCAGGCTCCCTCGCACTGGCGTTCGTGGGCGCACACGCGGCCACAGACTGCGGGGAGATTGCTGCGTTCGTTGATAATTTTCAGAGAGTTGCCGAAGTTACCTTTCGCCAACTGGGCAATCCACTCGGGCATATCGTTGCTGATGGGACACCCCTTCTTGCAGCTGGGCACCTTGCAGTGGAGGCAGCGTTGTGCTTCCTTGATCGCTTCGCGAACTGTATAATTATCTGTCATTATATTAGTTTTTTCTTGTTCAAAAGCTGCTTCTGTCGTCCGGAAGCCTGCTTCTTAATGATTCGCAAATGAGGAGAGAATATACTTAAATCACGCTTAGAAATGCGTTCGAAACGCGTTCGAAAGCGGGTTAGAAATGCGCTCCGGCTGGGCGCCAGCCAGCGAGAATCTCCTCGGGTGTATATCCTTCGGCCGAGTCGAGCACATAGCCGAATGCGCGGGCCGAAGTGTCGGCTCCCGCTCCGCGGTTGCCATATTCGGCATAGTAGCTTGTCTTCTCACGCTCGGGCTTCTTCCAGTTGTGCCATCCCTCGGGGCGGATGTGGCCGCCGATGTTACATTCGATAAATACTGTCTTGCCATACTCGCGCCAGGGGCGTGAGAGCCAGCAGCGGTCGCAACCCTCGTTGGAGGTAAGGTCGCAGTTGAGGAATACGAAGCCATACTTCACACCCTCGGGCGTGGAGGGAGCCGTGATGTAGCCCTTCTCGCGGTTGTTGCGTATCTCGCAATCCTTGAAGAGAGCCGTGGCCGGGCCGAAGATGAAGTCGACCGAACCTTCGAGGTAGCAATCTTCATAGTATTGGCGGCCGAGACCCCAGGCGAAGAGAGTGTCTTGGAAACCGAGGAACTTGCAATTCTTGAAAAACTGACGGTCGCCTCCGGTGAGCGCGGCCACAGCCTGACCGGCCTTTACGCCCGCCTGATTAGCGAAGGTGATGTTTTCGGCCGTGAAATCATCGGGGAAGATGAAGCATGTGGCGCATCCGTAGGTGCCCATCTCGTCGCCGGTGATATTCTTGCTTGAAGCCACGCTATCGCAAGCGATTACTACGTTGCCCTCGCCTACGAGCTTGAGGTTGGTTTTGCTTGTGGAAATATTTACTCGCTCATTGTAGACTCCGTCGCGAATGAGCACCGTGGTGGTGTCGGCGCGGAAGTCGGGACAAGCGTTGATGGCGTCCTGAATTTTGGTGAACTGTCCCGAGCCATCTTTAGCTACGACGATGTCGGCGCCGAGGGCCTGAAACGGGAGGGCCGCAATGAAAGCGGCTGCGATAATCTTTGGAATTTTCATAATGTTGATGAAAGGTTTCCACAAAATTACTACCACCCGCTCTATTTCTGCGCTTAAAAATTATCGGTAGTGAGGCTTAATGTTAAATTAAGCCCCTTTTTTCACCTAAATTTCACCCTTTCTCACCCTCTGCCTCGCGTTTGAGCTTGCGATATTCGGAGGGGGTCATGCCGGTTTCCTTCTTGAAACACTTGGTGAAGTATTTCGGATCGGAGAAACCGATGCTGAATGAAACCTGCGAGAAAGTGAGGTTGCTGCGCACAATAAGCTCTTCGGCGCGCTGCATACGCAGAGTGCGGAGGAAGTCGCTCGGGGCCATACCCACGATGGCCTTGATCTTGCCATAGAATACGGTGCGACCCATGCCCACAGCCTCGGCCATATCGTCGATTTTCAGGTTTTCGTCGGCTATATGCTCTTCGATAAACTTCATCAGTTTCTCCATCATCAGATGATCTTCTTCGATAATCTGCGGCGCGCTGAGACGGTATTCCTGAAGCTCTACAGGCTCGGGAGCGGGAGCAGACTCAGGAGCTGAACCAGCCTCGGATGCGGGCGCAACCCCAGGAGCGGCACTGGGAGCGGCTTGCGTTTCCGCGGCGGGTGCGCCGGACAGGGCGGGAGTGGCTTCGGGTGCTTCTGAGTCAGCCTTAGCGGCTGCGGATGCTTTGAGCTCATCATCCATCGCCTGATTCATGCGGCTGCCGAGCTTCTCCAGGAATGTGCGCTGAAGCATGGCCCGCTGAGCGATGATGTTGGCGATGCGCTGGCGCAGATATGTCGCGCTGAAAGGCTTCGAGATGTAATCGTCGATGCCTACGCGCAGACCCTCCATCTTATCAGCCATAGAGGTCTTGGCAGAGAGCACGATAATCGGTATGTGGCTGAGTTCCTGATGACTCTTGATTTTCTTCACCATCGTAAGGCCATCCATCTCGGGCATGGTCACGTCGGTGAGTATAAAGTCGGGCTGGCCGGATTCGGCAATGGCGAGACCCTCCTTGCCGTTGGCGGCAGTGAGTATGTTGTAGCGGCTCTGAAGGATATCGCGGAGGAAGCCACGGAGATCGTCGTTATCTTCTACGATAAGGATGGTGATATCCTGCTTGCGCTCGGCCTGCTCCTCATCTTTCACCTCGAGCCAATTCTCGGAAGTCATGTAGGAGGGACGGTTGAGCGGATCGGAGAATGAAGAATTGTCGCCCACAGTGTCCTTGTCGTAGAGTCCTGAGCCCTTGAACTCCTTCTCAAGCATCGAATTGAGCACCTGAAGCATATTCTTCGCGCTACGACGGACACGTTCAAGGTGTTCGCGACCTACGTCGGAGAGCTGCTCCGTCTTGAGCACCTCGTAGACGGGCGAACCGATCAGCGAGAGCGGGGTGCGGAGGCGATGGCTGGCGTTGACGTAGAAATCATGCTCGCGCTGGCGCATCTGATTCATCAATCGGTTGCGTTTCTGCGAGTTGTAGATCCAAACAACAGCTCCTATAAGAATGAGAGCGAAGAGAATCCAAAGCAGTTTGGCCCAGATAGTCTCGCCGAAGCGTGGCTTCACATCAATATCTACGTATGCGTCGCCGTCGCCCCATGTTCCTTCGGAGTTTGTACACTTTATATAGAGGCGATGTGTGCCAGGTGTGAGACCCGAGATGCGCAGAGTGTTGTCGGTGCCGATATACGTCCAGGCTCCATCCTTACCGAAGCGGTAGGCATACTCCGTATGGCCCACGCCCATATAATCTGTTGAGGTGAAGGAGATTGAGAAATCACGATCGCCCGGTTTAATCACAATTTTCTTCGTCGGGATCAGTATTCGTTCTCTACCCTTCTCCGGAGTCTCCATGCTCGTGAAGATGATGGAGGGATGGTCGGTGAGCTTGCTGATGCTCTTGGGGTCGAGCTTCACCACAGTGCCGAGTGCCGGGAAATAGAGATTCCCCTTGGCATCTTTCGTGGGCTGACCTTCAGTGAATTCATAGTCGTCGCCAAGAAGGCCGTTGCCGAGTATGTTGATAGTGCTATCCGAGGGTGAGTAACGCACAATGTCGGTGTCTCTTACGAAATAGAGATTCCCCTCGTTGTCGTCGATGAGCGACTGCACGTTGCTGCGCGAAAGGAGGCTTGAAAGCTCCTCGGAAGCCGGTTTGCGGAATTTCGAGCGTCCGGCCGCCAAATCGGCCAAATCGATACCCTGCACCTCCCCACCCATAGGAGCCACCAAAGCGTAGCCATACTTTGTGAAGAGTGTCTGCATGGCGTTGGCTGTGCTGAGGCTCTCTCCGTTGTTGAGATCCGGCTCAAGGACAGTAAATTTGATATCGGAAAGATTCTTGAAATTATCCTTGAAGGTGAGAAGGCCAGCGTTGGTCGACATTACGATGAGCCCATCAGCATTGTGGGTGATTCGGCGCACCTGCTTGAAACTCTCATCTTTAGGGAATTGAGGCAAGTCGATAAGAGGAGTAAAAGCCGTGGAGCCATCGGGATTGGAGCTGATCAGAATGGGGCCATGATCGTAGGTGGCCGCCCAAAGGCGACCTTTGCCATCGGTGTCGAAGCCATAGATCACATCGCTCGGGAAGTGATGCGCCCCCGTCTGTTTTGTGTCGTAATGAAGCACACGGCCGTCGGGAGTGATGGTGTAGAGGCCGCGCTCCTTCGTGCCCACCCAGATATTTCCCTTGGCATCTTCATGAAGAGCGTATATGCGATAGGAAAACTTGCGATTGTCGGGGGAGATCACGAGTCGGCCGCCCGATTCACCGGCCGGCGCAATCGAAAGATAGCCCTGGAGCTTGCCGTCGGGTGTATATTTTGCGAGCACACCGCTCACGGAGCCAGCGAGCAAAGTGCCGTCGCGAGTGACGAGCACAGAGCGTGTCTCCAAGTTGTCTTCTACGGGGATATTCTTCAGGTTGTGGTAGGTGAAATTTACGAACGAAAGACCTGTCGGGGAGATTACCCACATGTTGCCGCTTTTATCGATGAAATATTTCTCTACCGTGGGGAGAGCCTTGTAGCGCAGGTTGGGGAGAATTACTGGGCTGCCAACTATCATGCCCCTCGATTCATCGTAATGGCCGAGGTGGCCCTTCTCCTGAGCGAGCCATACTGTGCCGAAGCGATCTTCATATATAAGAGGAGTAACGAAAGTCGTGGCCTGCTTCGGATCGTGTTCGAAAGGCATTACGACGGGGTTGCCAGTTCCGGCTGCCATGAGAATATCGCCGTTGCCGGCAAAGAGCCAGACACGGTTGTTGCTGTCGACGAAAATTTTCGTCACCCCTCCGTTGATCTTGCGAGTCTGCCAGGCGCGGGTCTTCATATTATATGTGGCGTAGCCCTCGGTGGTGGCCACTCCCAAGTGAGAATTGTTGATCTTCACCAACTCTATCACCTTGCCGAAATCTTTCAGGGGTGTCTCGGCCTTGAGCTGCCCGTTGGCCACAGAATAGAGATTGCCGCCGCTGGTGACTGCGTAGCTTTTGCCGTCAGCCTCCACGATACCGGCCAATTTTTCAGGCACCTCGATATTCGTGCCCTCGATAAATGATTTTTTATCGGTGATAATCCAGTAGTCGCCCGAAGGTGCTTTCACCACACCCTCAAATGTCTTCGCGCCAGGAAAGAGCTCGGCCGTTTCATAGAGAGCCGCCTCGTAGCCATGGGACGCCTTATTATTATAGGTGAGTTTTATCACCTTTTTGCCATCGGCAGAGACTCCCCAGATAGCATCCTTCGTGCGATAGACGTAGCGTGTGTCGGGCAGCACGGCGTTTACCGGAAAGAATTCCGAAATATTCACGAAGCGTCCCATCTCCTTGTCGAGGAGATTGAGTTTGCTGTCGTAGGTTACGAGCCAGATATTGTTGAGGCTATCCGATTCGAGCGATAGAATACGGTTGGTAGAGAGATTGCCCTTCGAGTCGTTGCTTCTGAATGTGTAGAAGCGCTCGCCGTTGAAGAAGGAGATGCCGTTCCAAGTGCCGATCCAGATGAGACCCTTGTCGTCTTGACACACCATCGAAATATTATTCGAAGGTAGGCCGTTTTTGAGATCAAACGTGCGGGCCTTTATGCCGGGGTCGGCATAAGCGCGGGCAAAAGAGAGTAAAATTATGAGGAGACAGATGGGGATTCTGCTTAGGAGAAATTTCATGATATCTTGCTTTTAGAGTCTGTTATCTTGAATTTTTCAGTGTTTAACCATGTTTTTCTAATTCAAAATTACGAATAAATACCCAAATGACCAAATTTTCTACCTAAAAAGTCGAAATTTCCACCTTTCTCGCCCCCTTTACCGATAATTCTTCAATCCTTGCTCACCTCCATAATGTATAATTTTGCAACCAGCAAATAAGCTACACTCAACTTAACTAAAGTTATCATGAAAAAATTAACCAAGACAGTCATGGGACTTTCTGCCGTTGCGCTCGCTTTCGGAGCGGCTTACGCAGCGGGGGGTCTCGGCTCCATGAGAAGCTCGGAAGCTGAAGGCGACAACGTTGCCACAGCCACATGGGCTCTCGGAGAGAAAACCTTCAGCGACGTGGCTGCTGAAGTAAGCGATGCCAGCGTCATCTCTGCATCAAATCTTTCTTACGAAGGATTATCTACAAACCGCGTGAGAACCGCGAAACCCTCAACCGGAGAGATCAAGCTCACCACTTGGAACACTTCCGTTTCTGCCACTCCCGTTGAGACTGACTATGTGCAGTTCTCAATCACAACCGAGATGCCTTTCACTCCCACCCTGCTCACACTCAATTCGGGTGCTATCAAGACTGGCAATGCTCGTATGGACATTGTGGCTGTCGTAGGCGACGCCACTTACACTATCTCTGAGGGCGTTATCCCCGCCCGTGTAGAGGAGAATGAGGAGAAAGATGCCGATCAGGATTTCTCTCTCTCTTATCAGCTCACCGATATCCCCGCTGTGAAGGGTGATCTCGCTCTTCGCTTCTATCTCTATGGCGACGCCGGCAAGGCTCGCGAGGTTGGTTTCGCCAACGTTTGCCTCACCGGCACGTATGACGCTACCGTCGACGATTGCTACTTCCACATCCCCGGCAAGTTCGCTGTGCCCGACTCTAACACCGACGAGCACTATGGCTGGGAAGGCAACATGGGCGTCGAAGGCAACGACGGCGACAAGAACTTCTGCAACTGCTACGAGGGCTCAACCCTTACTTTCTTGAACGTACACGTTCATCAAGCTGGTGCTTACAAGGCTGTCGTGCCCCTCGATTGGGCTACAGGCAACGGCGCGATGCTCAAGATCGAAGTGATCGACGTTGAGAACGGCGAAGTTGAGGCTTCTTGCAACATGGTTGCTCCCAAGAACACCTACAAGTGGGAACCGTTTGACTTCCCTCTCGAAGGCACTATCAACGAGGGTGTTAAGAACATCAAGTTCTCTTTCACTCCTGGCGAGGGTCGTGCTTGGGCGTTCAATTTCAAAGAGCCTGAGTTTGTATATGTAGGCGAAGGCGGCGGCGAAACTCCCGATCCGGGTGAAGTGCCCGAGGGTTGGATGACATTCCCTGGCCTCATCGACATCGATCATCCCTGCTGGGTATACGACGGCCTCCGTATCGAGGGCGGCGGTGCCAACGTTGGCTATGCCAAAAATGGCTGCAGCGCAACCGGCGAGGTATACGTAATCGAGGAAGGCGTCTACAGCATGAACGTCAACTTCAACTGGTTTGCAAACCCCGGTGAGTTCCAGATCGAGATCACTGACCAGGCTACCAAGATCAAAGAGGTGGATACCTATTATCACATCCCCGGCATCCACGTAGCCGACATCCTTCTCGAAGGCCTCCTCACTCCTGGTAAGAAGACTATCAAATATACATTCCACAGCGAGTCGAGCGGCTTCATCGCCAACTATGTCGACCATATGGTGACTAAGGTAGGCGACAAATTCGCTGCTCTCAAAAACCTCACTGTTGAGGGCGTTGAGCCTATCGAATTCGAAGGCTACGACTTCACTTTCAACATCCCGATGGCTTACGATGCTGAGACAGTGAAACTTAACGCTGATTTCGCAGGCTGCACAATCAAGGCCGCTATGGGCGAAACTGAGCTTCCTGTTTCTGCTGAGGGCGTTATCGAAGTGCCCACTCCCGCTCCTGGCGACGCTTGCGAGGTGCTCATCACTCTCGTAGCTGAAGAGGGCGTTGCTTCTGCCAAGACTGAATTCAAGGTTCGCATCTACCATATCGGCGGCATCGTGATCAGCGGTATCGACATCGATGGCCTCCAGGTGAACGACGAACTCGTGGCTGCCCTCAACGAAGACAAAGAGGGTGTAAACATCGGCGAATACATCTTCACTACTATGCCTGAGGTGAACGTAACATTCCTCGACGGCAGCTCTGTGAAGGCCAACGGCGAAATGACTGGTGACCACACAGCTACTTACAACTTCGTAGGCACAGCTGGCGACGAGACCCAGAACTTCAGCTTCACTCTCGAAAGCTTCTATCTCTACCAGCCCGGTGAGAACGACCAGACCGCAACTCTCGTTTACGACAGCGGCTACAAGGGTGAAGACCACTGGAGCAACGGCCTCTACTCTATCACTTGCAACGACGGCTGGGATGGCAAGCAATTCAAGATGAAGAGCGCTAACCCCGTCACTCTCACCACTCCTTCCGACATGAAGATCAAACAGCTCGTTATGGCTCGCCTCCGCGACAACTACACTCCCGGCAAGGTGGTTTCCGTAACAAGCGAAGGCGCAACAACTTACCTCCCCTCTGCAAGCTCATTCACTACTGGTGTTGACGACGACCACTCTCTCAACCTCGTGATCAACGTCGAGAACCACGTAGCCGGCACTCCCTTCGTGATCACATTCGAAGGCGGCAGCCAGCCTGTAGCATGGTTTGAATTTATCTATGAGACAGTTGCTCCTACCACAGCTCCAGAAGTCGTAGCTACTTCTGCCACTACTGTTGAAGATCGCAACCACGCTGTTGTGACATTCCAGTTCAACCGCGCTATGAACGACGCCACTATCAACGTAAACGGCGTTGAGATCACTGCCGAGGGCGGTAGCTCAATCCTCAACTTCCCCATCTGGGATCTCCCCTACAACACTGACGTTGACGTGACTATCCCGGCCGGCGCAGCTTCCGACACTTACGGAAACGCTACCGACGTGGCTTACACTCACACTCTCCATGTAGGCGCTCCCGCTCAGGCTCAGGCTATCGCAGCTGATAGATTCGTGACTGTTGAAACTGCTGAAGAGCTCTTCGCAGCTGTCGCAGCCCTCAACACCACCAACAACAGCCGCGACGCTCTCCAGACTGTAATCTTCCTGAAAGATGGCGATTATGATCTCGGCAGCACTGCCCTGAACATCAACAAGGTATACAACGTATCTCTCATCGGTGAGAGCCAGACGGGCGTTATGATCCACGGCACTCAGGCCGGCATTTCTTACCCGGTTGTTTCAACCCGCTACTCTACAAACGTTTACATGGAGAACCTCACTATCCGCAACGACCTCGACTTCGGTAAGGGCGAGCGTGTAGGTGTAGGCGTGGCTCACTATGGCGGCGAGCTCGACATCTTCAAGAACGTAACTCTCCAGTCGATCCAGGATACAGAGGTTACCGGCAACCGTGGTTACTGGTACAATGTAACTATCCACGGTAGCGTAGATTACATCTGCGGCGGTGGCGACCACTACTTCGACCACTGTACACTGATGCATGAGATCGCAGGCGGCTACATCGTAGCTCCCGCTACTTCTGCAGCCAACAAGTGGGGTTATGTATTCCAGAGCTGCACAATCGATGGCGTAGGTCCTTACGATCTCGGCCGTCCCTGGCAGAACGAGCCTCGCACATTCTACCTCAACACCACTATGAAGGTTCTCGCCAACCCCGGTGGCTGGGGCCGCATGAGCGATATCCCGACTCACTTCTATGAGTACAACTCAATGGATGCCGAGGGCAATGCTATCGACCTGAGCACTCGCGTCAACTCACCTTCAAGCACCAACTCTTACTCACCGATTCTCCCCGAGGAATACGTTCCTTACTTCACAGTTCGCAACGTGCTCGGTGGTCTCGATTCTTGGGATGCTGCCGCAATGGTAGCTGAGTGTGAGGCTCCTGTAGCCGCTATCGATGAGGAAGGCATGATCACTTGGGAGGCCGTAGGTGGCGCAGCCGGCTACCTCGTATACCTCGATGGTAAGTTCGTTGGCTACACCGCAACTCCCGCCTTCGCTCCTGAGGCTGAAGCCGACGTAGAGCTCTACTCTGTAGCAGCTATCAACGCCAACGGTTGCCGTGGCAAGATCGCCAAGATCATCGCTACCGGCGTCGATTCTATCAATGCCGACGAAGAGGCCGCCTACTACAACCTCCAGGGTGTTCGCGTAAGCGAAGATGCCAAGGGCGTGGTAATCAAAGTGTCTCGCGCTGCCGATGGCAAAGTTAAAAGCGAAAAGATTGTACGTAAATAAATAAGTTAGTTAGTTAGTCGCCCCGGGGTGGTATTCCTTTCACCCCGGGGTATTTTTATAATTACGCGAAAGTTAAACCCATTAAATCGTGAATCAAAAGTAAGATCATGAGTCAAAAGATGAATATTCAGAGCGTTAAGATTCCTGCTGCGGCTGCAATGCTTTCTATGGCCGCCTTGGCCTGGGCCCAGATGCCGGCCTTTCCGGGAGCGGAGGGCTTCGGAATGAATACCGTTGGCGGACGCGGAGGCAACGTGTATAAAGTGACAAATCTGAAAGATGATGGCTCCGAGGGGTCGCTCAGGCACGCCCTTTCTCAACCCGGGCCGCGCACCATCGTATTCGATGTTTCTGGCACCATTATGCTTGAACGACCGCTTTTTGTGCCCGACAGCACTACCCTCGCCGGGCAGACAGCCCCGGGCGACGGAATCTGTATAGCCGGCTATCCCGTTAAACTCGGCAGCGAGAATATTGTGCGCTATCTCCGGTTCCGACTCGGTTCTGACAACGTTACGGCCGCCCACGCCGACAATTTCGATGCGCTCGGGGCCATGGAAAGTAAAAATCTCATAGTCGACCATTGCTCCGTGAGCTGGAGCATAGATGAATGTTGCTCGATATTGGGCAATCATAACAGCACCCTGCAATGGAGCATCGTGAGCCAGAGCCTCGTGAATGCCGGCCATACGAAAGGAAATCATGGCTATGGAGGCAACTGGGGAGGCTCCGGGGCTTCGTTTCACCATAATCTTCTCGCCCACCACACGAGCCGCTCGCCGCGTCTCGGTCCGCGCCATACGACACAGCTCGACGAACGCATGGATATGCGCAACAATGTAATGTATAACTGGGGTGGCAACGGCTGCTACGGCGGCGAGGGCATGACCGTAAACATCGTAAACAATTACTATAAGCCAGGGCCTGGTTCACCCACAGGGACTCGTGGAGAAAGAATAGCTGCGATCGGTATCCGCACGAAAGAATATTGCGACAATCAGCCCCGCTACAGGCCTGCTCTGCACAAGTGGGGTCAGCTTTTCGTGGAGGGTAACGTCAATCCGGCTCACCCGCGTGTGACGGCCGACAACTGGACCTACGGCATCTACAACCAGATCGACACCACCTACAAGGCTACCGATGGAACATGGAACGACAGCATCCGCCAGTCGATTCATCTCTCTCGCCCTATGCCCTACCCTGCCACTACCACCCACTCGGCCGAGAAGGCTTATGAGAAGGTGCTCAACTATGCGGGGGCATCGCTGCACAGGGATATGCTCGATTCGATCATGGTGAACGACACCCGGGAGGGGCTGGCCACTTTCACTTCCGAGGGACTCTCTGCGGGCTTCATCAACACTCCTTACGATTGCCTGCCCACTATGGGAGGGTTGCCGGTGTTCCCACAGCTTCGCTCGGCCGCCCCTGCTCCCGACAGCGATGGCGACGGCATGCCCGACGCCTGGGAGAAGAGCAAAGGACTAAATCCTAAAGATGCGGCCGACCGCAACAAACTCGATGCTTCAGGCTACACAATGCTCGAAGTTTACCTCGCAGAATTGGTAGATTCTATCACAAAAGGGCAAAATGAGGGGGGAATTTTAACTTCCGAACGAATTTATACCTCTTTTGAGTAATTTTCCGACAATTTTTTCTCCCTACGGCGTTTGTAAAAAGGTTAATTTTGCAACAGAAATTCAAACACACCATGAGACTAAATCTACAACGGACATTAATGCTGCTCAGTTTGGGCGCCACTCTCTTCGGCGGACCCAATCTTTTTGCAGAAGAAAAAATCCCCGCGTTTCCAGGAGCCGAGGGTTTTGGCCGCTATACAACAGGAGGACGCGGTGGCAACGTCTATCACGTCACGAATCTCAAGGACAACAACGCCAAGGGATCTCTCCGCTGGGCTCTCTCCCAACCCGGACCGCGCACTATCGTATTCGATGTGTCGGGCACAATCCACCTCACAAGTGAGCTCAGAATGCCGGGCAATACCACTCTGGCCGGACAGACAGCTCCGGGCGACGGCATTTGCCTCGCCGATTATCCAGTAAGCGTCGGCAGCAACTCTATTATAAGATATATACGTTTCCGTCTTGGCAACAAGAATGTGAAGCAGAATGGCGCCGATGGCTGGGACGGCCTCTCAGGAATGGATGGCAGCGACATGATTATCGACCACTGCTCTGTGAGTTGGAGTATCGATGAATGCTGCTCTATCTATGGCAACCACAACACCACCCTACAGTGGAGCATCGTAAGCCAGAGCCTCGTGAATTCGGGACATAGCAAAGGCGCGCACGGCTACGGCGGCAACTGGGGCGGATCAGGCTCTTCGTTCCATCACAACCTCATCATACATCACGGAAGCCGCACTCCACGTCTCGGCCCACGCGAAGGCACTCAGACCGACGAGCGCATGGATATGCGAAACAACGTGATCTATAACTTTGGTGGCAACGGTTGCTACGGTGGCGAGGGTATGAACGTGAATATCGTCAACAACTACTACAAGCCGGGCCCTGGTTCTCCGACAGGCACCAAAGGTCGCCGCATCGCTGGCGTGGGCATCCGCACTCAGTCGTACTGCGCCACTTATCCCGGTTTCACTCCTATGATGGACGTCTGGGGCACTTATTTCGTAGAGGGCAACGTCAACTCGAAATATGCCGATGTGACCCGCGACAACTGGAACTACGGAATGTATAACCAGATCGACACTTCATCTTCGGCTACCGATGGCACTTGGAACGACCAGGTGAAGAAGGATATCCGTCTTGACGAACCGATCGACTTCATTCACGTGACGACCCACTCGGCTGCCGACGCTTATGAGAAAGTACTCGATTATGCAGGCGCAAGTCTGAGCCGCGACAGCCACGACGCTCTGATGGTGAGCGACACTCGCGACGGAGTGGCCACCTTCACCGGCAAGGGCAACGGCAAGGGCTTCATCAACTCTCAGGATGACAACAAGCCGGCTGACGCACCCGACAATTGGAGCCCATGGCCGACGCTAAACAGCCTCGAAGCCCCCACCGACACCGATGGCGACGGCATGCCCGATGAATGGGAGCTCGCAAACGGTCTCGACCCCAATTATGCCGACGACCGCAACGACCTCACCGAAGAGGGCTACACAATGCTCGAAGTGTATCTGGCAAGCCTCGTAGAGGATATCACGATAGCCCAGAACGAGGGTGGCACAATCGAAGGCGGTATCTTCGAATATGATCCCGTAGAGGATGTATATGAAATGAGCAACGTAACCCGCGAAGGCAACTCTTGGTCATTCGGAAACGGCATCTCGATTTCAAATAGCCAGGGCGGCGGCTACACCACAAGCGGCGAATATATCGGTATGGGTCGCGATCAGCTTCACCTGATCACTCTCCCGGCCGGAGCGAAGATCAAGTGGATGAGAATCCAGGGTCATGCACGCTTCAATATGGATAGCTTCCCCGATGCAAGTCTCGTAGAGCTCAACGGGCAGGAATATGCCGAGGGCGCTTACGTGCTTCCCAAAGGCGACGAAGACGTCACGATCGATATCCCCTTCGGCGACGGCGTGAAGAACAATATCACCATGAAGTGGCTGGGCAACAATCCGTGGGTGAAGATCTATCTCTACACCACCGACGATTACTCAGGAGTAGACGCCATCACAATGGGAGCTCCCCAGGAGCAGGAAGATGTCTGGTATAACATGCAGGGCATCAGAATCAACAAGCCAACTCTCCCCGGAGTGTATATCCACAATGGGAAGAAAATATTGATCAACAATTAACTTTAATTATTTACAGCATGAAAACAACTTTTCTCTGCGCTCTCGCAATGACAGCTTTTGCTGCCAATGCTCAGCTTGTTCAGGACATTCCTAATGCGGAAGCTCTGAAGATCGACGGTGACTATTCCAAGATCGAAGTAGCCACTCTTCCTGAAGATGGTTCAGATCCGAAACCCCGTACAAAAGACGACGGCAACGGCATCATCCAGTTTGACAACATGTGCAACGAAGACGTTGCTGAGCTCAAACTCAACAACACTATCACCTCTCCTTACATCCTCAAATTCCAGGAGGGCTGTAAAATCGACGGCACTCACATCAACTTCTCTCTCATCAACGAGGCTGGTGATGTAGCTTGGAGCACTGTTTATGACTGCGCCAACAACAACAAGAGCTGGAGCACTTTCTATGATTCGATGGTATTCATCGAGGATCCCCTGGAGGCTGGCATCTACACTTTCCGCATCGAGTTCCTCAACGACGCCGGTGGCACAAAGAACACTGCCAACCTTCGTGAGTTCTTCTTCGAGGCACGCGAGAGCATCGTATCTTACTCCGTATACACCACGGTTGATCCGGGTGATGAGGCTGGCCGCATCGTAATGAGCCCCAACCAGAACAACTACCTTGAGGGTTCTGAGGTTGTGCTCACCGCTACTGCCAACTCTGGCTACAAGTTCGCTTACTGGGAGATCAACGGCGACATTTATGAGGAGAACCCCTACACTCTCTACGTTATGGAGTCGACCGACGTGATCGCTTACTTCGACGAGCTCAAGATGGACAACGACGTTCCCGGTTGGATCAACATCGACACTCGTGCAGGCGTTTCCAAGAATGGTAAGGTTGAGACCAAGACTGGCTGCTCATTCGACGGCGAATCTATCAACGAGGGTGGCGACACCAACATGCTCGGCAACTATCGCAACGGTGATATCGAATACTTCGAGCTCAACGTAACTGAAGATGGCAGCTACGAACTCACTGTTGAGTATTCAAGCAAGCCCGGCGAGAAAGATGGTGTGCCGGAAACTCCGCAGCTCAAATTTGAAGTATTCGACAAGGCTGCTTATGAGGAGGATGCCACTACAGCTGAGCCTGAGTGGACTGCTACTCTCGACTGCAAGGACGCATTCAACAACTGGAGCAAGTTCAAAACTGCCGTAATCGAAGGCGTCGACCTCACCGAGGGCAGCAAGATCTTCCAGATCACTTTCATCGAGCCCGTAAGCAACAAGTATACTGTCAACATCCTCGCCATGGGCTTCAGCCTCAACGGCGACTTCGGCCAGACTGGCGTTCAGGTTGTAGAAGCTCAGGATAAGGCTGTGAAGGCTTACAACGTATTCGGTGTAGAGGTTGAGCCCAACGCTAAGGGCCTCATCATCTTCAGCGACGGCAAGAAGGTATTCAATAAGTAATATGCTTCATCAACAGGTAAAAATAGAGATAGTTTTAGGTTAATTATATCGGGGCCGTATTTACAGGTTAAATACGGCCCTAATTTTTAAAAACTTCTTTTTTTCGGATCGGAACTCCCCTGGATTTCTTGATATCCGAATTCTAACATCAAAACCTTAATTTTAAGATACTATAAATTTCTAACACCCCTTCCCCATCATGAACACTAAGCAATTGATCCTTTCTTTGGCCCTTATGTCGGCCACTCCCCTCTTCGCTCAGCTTCCCGCTTACAAGGACGCGTCGCTCACCCCTGAGCAGCGTGCCGCTGATTTGTGCTCGCGACTCACTCTCGAGGAGAAGACAAAATTGATGATGAACTCCTCGCCGGCTATCAGCCGCCTCGACATACCCGCGTTTGAATGGTGGAGCGAAGGATTGCACGGCGTGGCCCGCAACGGCATAAGCACCGTATTCCCGAGCTGCATCGGAATGGCAGCTTCTTTCGACGATGATCTGCTCACCGACGTTTTCACGGCTGTGAGCGATGAGATGCGCGCCAAGAATAACTTGGCTCGCAAAGCCGGCAAGACCGGCAAATATAAGGGTGTCAGCGTTTGGACACCTACCGTAAACATTTTCCGTGATCCCCGTTGGGGACGCGGCCAGGAATCTTATGGAGAAGATCCCTACCAGAATGGACGCATGGGCCTGCGCGTTGTGAAAGCCCTTCAGGGCGAGCCCGACAAGAACGGCTATCTGAAACTCTTGGCTTGCGCCAAACACTTCGCTATTCACAGTGGCCCGGAGTATGAGCGTCATTCCCAAAACCTTGACAACGTTAGCCAGAGAGATATCTGGGAAACATATATGCCCGCCTTCGAAACCCTCGTAGATGGCGGTGTGAGAGAGGTGATGTGTGCATATCACCGTGTCGACGGCATGCCATGCTGCGGCTCCGACAATCTTCTTCAGCAGATTCTGCGTAATCGCTGGGGATTCGATGGTTTGGTGGTGAGCGATTGCGGCGCCATCAACGACTTCTTCCGCAAAGGTGCTCACGGCGTGAGCGCCGACCAGCCGTCGGCCACAGCCCTCGGCATTAAATCGGGCACCGACGTGGAGTGCGGACAAATCTACAAGAATATACCTGAGGCTGTTAAACGGGGCCAACTCTCTGAGGAGGATGTCGACGTGAGCGTGCGTCGCCTCTTGGCCGAGCGTTTCAGAATTGGCGATTTCGATTCTGATGAACTCGTTACGTGGCGTCAGATCGGCGAAGATGTAATCTCATCACCCCGTCATCGCCAGATAGCCCTCGATATGGCTCGCGAAGGATGCGTGCTTCTCAAAAACGACGGCATTCTCCCGCTCAAGAAAACCGACAAGGTGCTCGTGATCGGCCCGAATGCAGCCGACTCTACAATGCAGTGGGGCATCTACTACGGCCAGCCGGCCCGCACGGTAACTATTCTTGAGGGTATCCGCAATCTTACCGGTAAAGATGTGCCTTTCCGCAGAGGTTGCACTCACACCGCCATGACTGAAGATGAGAGCATCATGGATAAGTTTGTGGCTCCCGACGGTCGCCCCGGTTTGCTTGGCACATATTGGAACAACACCAAGATGGAAGGTGAGCCGGCAGCTACAGAGTATTACGCTTCTGCGATAAAGCTCGATAATGGTGGCAACACGGCCTTCACCGGTGGCGTGAATCTCACCGATTTCACTTTGCGTCTGCAGGGTTCGTTTGTAGCCGACAAGGATGAGACTCTCGACCTCTCTTTCCACAATGATGATGGCTTCAGAATTATCGTCAACGGCGACACCGTACACAATCGCTGGAAGACCGACCCGCTCGGTTTCCGCTCGCAGCCTATCAAGGTTGAGGCCGGCAAGAAGTATGACATAGAGCTCAACTATATGCAGCTCGCCGACGACGCTACGCTCAATGTGGATCTTCTCCGTTCGAAACCGACCGATATGGCTTCGCTCCTCGCAGCTGCCAAGGAGGCTGATGTAGTGCTCTTCGTAGGCGAGATCTCCCCCGCTCTTGAGAGGGAGCAGGCTTCGGTGAATGAACCTGGCTTCAAGGGTGGCGACCGTACCAGCATCGAGTTGCCCGAGTGTCAGCGTCAGATTTTGGCCGCTCTCCATGATGCCGGCTCTAAAATCGTGATGGTGAATTGCAGTGGCAGCGCAGTGGCCCTCACTCCTGAGAATGAGATCTGCAACGCTATTCTCCAGGCTTGGTATCCCGGCGAGCAGGGTGGTACAGCTGTGGCTGAAGTGATCTATGGCGATGTAAATCCTTCCGGCAAATTGCCGATCACATTCTATGCGTCTGACGCTCAGCTCCCTGATTACGGCGACTATGCCATGGCCGGACGCACCTACCGCTATATGAAAGACACGCCCCTCTATCCTTTCGGCTACGGCCTCAGTTACACCGATTTCAAGTATGGCGACGTGAAATATGGCAAAGACACTCTGAAAGTGAAGGTGACAAACAAGGGCAAAGTAGATGGCACTGAAACTGTTCAGGTTTACATCAAGCGACCTGAAGATGTAGAGGGCCCCAACAAGACGCTCAGGGGTTACGCTCGCGTCGATCTGAAAGCCGGCGAGACGAAGGAGGTAGCCATTCCGATGCCTGCCGATCTTTTCGAGACGTGGGATGCCGAGAATGGCGTTATGAATGTTTTGCCCGGCAAGTATGAAGTATATGTCGGCGGTTCAAGCGCCGACAAGAATCTTAAGAAAATCACTGTAAAGATATGAGATTTGGATTTTTGGCAGGAATGATGTGTATTTCTGCTTCGGCTTTAGCGGCCGGGTCAGTGGCACACTTCTCTGATTTCGAATATAAGGGAAACGATGAGTTCTACAATCTCCATGCACTCCAAAGTCCGAATGAATTCTACAATCCCGTGATTCCGGGGTGGAATTCCGACCCGAGCGTTGTGCGTGTGGGCGATGATTACTGGCTCGTGGTCTCTACGTTCGGTTATTTCCCTGGCGTGCCTCTCTATCATAGCAAGGATCTGGCCCATTGGGAGATGGTGAGAAATATTCTCGATCGTCCCTCGCAGTTGGCCGGTTTGCCGGGTCAAAGCCTGGATAAGGGTGGCATCTACGCTCCCCAGATCAGCTATAACAAGGCCAACGGTCTCTTTTATATGATCACGACAGATGTGGGCAAGAAGCACGGCCATTTCTATGTGACGGCTTCCGACCCTCGTGGCTCCTGGAGCGACCCCGTTTTCCTTGAAGGAATCGACGGTATCGACCCCTCCTTCTTCTTCGATGAAGATGGCCAGTCTTATATAGTATATAAGGAGGACACAACCGGGCTACCCAAGTGGAGCCCTTACCGCTGCATCCGCTTCATTGAGTTTGATGTGGAGAAGGGGCAGACGAAGGGTGAATCGTGGCCGCTTTACGAACCAGACGTAGCCGATGATGAGCATCTCGACCGTGCTGAGGGTCCGCATTTATATAAGGTGAATGGCAATTATTATCTGCTTACGGCCGAGGGTGGCACAGGCGACCAACATTCTGCCAATATCTACCGTGCACCCGAGATTCGTGGCCCATGGACAAGATCGTGGCGCAACCCGATCCTGACTCAGCGTACTCTGAAACCGAAGCGCAGCAATCCTATCACATGTACGGGTCACGCTGATCTGGTGCAGACTCCCGAGGGTGATTGGTATGCTGTCTTCTTGGGGCAGCGTCCCGGTCCTGGCGGTTTTCAGGCTCTCGGTCGAGAGACATTCCTGATGCCTGTAAGATGGAGCAAGGATGGCTATCCTTATATGACTCAAGCCATGGACACCGTACCCTGGATTCTGAGTAGACCGAATCTCGACGTGGAGGCTACTCCCTCATATGGCAATTTTACGTGGACCGACGATTTCACCACGAAAGAGCTGCGTCCGGAATGGTTCGGCTTGCGTGGCTCTACGGAGAAGTTTCGCACCACAGGCGATGGCGCGCTTCATTTGAGTTGCGCCACGGATAAATCGACGGGCAACGGCGTGCCGGCTTACGTAGGACGTCGCATTCAGCACCACGCTTTCTCTGCCAAAGCCAAGATGCAGTTTAAGCCTACGGAGAAGACCGATTTGGCCGGTATGCTGATCGTGAAGAATGAGAACGCTCAGCTGTTTTTGGCGAGCGATGGAGAGAATCTGCAACTTATTCGCTATCACAAGGGTAAAGGAGAAACCTTGGCTTCTGCTTCCCTTCCTAAAGGGGCTGTCAAGAATCCGATCAACCTGAAGATAGATTCTGATGGAGTGAACATGACATTCAGTTATCAGTATCCGGCTAAAGACGCAGCTGAATGGCAGGTCTTAGCCGATGGTGTCGATGCTTCCATAGTTTCCTGCGACAAAACTGGAGGCTTCACGGGAGCCACGATCGGATTTTATGCCGTAAGTGAGTAAAGATTCTCTCGCAAAAGAATGAAGATTCCCTTTTTCCACTGAAATAATAATGAAAACACTATGAAACGAAACCTTAAGAAATATCTCTTCTCAGCAATCGCCTTCTCGGCGATTGCTTTCTCGGCATCGGCTGCCGACTACAGCCACCACTACACCGACCTGCCGGTGAAAATCAATCAGGTAAAGGCATTTGCTACGCCTGAATATACGGTGAGTATCATCGACTTCGGAGGCATCGGCAACGGCATCACGCTCAATACAGAAGCTTTCAAGAAAGCTATCGAGCATTTGGCGTCGAAAGGTGGCGGCCATCTCATCGTGCCGGAAGGTATCTGGTATACTGGCCCGATCGAACTTGATCATAACATCGATCTGCACCTTAATCGCGGTGCGTTGATTCTCTTCAGCGAGAATCTCGACGACTACCCTATCTGTAAGTCGTTCTGGGAGGGTCTCGCCACATATCGTGCCAAGTCGCCTATTTCGGCGCGTGGCAAGAACAATATCTCGATCACGGGAGAGGGCACAATCAATGGCAACGGCCAGTGTTGGCGTCCCGTAAAGAAATCGAAGATGACCGATGGCCAGTGGAAAAAGCTTCAAGAGCGTGGTGTAGTCAATGAGAAGGGCGACCAATGGTTTCCCAATGAGGTGATCTGTTATTATACTGAGCACAAAGAGATTTTGGATAAAGTGAATCAGGGTGACGACGAAGCTCTCCGCGCAGCTCACGATTTCCTTCGCCCTGTGTTGGTGTCGCTGGTAGATTGCAAGAATGTGATGCTTCAAGGCGTTACGTTTGAGAATTCTCCGGCTTGGAATGTGCATCCCCTCATGTGCGAAAACCTCATCATCGACGGTGTGAATATCCGCAATCCCTGGTATGGACAGAATGGCGACGGCATCGATATTGAGTCGTGTACGAATGTCTTGCTCGTCAACAGCAGCTTCGATGTAGGCGACGATGCAATCTGCATGAAGAGCGGCCTTAATAAGTATGGACGCGATCGCGGCATACCCTCTTCTCATGTTCTGGTAGATGGCTGCACAGTCTATCACGGTCATGGCGGCTTTGTGATCGGCAGCGAGATGTCGGGTGGGTGCAAGGATATCGTAGCCAAGAATTGTGTTTTCATCGGCACCGATGTCGGACTGCGTTTCAAATCTACCAGAGGACGCGGCGGTGTTGTGGAGAACATCTACGTTGAGAAGATCAAGATGACTGATATACCTGGCGATGCGCTTACGTTTGATCTCTACTATGGCATCAAGCCTGGTGCACCAGTGCCTCCCGTGTCTGAAGAGACTCCCTCCTTCCGCAATATCTTCATCAAAGACGTCACATGTCGCTCAGCGGGGCGCGCGGCTCATTTCAACGGCCTCCCCGAGATGCCGATGAAGAATGTCGTCATTGAGAACAGTCATTTCCGAGCTGACCAGGGCTTCAATCTCAACAACATCGACGGCCTGACAATGACCAACGTCACCGTCGACGTTCCCGGCGATGCTCTCACCTACGGCGAAGGCGTCCAAAACGTCCGCATCGACTAATCCCCCCTCCCCCCC
>CAZGJH010000025.1:0-27271 GCA_964525735.1 uncultured Sangeribacter sp.
ATTTTCGAGCTCGCGGAGATAGCCTCACAAAGTTAGTAAAAAATCCCGACATATCAATGTCCGAGCCTCTCAGAAATGTATGGTGTGGTCGATAGGTTGCCCTTTTACGTTCGGATCCATGATTTCGTGAGCCACCTTGACACCTGTCTCGAAGGCCGACTGAAGATCTTTCGGAAATTGCTCCTCTCTCTGAAGGCGTTTAGCGGGTTCGGAAAAGAGGCTCGATTCGTATCTGTCGTAGTCGGGGAACTGATACGTGTCGAAAGCTGTGACACGGTGAGCAGGCATGTAATAGTAGGCGCTCTCAAGATGTTCTATGAGGGCGCAACGTGCCTCTGTGCCGTAGCTCTTGAAACCCTCTTCAGAGGTATTCATGGAGTAAATCATTGTGAACGACACTCTCTTAGGTGCGAGGCTTGTGGCAGGGCTGGAATATTGAGCCACAGAGAATATCATGCGCTCGAGCAGACATTTCGTATAGGCGTTCATATCCAGATAGTAGATCGGTGAGGCGATGGCTACTGCATCCGCTTCGCGAATCTCGGCGAGCAGGTCGTGTATGCCGTCGTTGATGGGGCACGTGCCGAAGAACTTACCACCTTTGAGTTTGCATGAGAAGCAACTGCGGCACCCCGTAAATTTGAGGTCGTAAAGATTCACTTTCTTCACCTCGGCATCGGGTAGCACTGATGTTACGCCTTCTACCCATTTGCTGAGCAACTTGTCACTGTTCCAGCCCTTACGCGGGCTTCCGTTGATAGCTATGATTTTCATAAGAATTCGAAGTTTATTTGAAAAACAACCGCCGCAACAAGTTTGTTAGAATATTAAATGTTCTAAATGGCTTCAAGAATGTTTAAATTCGCCTCTATAAATGAAAATCATTGATATACCAACAGTTACGAGAGACAATCCGAAGGGCACCACCTATTCGAAAGATCTCTTTATCTATCATGGCGGCTGGAGCGACGTCGACGTCAGTATCAACTATCGTCTCGACGCGCTTTGTGTCTGTATCGTGGAGCGTGGCACGTATGCCACGCGGTTGAACTCTAAAGAATACATCATCAAGAGTGGAGAAGTACTGGTATGTCATCCCAACGATTTCTTCAACAGCTTGAAATTCAGTGATGATTTTTATGCTACATTTATTTACGCTAATCTTGATCTCCTCTCATGTCATATCTCGTCATTGGAGATAAGAGAGGCATTGATGAAGTTGAAGGCCAACCCCATACTGCATCCGGAAGGCGACATGGCCACTCTGTTATGGTCGTATATCGGTATATTGCGTTTGAAGGAGCGGAAAACGCTTGATACTGCCATGTCAAAGCCTGATCAAAAGATTGTAATTCTCACGGCTACTGCGATGCTTGTAGAGATATTTGCGATGATCCACAGTATGCCGTCCACTGGCACGCCCGACAATCAGTCGCAGCCTGCAATCCTTTATCAGAAGTTTTTAAACCTCTTGATAAGTCTGCCCGTCAAGCCGCACGACATGGACTATTACGCGTCAGAATTAGCGGTGACGCCCAAGTATCTCTCCCACGTATGCAAAAGAGAGAGTGGCAAAACAGCCAACGAATGGATTCGCGAATACGTGATGCACGATGCCCATCGCTACCTCACCTCCACAGATTTCTCTATCAAAGAGATAGCCTCCCGACTCGGTTTCAGCAACTTCTCCTTCTTCTGTCAATCCGTAAAGCGTTTCTGGGGCCAGACCCCCCTCCAGCTCCGCAACCATCACTAACCTTTAATCACCGCATTTTTGCGGCGATTAAACCAAATAATCACCGCATTTTTGCGGCGAATAAGCATCTAATCACCGTTCATACGCTGGCGGTGCGGGTGCGGAATTGGGAGGGGCTCTCGCCTGTGATACGCTTGAACATACGCGAGAAGTGCTGCGGATATTGGAAGCCCAAGTCGTAGGCGATGATGCTTACGTCGTCGTTTGAAGCCGCCAGGCGCTTCTTTGCCAAATCGGTGACGTGGAGCGTGATCAGCTCCTGCGGCGTTTTGCCCGTCTCCTTCTTCACAAGGTCGCTGAAATAACCGGCCGAGAGATTCACCTTGTCGGCAAAATAGGCTACGTTGGGCAGTTCATCTACACGCCCTGTTGCGAAATACTCCTTCAATTCAGTTTCAAACGCAGTCAGGAGGTCGGAATTCACCTTCCGACGCGTAATGAACTGACGCTCATAGAATCGCGTAAGGTAATCGAGGAGCACCATTATATTGCTGGAGACAATTTCAGCCGTGTGACGGTCGACGGGATGTTCGATTTCGTGCTGTATCCTCTCCAGACACTCCATGAAGAGGCGGCGTTCGTCGGCCGAGAGATGCAGGGCCTCCCGCTGCGAGTATTCAAAGAAGGAATACTCCTTGATTTTGGCAGCCAGCGGAGTCTTGTAGATCAATTCAGGATGAAACATCAGGCCGATTACGTCGGGAGCCAATTCCTCGTTGTCGGAATCTACGGTCACCAACTGACCGGGAGCGAAGCTCACCACCGTTCCCTCCTGGTAATCATACCGTTGCCGCCCGTAAAGCAGCGAGCATTTGGCTCCCTTCTTAAGAAACAGAGCGTATACGCCGTAACCTACTATTATATGATTTACGATGCGCGTGGCGTTGTTGAGGTTGATCACCGTCACCAGAGGGTGAAGTGTTTCCAGGCCGTAGAGTTTGTTGTATGCGTCGATCGAGTCGAGTTTTATGGTTGGGAGTTTATTTTCCATTATAAGAATGTTTTGATGTCGCGAAGATAACACTTTTTTCGGTTGAATCATCAAAAACCTTGAAACAAGGTTAGAATTACCGCAATTCGGGGCGGCATTTGAGGTATGCCCTCAGTTGCATAGGTGTCATTCCGGAATGCTTTTTTACGTATTTTCCAAAGAAAGCCGAATTATTGAATCCCAATCTGACGGAGAGCTCTTTGATCGACTCGTCGGTATGGATCAAGGCTGTGCGAATGTCTGCCATCATGGCTTCGTTTAACCACTGTGTGGTAGACTTGCCGCTGATTTGCCTTACTACCCTGGCAAGATATTTCGGCGACACTGAAAGCGTATCGGCATACCATTGCACTTCCCTCGGCTTAGGATACGTAGCTACCAGCAGCTCGGAAAACCGACGGTAGAGTATATCGGCCGATTGCCGGGTGTGTGGCTTCTCAGCGTCGGTGTCGGGCAGATTGACCGCCGCAAGCACATCCTCCAGCAACGAAATCATTGTGTAGTGTACGTTGCTCATACCCATTGAATACTTCTGACTTAGCAATTCACAATACATCGCGAGTAGCGCCTGCCCCTCTTCGCAGAGGTCAAAGACTTTGCAATTCCCTTTCAATGAGGAGAGTTGTGGCACACCCCTTTTGCTCCGGCTTTCAAACGGCACGGCGCCCGACATGCCGCATAGCATCCCTTCGCAATCAGGAGAGAAGAGCACATCTGAGACAAGATCGCCCACTTTGTAGAAAATCAGTTGCCCTGCTTCGGCCCGTAAATAGATATCATTGAGTGTGATAGCCATTTTGCCCGACATCACGTAGATGAAGCCAACGAAATTTACTACAATTTTATTTGTGATTTTTCTCAGGGCGGAGAAGTCGCGATAGAAGATATAATCGGAGCCGAACTTCATACCCTGCGCTGCGGAGTTGAGGTCGGAGATTGTCCATAACGGTGGTAGGGAATTTCGTGTCATTGTCCAGTCTTTTTTTTACTCACTAAAACATTCTTTTTGCCACTTTAGTTTTCCAATTTTTCAACGACTTTCATAAATTATATTCCGAAAGTTGCATTATACATTCCAAGGGTAACTTTACTATTTATTTTGAGAACTAATAAGCGGAATATATGGTTTAAAGAGTAAAATCAATCGGAGCAGAATCGTAATGATACTGCCAGAAAAATTATGGAACTAAAGAATTCATCTCGAAGCATCTGATCGCAAAGGAGTATCAGTTGCCCATTATTGATAAAATATTCGAGGCTTGTCAATATCCATTCGACAAGAATCCCCTGATCGGTATGATCGGTGAAAGCAAGCCATTGCCTGGATCGCAGAAAGTGACCATCAAGGGTATGGACGGCAACGATATCGACCTGTATATCTGGAAGCCGACCGAACTTACCCGCAAGGGTCCTCTCCCGATACTCTACTTCATGCACGGAGGAGGCTATCTTATCGGCGATGCCAACACTATGGCTACCAAGCCGGAAGTGCTCACCAACGGCCTGCAGGCAATCTTGGTGAGCGTGAATTATCGCTTGGCCACTGTGGCTCCTTTCCCGGCCGATTTGCACGATGCCTATTCTGGTCTTGAATATATCCACGATCACGCTGCTGAATATGGAGCCGACCCAACACGCATAGTTATTTTGGGTGAAAGCGCTGGCGGCGGCTTGGCAGCACGCCTTGCGCTCTACAACCGCGATCATGGCCGTGTGCCTCTTTGCGGGCAGGCTTTGACGTATCCCATGCTCGACAGCAGAACAGGATCAGATAAAGACCCGATGCCAGATCCGTTTGCCGGCCAATTGGTGTGGACACCTTCCTACAATCAATTTGGATGGGACACACTCTTAGGCGGCCAGAAGTTGGCCGACGATCAACTTCCGTATTTCTCCGCCTCGCTCGCTATGGACTTATCGAATCTGCCGCCGGCATTTATAGCTGTGGGCACTCTCGACCTCTTCTGTATGTCATGTCTCGATTATACCGCACGTTTGTCGTGTGCCGGAGTCAACGCCGAAATGCACACGATTCCGGGTGTGTTCCACGGATTCGATTTGTTGAATCCGGATTCTCCACAAACCACGCAGTATAATCAACTCCGCATAGCGCAGATAAAGCGAATGTTTGGCGAATAACGAATTTTCATAACCCCTTAAAATATAAACAAAATGAGTAATTACACTAAAACACACGTAGCTGCGGGCGTACCCCGCGTAGAGCTTCATGACACTCTCAAACTTACAGGTGCTGAGGTATCTGTCAACAATCTTCCTGCAGGCACAGTGATTCCTTTCTATCACAGCCACAAGGAGAACGAGGAAATCTATTTCATCGTCGCAGGAAAGGGCTTCATGGAAATCGACGGTGAGAACGTGCCCCTCGAAGCTGGCGACTGGCTTCGCGTAGCTCCCGCTGCAAAGCGTAAGCTTCACGCTGAAACCGACATGACCGAAGTGTGCATCCAGGTGAAGGAAGGCAGCCTCACCGAATGGACTGCAAACGACGCAATCGTGTCATAATTGAGGCATCCGCACTTGATCTAACGAAAAATTATCCCGCTTCTCGATCCGAGAAGCGGGATAATTTTTTTGCGCTATTGTTACAAATGTCATACCCAAAAGTTGTAAATTTTTGGTTAAATCATTTCTTATTTTTGTTTATTATTATTACTTTTGCAGATTGATTTATGGTTGTATACAACTTCCCTGCAAATTAATACAAAAGATATGGAAGCCATTCAGAGAAATAATACCATGATGCTAATGGTGAACAGGTAGTAGATTTACCAGGAGATTTAAGATGGAACGGAACAGCATTATTATTAAAAATACCTACCTCTATTCCTTCAAAGTTTAACATTTATAATTACATCTCATAATCTATGAAAAAAATAAAAATCGCTATCGAAATAGGAAGAGACATCCGGACAAGGTCATTCTTTCGTCGTGATATTGAGCACTTAATCCGTCATAATAATGATGACATAGTTCTCGATTTCCAGAATGTGGAATTCATATCACGTTCTGTCGCAGATGAAATTTGCAACCTGCTCCAGGATTTTCCATCCGCTAATGTAGATGGGATGTCGGGAGATGTGGAGAAAATGTATAAGATTGTACGTGATGGAAGAAACAAACCAAGGGTCTATCCTGAAATGAATGCTAAAGTGTATCATTTAAAAAATATGAAAGAACTTACTGAGTTCTTCTGCGCCTTCTAAGTATTAAAGCTGAGAAGGATTAGGGTTTTGTCAGAGGTGTTATAATATTGTTATGTCATAGAATAGGCATATCAGTTCAAACAACATTTTCTTCAGCTGTCTCTTTCCAAAGGAGCAGCTGAACGAACTCCGTGTGCCACGTCACGTCTTGATGCAGATCTTTAAAGAACTTCGAGTTCCTTATATCGCTGGCGAGCGTAGTTCGAGTCAGAGGTTACGCCAAAGTAACACTCAGCAAGAGCTTGATAGGAGAACTCCGAAAGATTCGTGATCGGTTCTTGATGCTCCAAATCATAGGCCGTAGCATTCGGAAGAGAACTAAGCACGAAAGGGGAGGGGGGTGAAAATTTTTCAAAAAAATGTACACTTAGGGTCAGGATAACGTTGGAGCCGCAAAAAAAGCATCGTAAATAAATCCGGTTCAATCCCGCCTCCGGATGATACTATTTTAGCAGTTGATTGCCTATTTATTGGAAAAAATAATATTACAACCCTTCCATCCTTTGCAGTTTCATGATTTATATATACTTTTGCATTGTCGTGGACAAAGCAGCCCCTCTCCGCTGCTCCTGCTCCCAAACCGAAAAAATACAACCTCAAAAAACCGAATGTCATGGGCCCGGAAATCATTACCGAAATAACTCCGCTTTCCGAAAAAGATTGCTTCTACCTCGTAGATAGATTCAAAGACCGATTCACATTCCCCATTCATCGCCACGAGGAATTCGAACTCAACTTCCTCACCAACTGTCGCGGTGCACGACGCATCGTAGGCGATTCAATGGAAACGGTCGGCGATTTCGACCTCGTCCTCATTGGCCACGGCATCGAACACGGCTGGGAACAGCACAAATGTAACGACACAAACATCCGCGAAATAACAATCCAATTCTCAGGCGACCTCCTCAGCGAATCCTTCTTGGCCAAAAACCAGTTGAACGGCATTCGAAAGATGTTCGAAGCCAGTTCGAAAGGCATTTGCTTCCCCGCCGTCACAATCCTCAAAGTGTATAGCCGCCTCGAAAAGTTGACCAAAATTGACTCCGGTTTCTACGGTATGCTCGAACTCATGGCCCTACTCTATGAACTCGCCGAGGCAGGCGACTACCGCCATCTCTCAAGCTCCGCCTTCGCCTCTGTAGCCCCCGCTTGCGACAGCCGACGTGTGCAGAAAGTGCAGGCATACATCTCCGAACATTATAAAGAGGAGATACGCCTCAACGACCTCGCCTCACTGGCCGGTATGACCCCAACGGCTTTCAGCCGCTTCTTCAAGCTCCGCACCGGCCGCTCCATCTCCGACTACATAATCGACGTGCGCCTCGGCCACGCCTCGCGAATGCTCGTAGATTCCACAACCTCCGTAGCCGAAATCTGCTACGAATGTGGCTTCAACAACATCTCCAATTTCAACCGAATCTTCAAAAAGAAAAAGGAGCGTTCGCCAAAAGTATTCAGAGAGATCTACCAACACCACAAGAAATTAGTCTAACCCACAAAAAATACCCTGACAACATGAACACTAAAACCCTGTTGCTTACCGCTATACTCGCCACCCCGCTCCTGACTTCGGCAGCCGTGGAGCTCCCCGACATCATCAGCGACAACGCCGTGCTCCAACAGCAGACCGACGCCAAGCTCTGGGGCTGGGCCAAGCCGGGCAGCACAGTCAAAGTCAACACCTCCTGGAACGGCCGCGACTACACCGCGAAAGCCGACAAGAAAATCGGTCGCTGGGACGTGGCCGTCGCTACCCCCGAAGCGTCCTTCACCCCCTACAGCATCACCTTCGATGATGGCGACGCCCCGGCTCGCATCGACAACGTCCTCATTGGCGAAGTCTGGTTCTGCTCCGGCCAGTCGAACATGGAGATGCCACTGCGCGGCTACGGCGTGCAACCCATCGAAGGTGCGGCCGAAGCGATTGCCTACTCAGGCAAATACCCCGGTATCCGCATGGCCAACATCCCCAAACGCTCAGCCTACACTCCCCAAGATAAGGTGGAGGGGAAATGGAAGCTGTCGTGCCCGAAGGAGGCTCACGAATTCTCTGCCCTCGCATATTTCTTCGCTCAGTCGCTCACCGACATCCTCAACGTGCCCGTCGGAATAATCAACTGTGCCTACGGCGGCTCGAAAGTTGAGGGCTGGATGCCCAAGGAGATTCTCGACACCTATCCCAACTGGGACATGGCCGCCGAAGAGAAAAACCCTGACATCAAAGACTGGGAGCGTATCGGCGTGATGTACAACGCTATGCTTCATCCCCTTATCGGCTACAGCGTGAAAGGCTACCTTTGGAACCAGGGCGAATCAAACGTAGGCCGACACGACGAATACCCCTACCATCAGAAAGATATGGTGGAGCATTGGCGCAAGGCCTGGGGACAGGGCGAGCTCCCGTTCTATTTCGTTGAGCTCCCCGGCTGGAGCTACGGCGACGGCGAGGGCTACAACGCAGCCGTCTTCAGGGAGTGTCAGCACAAAGCGGCCGAAATTCTCCCCAACAGCGGCATCGTATGCACCAGCGACCTCGTATATCCCTACGAGCTCGAAGATATTCACGCCTGCAAGAAAAAGGAGATAGGGGAGCGCTTGGCATTCATGGCCGCCGGCAAAACCTACGGCGTCGAGGGGATACCTTATCAGTTTCCGAGCCTCAAAAGCATCGACTATCAGGGCGACAAGGCTGTGATGGAATTCAACTACCGTGGCTTCACCCCCAATCTCGATCTCCCAGGCTTCGAAGTGGCCGGCGAAGACAGAGTGTTCCATCCCGCCAAAGCCACCGAAGATTGGAACACACACACCGTCACCGTCAGCAGCGATGCCGTAAAAGATATCAAATCTGTGAGATACTGCTTCAAGAATTTCGCAGTCGGCAAGGTAAAGAACATGTACGGCATGCCCCTCATCCCCTTCCGCACCGACAACTGGGATTAACCCGCTTCTGAATACGATGCATCGGAGCCCGTAAAAAATTCGGGCTCCGATGCGACAAAACGAAGTTGAAAAGAGAATTGCCGATGAAATGATAAAATAGTATTAGACTGCCGCTGATAATTGTAGTAATTTTGCATCAGAAACAATTCCTCCCGGTTTTTCCTGCAACTTATTCAGACCCACACCTGAGAAGCTCAGACAAACCTAATGATATTGACCAATAAATTTAACCTATAACTATATGAAACCAAAATTGACTAACCTTAGAAGTCTGGTGACGGCACTCTTCTTAGTGCTACTGGCATCTGCCTCCGCCCAGACCACCGTGAAAGGACTGGTGAAAGATGTCACGGGCGAACCCCTCATCGGAGCCACCGTTCAGGAGAAAGGTAATGTGAAGAATGGTACGGCCACCGACATCGAGGGCGAGTTCCAACTCACAGTGAAAAACCTGAACGCGACGCTTATCGTAAGCTACGTCGGCATGGAGAGCCTCGACTATAAGCTCAACGGCCAGGCCAACGTTGTGATCACCCTCAAGGAGAATGCCGAAATTCTCGAAGAAGTAGTGGTGGTGGGCTACGGCACACAGCGTAAATCCGACATCACCGGTTCCGTCGGCTCTCTCACTGAAGCTCAGATGAAACAGACCATCGTCACCAACGCCGACCAGATGCTGCAAGGCAAAGTGGCCGGTGTGCAGGTTACACAAAACTCCGGCGCCCCCGGCGGCGCAACATCCGTGCGTATCCGTGGAGCAAGCTCTCTCAACTCCTCCAACGAACCTCTCTACGTGATCGACGGCGTGCCCATGAGCGGCACAAATGAGATAGGCGGCTTCGAATGGATGGGTGGCACCAACGGCCAGACAAAAGTGAATCCGCTCGCTGCCATCGCTCCTTCAGATATCGTAAGTATCGACGTGCTCAAGGATGCATCAGCCTGTGCCATCTACGGTGCGGCCGGTGCCAACGGCGTCGTGCTCGTTACAACCCGTCGCGGCTCGGCCGGACACACCAACGTCACCTACGACGGCTACGTGGCCTGGCAGCAGGTGGCAAAGCGTCTCGATATGATGGATCTCCGTGAATACGCTCTCTATCAGCAGCAACTCCGCGCCGACGGTGTCGTGGTGGGCACAAGTTTCGACTCCACCTACAGCGATGTCTCCCTGCTCGGACGCGGCACCGACTGGCAGGATGAAATCTTCCGCACGGCCTTCATGCAGAGCCATCAGGTGAGCGTGACGGGCGGCAATGAGAAGACCGTCTACGCTATGAGCGGCGGCTGGATGAAGCAGGATGGTATCATTATCGGCTCCGACTTCAGCCGTTTCAATGCCCGCTTCAACCTCGACAACAATATCACTAACTGGCTCAAGATCGGCGGCGCCCTCGCTTACACACGCACCGATGAGACTATCACCCGCAACGACGGCTCCGACGGCGTAATCATGCAGGCCATGACTATGATGCCCTCTGTGCCCGTGAAAGACTTCGACGGCAACTGGGCCGGCCCCAATACCGTAAACGGCGCCTCTACCTGGAACCCCGTGGCCCTCGCCCTCATGACCAACAACACCCTCCTGCGCCAGAAAATCAACGGCAATTTCTATCTAAGCGTCGACTTCCTGAAGCATTTCAACTTCCGCGCCGAGTATGCCTACGATGCATCGCAGAATCAGAACAAGTCTTTCATTCCCCGCTATCAGTTCGGCCTCGTCTCCAACGACATCAACCAGATGATGCAACGTGAAGACCATAACTTCTACTGGATGCAGAAAGACTACGTAACCTATCGCCAGACCATCGCCGAGAAGCATGACATCACCGCTATGGTGGGCTTCGAGGTTTCCAAAGGCTCTTGGAATGGCACCCAGTTTATTAAGAATAACTTCACCAGCGACGATATCCACGTGATGGGCGCCGACGGCGACTTCGTGAGCAACACCGGCTGGAAAGATGCCAACTCATCGGCCTCTTTCTTCGGCCGCGTAAACTATGGCTTCGACAACCGCTACCTCATCACCGCCACAGTCCGCCGCGACGGCTCAAGCAAGTTCGGTCCCAAAAACAAGTGGGGCACATTCCCCTCCGTGGCTCTCGCTTGGCGTATCGCTGAAGAGAAGTTCCTCCGCGACGTGACCTGGCTCAGCAACCTCAAGCTCCGTCTTGGCTACGGCAAGGTGGGCAACTCCAATATCAACACCTACCTCTACGGCTCTACGCTCCAGACTATTCTCACTCCGATGGGCTCCGCCTACATTCCGAGCAACCTCTCCAACCCCAATCTCAAATGGGAGGCCTCAGAGCAATGGAACATCGGTCTTGACTTCGCCGCTTTCCAGAACCGCCTCGAAATCACTGTCGACGGCTATCGCAAGCAGACGCAAGACCTCCTCATGCAGACGTTCGTGCCCTCGCATATCGGTTCTAACGACTGGGCAGAAATCAATACTCCTTACGCCAACATCGGCAAGACACGCAACATCGGTGTCGATGTCCAGATCAACGCTCGCCCGATCGTCAACCGCAACTTCTCCTGGACTTCGGCCCTCTCACTTTCTCACAACAAGAATAAGATCGTGGCCCTCAACGACGATTCTCAGCGCATCTACGGAAAAGTCGATTGGTATGCTCCCTTCCAGACTGTCTCGATGTTCGCTGTCGGTATGCCGATGGGCGTATTCTACGGCTACGAGACGGAGGGTCTCTTCGAGAATGAAGCTGATATCGTTGGCCACGCCACTCAGACGGGCGGCTCAATTCCTTACGCCAACAAGATCGACAAGGTGTCAGGCGCCTGGATCGGCGACCTCAAGTTTGTCGACCAGAACGGCGACGGTGTGATCGACGACAGCGACCAGAAAGTGATCGGCGACCCCAACCCTGACCTTACTTTCGGCTTCACCAATACTTTCTCGTTCAAGAATTTCGAACTCAACATCGGGCTTACGGGCCAGATCGGCGGCGACGTGCTCAACTGGAGCCGCTATCGCATCGAGGGTCTCTCTTCAATCTGGGATAATCAGGCCGTAAGCGTGCTCTATCGCGCAAGCAGCGAGCGCATCGACCCCAACGGCACCGACGATATCTCCAACCTCCAGCTCGCCCCGGGCCATAACGGTATGCCGCGTTTCTCCAACCTCGACTCCAACGGCAACCAGCGTATGAGCGACCGCTGGATCGAAGACGGCAGCTATCTGCGCATCCAGAATATCTCGCTGGCCTACAACCTGCCTGAGAAATGGGCAAAGAAGGTGTTCCTCCAGAGCGCACGTATCTATTTCAACGTGCAGAACGTATACACCTTCACGAAATACAGCGGCTACGATCCTGAGATCGGTGCCTACAACCAGAGTTCTCTCATGCAGAATATCGACCGCGGTCGTTACCCAACACCGCGCACGTATACTCTCGGCCTGAACCTCTCCTTCTAACCCTTCAATACCGACTACAATGAATAATATCATAAAAAGAGCAGCCCTGATGCTTCTGCTCGGCTCGACGTTGACTTCGTGCAACGATTTCCTGACAATCGAACCGGAGGATAAGCCCGTGCTCGAAACATACTATACCTCGCCCGAGGCTCTGCGTTCTACCACGCTCGCTCTCTACGCCTCAAAGACTTGGAGCAACTTCCACATGAATTTCCAGTGGAAGCTCGATATGATCAACGGCGACATCTACTATACATACGCCGACGAAGGCCAGTGGTATTTCGGTACGTATACCTCCGTCAATCCTTACCTCAACGAGGGCTGGAAGGGCCTCTACAACGTGATTCTTGAGGCCAACAGCATCATCCACGATATCGTCCCCGTCTGCGGCGGCTCGATCACCGAATCCGACATCAACCGTGCCATCGGCGAGGCCCGCGCTTTCAGAGGCTACTGCCATTATATGCTCGCTGAGGTTTGGCATGACGTGCCCGTGATCGAAAACAACACCGAGCTCATCTCGGCAGGTATCCTCGACGTGCCACGCAACACTCAGGCCAGCGTCTATCGCTTCGCTATGGAAGATCTCGACGCTGCTGTAGAGCTCCTTCCCGAGAGCGACAGCGACGTCTATCGCCTCGACAAGAAGAAAGCACGCGCTCTTCGCGCCAAGCTCGCTGTGACTATGGCCGCTCATAAAGATTACGGCTACGACCGCGACGCCCTCTATGCCAAGGCTGCCGAAGATGCACTATTCGTGATCGAAAACACCCAGGCCCTCACGCAGATAGATTTCGCCACTCTCTTCGATGTCGAGAGCAACAACGGTCCAGAGTCGATTCTCGCCATTCAGTGCGGCGTGCTCGGCTATAGCTATGGCAACGCCCGCAACACAGCCTGGAGCCGCTCAAGCGTGATAGCCGATCAGACCTGGGGAGCCGGCAAAGGCCCCACGCTCTCTCTGCAGCGTCTTTACGACAAAAATGACAAGCGACGCATGTGGACATATATGACCGGTGGCGACGTATATCCGATGCTCAACCGCGCAGGCGGTGGCTACACATACCAATATGTGAGCCGCGACCCTAACGGCGATGTGCTTGAAGACCGCAACGAGATGCTCGCCCACATCAAGAAATACGTGATCGGTAAGGCTGCCGACTGCGACGGCAACGTGGGTATAAATCAGGATGCCGCCAACAACATCTATCTGATGCGTCTTGCCGACGTCTATCTCACTTACGTCGAGGCCAAGATGGGCACAGCTTCATCTACTTCTGACGCTACTGCCCTGAAATACTACAACATGGTGCGCCAGAGAGCCGGCGTGAGCGAAGCCTCATCGATTTCCTACATCGACCTCCTCAAGGAGCGTCGCCGCGAGCTCGCTTTCGAGAGCCAGACATGGTTTGACACCCAGCGCTATCGCTATCGCGAGGGGGATGCCGCAGCTCTTCAGCTCCTCAACAATGGCTACGAAACCGGCATGAACCGTGCGGCCATGATTCTGCCCGACTGGAACAAGTATCCCACAATCGATGCCTCCAACGAAAACAATCTCGACATCTATGTGGTGGTAGATCATGTGGCCGACGGCGCGATGTACGATCCCATCATGCTCGAAGCCTCTGCTTTCGTGGCCCCGATTCCTGCAGCCGTAAGCTCAAGCTCCCCGATGCTCAGCCAGCAGCCCGTCGACTATTTCGGCGGCGCGGAGTGAGCCCCAAAGCATGAAAGCTTCATGAAGAGATTATTCAGAAAAGAGCAACCTCAAAAAGTGTAAACACCATGACATCAGTTTCAAAATATACATTCATCATATTATCAGCCCTCGCAGCGGGCTCGCTCGCTTCTTGCAGCGAATCGGATGCCGAGAAAGATAGAGGGGAGACCCCGGTGATAAAATACGCCCGCCTATGCGAGGCTGAGAAAGCCGACTCCCTCATCGTAAGCGCTTCGCTTGGCACTCGCCTCTGCTTCGTGGGCGACAACCTGGCCGACGTGCAGCAGATCTGGTTTAACGACCAGAAGTCGAAACTCAACCCCACGATGGTGACGAGTCATACAATTATCGTCGACATCCCCAATAATATCCCCGGTGAGGTAAACAATACGGCCCGTTTCGTAACGTCTACCGGAATCACGGTAGATTACCCCTTCCAGGTTTCTGTGCCCGCTCCGAGAGTCGACGCAATGAGCTGTGAGTATGCCGCAGCCGGCGAAATCGTGACGATTAAGGGAGCCTACTTCGCCGACGATCCCAACGTGCCTCTCACAGTAAGCTTCGAAGGGGCAGGCGAGGCCACAATCCGCAACATCACTCAGGAGCAGCTTGAGATTGAGGTGCCTCAGGGTGCCGTTGAGGGTCCTGTCACCGTCACCTCCATCTACGGCTCAGGCGCCAGCACATTCCATTACATGGATACGCGTGGCATGATGTTTGATTTCGACGGCCTTACTGGCCTCGGCAACCACGGTTGGCACAATGCCGCTATCGAAGACGACGGCACAGGAATCTCCGGCAACTATATGCGCCTCGGCGACGGATCTACCACTCTCGCCGGCACTGATGCCTGGGACGACAACAACTTCTCTTTCGAATACTGGGCCGGAAGCTGGAACACACCCACCGACTATCCCGAGCGTGAAGGCGTGCGCCTCTTCGACATCGTCGACTTCACCGATTTCAACGACATGAGCGTGAAATTCGAGCTCTGCATCCCTGCCGCTGCTGCTTGGCAGGCTTGCGCGATGCAGGTGATCTTTGCCGGCACCGACAAAGTATCGATGGGCAACGCCGGAACTGATATCTTCGGCAACACCGTGGCCGGTTGCAACAACTCCTATTTCCAGGATAACAGCGCACGCGGCATCTGGCGTCCTTGGACCGCTACCGAAGCCTATCACACCGATGGCCAGTGGATTACGGTTTCGCTCCCGATCAAGGATTTCGTCTACGCTCCCGACGGCTCCGGAGCCTCTACGTTCCTCACTTCGGCCTCCGATTTCGCCAGCCTTCAGATTTTCCTTTGGAATGGCGGCGTGGCCGGCGTAGATTGCACCCCGATGCTCAAGATCGACAATATACGCGCGGTGAAAAACTGAATGAGTCGAAAATGTTGACCGTAAAACTTTCTTAGACAATCAAGCAATGAAAAATATATTGAAATATACAATCATCGCAGCGATGGGGCTCGCCGTGCTTCCGGCCATCACCACATCCTGCTCTAAAGATGACTATGATACGCAGCAATATCGCGGCGGCGTGAGCCTCAACGTCTGGGGCCCGCGTCCCGTGGCCCGCGGTGGCGAGCTCCGTTTCCTCGGCTCGGGAATGAATCAGATCACTTCGATCACACTCCCTGGCTCGGGCGACGTAACCGACATCAACGTAGTGTCGGGCGAGGAGATCCGAATCATCGTGCCTCAGGATGCCGAGCCGGGCAAGGTGGTGCTCCACCATGCCGGTGGCGACATCGAAAGCCTCACGGCTCTTTCGTTCACCGAACCGATCTCTATCGAGTCGATGGCTCCTATGGCCGTGAAACCGGGTGCCACTCTCACCATAACCGGCGATTATCTCAACCTCATTTCAGAGGTGATTTTCACCGATGAGGTTGCGGTTGGGGAGGCCGACTTCATCACCCACACCCGCAAGGAGATCTCGCTTGCCGTTCCGGAGGAGGCGAGAAGCGGAAAGATTATTCTCAGTGATGGTGAAGAGCCTATCCCCAACCGTATCCCCTCGGAAGAGGAGATCACGGTGGTGCTCCCCTCGGTGGAGCGTGTCATCGACCTTACCGATGCCAAACCGGGTGAAACCGTCACATTTAACGTCACCGATCTCGACCTCGTGAAGAGCGTCGTGATGCCTGATGGCAGCGAGGTTGATTTCACAGCCGAAGATGGCAAACTCAGCTTTGTGCTCCCTGGCAACATCTGTGATGGCACTATCTGCATGGTGCCTGCCAGCGGTGTCAAGGTGGCTATCGCCACAGTAGGCGTCGCGCTCCCCGAAGAGGTTGAGGCTCTTCCGGCCGACAATATCTGGGCCGGCGATGTGATGAAGTTCAAGGGTGTCAACATGGAGCTCGTCACTGCCGTGTCATTCCCCGGTGTGGCCGATGCCGTTGTGCCTGAATCGATCGCTGCCACGGAGATTACAGTGAAGGTGCCCGAAGGCACACAGAGTGGCAAGGCCGTGCTTCACACAGCGAGCGGCGGCGAGGTAGAGGTGGCTGTCGCTACCGAGAAACCGGAAGCCGTAAGCTATAATCCGAATCCCGCTCCTTTGGCCAGCACAGTCACTGTGAGCGGTCGTAACCTGAGCCATGTGGCCTCTGTCACATTCGGCGGAGCCGTAACGGTTGAGGTGGCCAATCCTGGCGCGGCTGAGTTCTCCGTAAGCGTTCCCGCCACTCTCGCAGCCGGCAACAACGCTGTGGTGCTCACGCTCACCAATGGTGAGATGGTAGAATGTGGTGCGATCAGTCTCACGGCTCCCGAGTGTGCCTACGCCACTTCTCTCCCCGCTGAAGATGCCGAGATCAATGCCGGCGACGTGTTCACCATCACTATCGCCAATGCCGACAAACTCACGGGCGTTGAGGTAAACGGCCAACCCGTGCAGTATATCCTCACAGGCGAGCGTCTCATTATCAGTGTGCCCGCTTCGGCTGGAAAGAATTCTGAGTTCACTCTCGTGTCGAGCAACGGCTCAATCTCTTATCCGATCAGCGTTATCGCAGCCACCCACGTGGAAAATGTAATCTTCGAAGAGATTCGCGACCTCGGCAACTGGGCCGGTGAGGGCGACGGCGGTGCCTTCCGCCTCTACAAAGAGTCGTTCGAAGGCGTGCCTGCCAATTCAAAGCTTGTGTTCCACGTAGCTCCCTACGCCTACACTCAGATTCAGATCAACGATGCCAACTGGGGCCAGATGGATATGATCGAGGTTGATCAGAGCGCTACTACCGTAGAGTTCCTGCTCACTCAGGAGATTCTCACCCGCATTCTCACTACCGACGACGGCTGGTCGACCACCGCTATGGTGATCCAGGGTCAGGGCACAGTGATCAGCAAGGTTCACATCGAATGGGAAAATTCTCTCGAAACAGTGATCTGGAATGCCGGTTGGATCTGCTCCGGCTGGGGTGGCAATCAGGATCTCGCCTGGGGCGGCTACGACTGGAGCAGCGTTAAACCGGGCACAGTGATGCGCGTCTACACCACACCCACGGTGGCCGACGGCGATTGGTGGTGCCTCTGTCTGCGCCACGGCGACGGCTGGGCCAACCTCCCCGCTCCGATCGAGGCTCAGTATGACAATCCTCCATCGCCTCTTGAGGTGACGCTCACAAAAGAGGTGATCGACGATCTCGTGGCCAACGGCGGTCTCGTAGTGACCGGCAGCGACTATCAGCTCGATAAAATAACTTTGGAATAATCACTTTCCCCGAATTGCATTTTCGAAAACTATTTTTCAGAATAACAATGAAAACATCATATTTCTGCGGGTTGGCTCTCATGGCTTTGGCCTTCGCCTCCTGCAACGACGATCATAAGCCCGACTGGAACGAATCGGCTCCCCACGACGTGAAAGTGGAATCGGTGTCGATTGAGAACGGCGCCACCGTGGCTCTCTCCACCGACCGCATCGAGATCACTTACAGCAGCGATGTAGTGCTCAATCCGAGAGCCGAGATTACGATGACGGGCAATGCCCTCACCGGCTCGGAGATTCAGGATGGCAAACGCCTGGTGGCCACATTCTCCCTGATGAAGAACAAGAGTTATACGCTCACTATCCCCGCCAATGCTGTGGCGGGGATAGGATCGAAAACTTTCGCTCCCGCCCTGGAGATAACATTCTCCACTGAGAAGGGTGGCGGCATCATCGACGTGCGCAAAGTGGCTCCCGCGCTCACCAACGCTGCGGCCACTCCCGAAGCGCAGGCTCTCTATTCGCTTCTGCTTCAGAATTACGGAGAGCGTCAGTTGTCCGGCGCGATGGGCGAAGTGGCGTGGGGCACAGCTTTCTCCGACATGATCTCCTCCTCTGCCGGAAAGTATCCCGCTATCGTAGGCTTCGACTATATCCACCTCGCCTCATCTCCTGCCAATTGGATCAACTACGGCGACATCACTCCCGTGCTCCAGGCTTGGAATGCCGGAAGCATCCCCGCGATGACGTGGCACTGGAATGTGCCCACCTCCGAGAATGGCACCGACATCTCGTATAATGCTTCTACCGACAATTTCAAGGCATCGAATGTGCTTGTCGAGGGCACTTGGGAAAACCGTGTGGCTACAGCCGACGTGGAGAAGCTCGCCGGATATCTGAAGCTCCTTCAGGATGCCGGAATCCCGGTGCTCTGGCGTCCCTTCCACGAGGCCGCCGGCGATTACACCTGGGGCGCATGGTTCTGGTGGGGCAACTGCGGCACTGAAGTCACCAAGCAGCTCTGGAGCTGGCTCCGCGATAAACTGACCAACGAATATGGTCTCAACAATCTGATCTGGGTATGGACCGTGCAGACCTCCGACGAGGGTCAAACGGCTTCTATGACGAAGATTCGCGACGCTTATCCTGGCGACGACGTTGTGGATATCATCGGAACTGACATCTATCAGCCTGCCATGAGCGACTGCACCGATCAGTTCCAGATTCTCTACAACCTCGTGGAGGGCAAGAAGATGGTGGCTCTCACGGAGTGTGGCAATCTGCTCGAAGTTGACAAGGCTTATGAGAACGGTGCCCTCTGGAGCTATTTCATGGGCTGGTATGAGCTCGACAACGGCTCTCCCGCTTTCAAAGAGTGGAACACGGCCAATGAATGGACCACCATCCTCTCCAATCCCCTCATTCTCAACCGAGGCGACTTCAGCTTAAAGTAAAATTAAGAATGCATAATTCATAATTGAGAATTTTGAATTATGAATTATGCATTATGCATAATGAATTATAACAATGGGAAAGTTAACTGAGAAAATAGGTTACGGCTTCGGCGACATGGCCTCCTCGATGTTCTGGAAGGTATTCAGCTACTATCTGCCGTTTTTCTACGCCAACATCTTCGGCATCAGCCTCGTAGATACCGGAGTGCTGCTGCTCGTCACTCGTATCTGGGACGCCGTGAGCGACCCTATGATGGGCGTCATGGCCGATCGCACCAAGACACGCTGGGGTAAATACCGCCCATACCTTCTCTGGGTGGCCGCTCCGTTCTCTATCTGCGGCATCCTGCTTTTCACTACTCCCGATTGGAGCTATGGCGCGAAGTTGGTGTGGGCCTACGTAACCTATATTCTCATGATGACCGTCTATACGGGCATCAACGTTCCCTACGGAGCTATGTTGGGCGTGATGACCGACAACTCCAACGAGAAGACCGTATTCTCTTCGTTCAGAATGTTTTTCGCCTATGGCGGCTCATTCATCGCTCTCTTCCTTTGGGATCCGCTCTGCAATCTCTTTGCCGATCGCTTCGGCATGACTCTCCAGTCGAGCTGGCAATATGCCATGATCGTGATCGCGGCCTGCTGCTTCGTGCTTTTCCTGCTCTGCTTCCGCCTCACCCGCGAGAAGCTCTCTACTGAGTGCACCGCCTCGCTTGGCAACGACCTGAAGGCCCTGATGAAGAATAAGCCCTGGTGGGTGCTCAACGGTGCCTCTCTCTGCTTCAATCTCTTCAACACCGTGAGAGGCGCTACGGTGGCCTTCTTCTTCGCCGACATCATCGGCGGCGAGCAGCACATCTTCATCTTCTCAATCGAGGTGCTCTTCTATTCCGGTCTCTTCTTAGGCATCGGTGAGGTGGCCAATATGTTGGGCGTGGCTTTGGCTGTGCCTGTCACGGCTCGCCTCGGCAAGAAGCCTACGTTTATGATGGTAGATATTCTGCTTGTGGTGCTCAGCGTGCTCTTCTTCACTTGCAGCCCTGAGAGTGAGAGCGGTCTGGTGTTGATGCTCGTGCTTCAGGTGGCCATATCGGTGCTCACCGGTATCATGTCGCCCCTGGTATGGTCGATGTATGCCGACGTGAGCGATTATTCCGAGCTTCGCAACGGCAGTGCCTCCACCGGGCTCATCTTCTCTTCGGCTTCCATGGCCCAGAAATTCGGCGGTGCCATCGGCGGCGCGGCAGTGATGTGGCTTCTGAGTGCAGCCGGCTATGTGGAGCGTCCCGAAGGGGTACAGACGGTCGACATCCCGCAGCCTGCGGGTGCCATCACCTGTCTTTGGATGCTTATGACCTTCATTCCGGCCGGTGTGGCTCTTCTCTCGCTCATCCTGCTCTGGCTCTACCCGCTCGGCACGAAGGAGATGGAAGAGATAGTCAGCGAGCTCAATAAGAAGCGTATCCCCGTAGCCGAAGCTCCCGAGATACCCGCCACCGTAGAATTAGTCTAACTTATAATGCATTCTGAATTATTTGATATGACACAGAGTGAAAAGGAGTTGTTTAAGCAGGAATTGCTTGATAACCTGACACGCAATATTTTGCCTTATTGGCTTGAAAAGATGCGCGACCCTCGCGGCGGATATTATGGTCGCCGCGACGGCCACGACATCCTCGACGCGGATGCTCCGAAAGGAGGCATACTCCACGCTCGGATCCTATGGACATTCTCCGCTGCCTATCGTCTCTTCTCCCGCGAAGAATACCTCAACTCTTCCTATGGCGCACGCCGTGATGAATACCTCGAAGGGGCCCGGCATGCTTTGGATTTCATCCGCAAGCATTTCATCGATAGAGAGTATGGCGGAGCCTACTGGAGCGTGGCAGCCGACGGCAAACCGCTCGACACCAAGAAGCAATATTACGCAATAGCTTTCATGATCTACGGTCTGGCCGAATACTATCTCGCGACGGGCGATGAGTCGGCCCTCGACGATGCCTACGCGCTCTTCGAGAGTATAGAGACACATGCCCGCGACCGTGAACGAGGCGGCTACATCGAAGCCTCAACACGCGACTGGCAACCGATTGCCGATATGCGTCTCAGCGAGCACGACGCCAACGCCTCCAAGACCATGAACACCCACCTCCACATCCTCGAAGGCTACACCAACCTCCTCCGCGCCCTGAAAGCCGCCCCTTCGCTGACTGGGAGGAGGGGCGCCCTCGCCCCTCACGTGTCCGCTGAGCTGCTGACTGGGAAGAGGGGCGCCCTCGCCCCTCACGTGCTGTCGGAGCGTGCGGCAGCCGTGAAAGAAGCCACCACCTCCCTCCTTCGCACTTTCTTAACCCGTATCGAAAACCCCAAAACCCATCACCTGACTCTCTTCTTCAACGATGACTGGGAAAAATACGACGACATCGAATCTTACGGTCACGACATCGAAGCCTCCTGGCTCATGCTCGAATCGGCCGAAGTGATCGGTGATCCCGCTCTCTACGCCGAAACACTCGCCCACACTCGCCAGATAGCCCTCGCCGGCCTCGAAGGTCGCCAACCCGACGGCAGTATGGTCTACGAGCTTCACCGAGCCTCACACGCCGATGCCTCCGACCCCGATGCCTCCGACGCCGATGCCGAAGCGAACCGTCTTGATGCCGACCGCCATTGGTGGGTGCAGGCTGAGAATGTGATTGGGCAGCTCTATCAGGCCCGCTTCCACAGCGAGCCTGAAAGCAAAGAGGAAGCCCGTTGGCTCGCCGACGCACGTCAGAGCTGGCGATACATCGCCGACAATCTCGTCGACCCGGAAGGGGAGTGGTATTGGAGCCGACACGCCGACGGCAGCATCAATCGCCTCGACGACAAAGCCGGTTTCTGGAAGTGTCCCTACCACAACTCCCGAATGTGTATCGAATCCCTTCGATGCCTCAGGTGATATGCCCGACATTTCGATAGGATGTTGTGAAATGTAGGCTAAGTTGTTGAGTAAAACCAAGCAGACATATTTTGGCAACATATCCTACACATCAAAAAGCATACTTTTGTATAACTTTGCAACTGAAGTCATGATTTCGATATTGTTTAAACTTTTTCAAACGCTACGGTAAGATTGATAGGTTACAGAGGAAATTTTAAGGTAAAAAATAGGTTCAAAGATAATTATGAAGAAAACAACAGCAATAATGATATGCGGCTTGATGCTCGCCTCTTGTGGCGGCAACAAGAACGCTGAGCAGGCTGCCGAGGAGCAGAAAACGCCGGCCGAAAACCTGCGTGCCCGTCTCGACTCCGTTTCGCACACAGGCCATTTCTATTTCGGCCATCACGACGACACCGCCTACGGCCACGAGTGGAAATACGAGCCCGGTCGCAGCGACGTGAAGGAGGTAGCCGGCGAATACCCTGGCTTGATGAACTGGGATCTCGGCATGATTGAGGTTGACTCCTCCCGAAACCTTGACGGCGTCCCCTTCGCTTTCATCGCCGAGGAGGTGCGTAAGCAAGATGCCCGCGGAGGCGTCAACGCTATCAGTTGGCATCCTCTGAACATAGCTACCGGAAGCAACTCCTGGGATACTTCGGCCGCGCCGCTGAAAGTGATCGCCACAAACCAGGCTATGGCCGACAGGCTCGACACGTGGATTGCACGCGCCGCCCGCTTCATCGGCAACCTCAAGAATGCCGAGGGTGAGCGAATCCCGGTTGTGTTCCGTCCCTGGCATGAAAACAACGGCACGTGGTTCTGGTGGGGCTCTGCCACGGCCACCCCTGAGGAGTATAAGGATCTTTGGAAACGGACCCGTCGCATTTTCGACGCCGAGGGTATCGACAATGTTGTGTGGGCCTATTCGCCTGATCGTGTCGACAGCAAGGAGAAATTCCTGCTCACATATCCCGGCGATGATCTCGTAGATCTGCTCGGCACTGACATCTACCACTTCGGTGGGCCCGATGGCACCCAAGAATATGTAGATCAGGTGAAGAAGCAGCTCTCGCTCGTGAAGCAGGAGGCTGAGGAGCGCGGCAAGTTGATGGCCCTCACGGAGACCGGTCTTGAGGGCGTGAGTATCGAAAACTGGTACACCGAAGTGATGCTCCCCGCCGTCAGCGAGTTCCCGGTAGCCTACGTCTGCGTATGGCGCAATGCCAACAAAGAGGAGAAGCCGGAGCACTATTATGTGCCTTATCAGGGACATCCCGCTGCCGCTGATTTCAAGAAATTCCACGATAACGGTAAGCCGCTTTTCGTAAAATAACCATTAATTCTTCCGCTGAAGCAGTGGCAAGCTGCTTCAATAATCTATCGTAAATAAAATGAATATTTTCGAATACCGTAAAGACCTCATTGTAGCTCGCTACGAGGAACATATCACTAAACCCAACACTCCGATCGAAGGAAACGGCATCTACGAACGCTACGCTAACCCCGTGGTGACAGCCGAATCCGTTCCTCCCTTCTGGAAATACGATTTCAATCCCTCTACCAATCCCTTCTTCATGGAGCGCATCGGTTGCAACGCCACTCTCAATTCCGGCGCGATCAAATGGGGCGACAGCTATGTGATCGTGGTGCGCGTAGAGGGTAGCGACCGTAAGTCGTATTTCGCTATCGCTGAGAGTCCTAACGGTATAGACAATTTCCGATTCTGGGATCATCCAATCACACTTCCCGACACTGAGAATCCTGCCACAAACGTCTATGATATGCGCCTCACGCGTCATGAGGATGGCTGGATTTACGGCCTTTTCTGTGTGGAGCGTCACGATGATTCGAAGCCCGGCGATCTTTCGGCCGCTACGGCTGCCTGTGGCATAGCTCGCACACGCGACCTCATAAACTGGGAGCGACTCCCCGACCTCAAGAGCAAGAGTCAGCAGCGCAACGTGGTGCTTCATCCCGAATTCGTCAACGGCAAATACGCTCTCTACACGCGTCCGCAAGATGGCTTCATCGACACCGGCAGCGGCGGCGGTATCGGTTGGGCTCTTGTCGACGACATCACCCATGCTGAAATAGAGAACGAGATCATCATCGACTCGCGTTACTATCACACTATCAAGGAGGTAAAGAACGGCGAGGGCCCTCACCCCATCAAGACGCGTCGCGGCTGGCTCCACTTGGCTCACGGTGTGAGAGGATGCGCTTCCGGCCTGCGCTACGTGCTCTATCTTTATATGACGGCTCTCGACGAACCCTGGCGCAAGATCGCCTCCCCCGGCGGTTATTTCATGGCCCCGATCGGCGACGAATATATCGGCGACGTAATGAATGTGCTCTTCGCCAACGGTTGGATTGCCGACGAAGATGGCAAGGTGTTTATCTACTACGCCTCTTCCGACACCCGCATGCACGTAGCCACTTCCACCATCGATCGCCTCGTCGACTACTGCTTCAACACACCTCAAGACGGCCTCACCACTACCGAGTCAGTGAAGACCCTCAACCGCCTCATCGACGCCAATCTCCAGCTAAACAAATAATTAGGAATGACCCCTCTGGCTAACTCCGTAGCGGAGTTAGGTGGAAAGCATTGTCCTCAATGCGTCAACGCGCGTCTTAAGGTAACTTGAAAACCCTTAGCTGCTGCATTGACTCATTGAGGACAATACGATTATCAGTAAGAAGGACGATCAGTTGTTCATCGCTTTAATCAAGGCGATTGTCGTTGTATCCGAAGCGAACACTGAATTCAAACCTTGATCCTCCTGTGCCGGATCGCCCGTATAATCATCGCCTGGCTCCCACGTCTTGTGCTTCACGTCGGCCAGACCGCCCCAGCCCCAGAAATTCACGCCGGCCAACTTGTTGCTGTTGCGCACCTCCGAGAATACGTGGCGATAATAGCCGTCGCGAGCCGTAACAGGCGAACCAACCGCGATCGCCATATTGTCGCGAGGATAGCCAAACTCTTCAAGCACAATCGGTTTCGAGTAGGCATTGCTGTCGTTTACCAGCACATTGGCGAGCGTGGCATAATGCTCGTTGATGTAGTCGGATGTCATGCGGCAAGCTCTCGAAAGGCTGTCAACTGTTGTCGATTCCGTCACCCATCCCCAGTTATAAGGCCAGATGTGGATGGTTGCGTAGTCGATCTGTGGATTGGCATGGATAGCGGCCCAAAGGTCGATATCACCTTCGCATCCCACTTTACCCTCGCTGCCTACCGACACAAGATGGTTGGAATCAATCTCCTTGATAAGCTGAGCGGTTGAGGCGAGCCAGTTGGCGAAAGCTTCCTTGTTGTCGGGATTGAAGCAACGCGGCTCGTTGCCGATTTGCCAAGCCATGATGGCCGGGGTCTCAGAATACGGCTTGCCCGTGATCGAATTAACGCGCCCTACGATATTGCGCACATGATTGGCAGCCAATTCTTTAGCCTTGTCGTTGGTGACAAACTTGGATGCATAATTCATATAAGCTTCATAGCCATCGATGGCCGGGTTTACGGCCTTCCCTTCGCCGGCCCACTCCAGGTAAGTGCTGTAGCCGCCGCTCCATTCCCAGGAGTTGTTGAGATAGAGTACAGCTTTCATACCGCGTTTCTCCAGTTCGGCAAGGAGATAGTCGAGCCCTTCGAGAAGGTCTTGGTTATAGACGCCGGGAGCAGTCTGGAGAGTAGGGGAGATGTGTGACGCCAAACCCTCCTCGCCATCGCCACCTACGAGGATACGGAGGTTGTTGATACCCATTGCCTGGAGCGTATCGAGCTCATTGGCAAGGCGTTCGCGATTGCCGCCTGTGCCCTCCGAAGCGAGTATGGCGCCATACCAAAAATTGGTCCCGACGTAGTTATACACGGAGTCGCCGATATAGAACGTCCCATCTTTGACGGTGACGAACCCATCATTCCCATCACTGTCTGTAGCCTTATGCGAACCGCAAGCCGCGGCTCCCACCAAAAGAGCTATCGATAATATTCCTGCAAATTTCTTCATCGTTTCTTGGATTTTTGAAGTTTTCAAGGTAATTTTGAAGATTGTTTTAGGAGGTTCCTAAGGAGGTTCCTAAGCCAACCTCGGCTACAAAAATACAGACATATTTCGAGATTTCCCAACCCAAATCAAATAATATTTCAAAACAACCGTATAAGTCATGTTTTTGCTAAAAAAGTATATCTCTGCTCTCGCTCTTCTATGCGTGCTGCCTGTAGCGGCTGAGAGAGTGCACGTCAGCACACCCGGCACGTCGCTGCTGCTCGATGCCGACAAAGGCAACCAGCTCAAGTTTCTCTACTACGGGAAAGCCCTGAAGGGGGTGGATCTCGACAACGTCACGGCCGGTGGCGCCGGTTGGCAGGCGGCGTATCCCGTCTACGGTCTCTGGCCCGAGAAGGAGGCCGCAATGAGCGCCGTGCATGCCGATGGCAACATGGTGCTCGATATGGTGGTGGATAAAGTGTCTGAGCGCACGGATGCCGATGGCTCGAAAGTCACTACGGTCACGCTCACCGACAAGGTGTATCCCTTCACTGTCGATGTCAACTACCGCACGTATCCCGGTGAGGATGTGATCGAGACGTGGACCGAAACTTCCCACAATGAGAAGGGCAACGTGACGCTCACCCGCTTCATGTCGGGCTATCTCCCTCTTCGCCGCAGCGATGTGCATGTGTCGCAGCTCTACGGCTCCTGGGCCAACGAGGGTAAAGTGGAGGAGGCTCCGCTGCCTCACGGCGTGAAGATCATCAAGAACAAGGATGGCGTCAGAAATTCGCATACGTCGCACGGCGAGGTGATGATCTCACTCGACGGCAAGGGTCGCGAGCAGGATGGCCGCGTGATCGGTGCCGCGCTCTGCTACGGAGGCAACTACAAGCTGATGTTTGACACCGACGACTCCAACTACCACCATTTCTTCGCCGGAATCAACGAGGAAAATTCGGCCTACAACCTGAAGAAAGGGGAGAAGTTTACCACTCCGCCGCTCGCGCTGACCTATTCCGAGGAGGGTCTGGGCGGAGCGAGCCGCAACTTCCACCGCTGGGGACGCAACCATCGCCTGGCCAACGGCG
>CAZGJH010000026.1:0-9208 GCA_964525735.1 uncultured Sangeribacter sp.
CACCCATCGGAAGTGTGGTGAGCGCATTCTTGAAGGTCTGCTCGAAGCCGAGGAATTTGAGAATCGACAGATTGACCGACGCATGGAAGCGTATGCCACCCTTGTAAGGACCGATCGCGTTGTTAAACTGCACGCGATAGCCGATATTGTTTTGAACTTCTCCCTTGTCGTCGACCCATGTCACGCGGAACGTGAAAATCCGGTCGGGTTCAACCATTCTCTCGATGATCTTGGCTTTCTCAAACTCGGGATGCTGGTTATACACCTCTTCTACAGAAAGGAGAACTTCCTTCACTGCCTGGAGATATTCCTTCTCGCCCGGATGCTTGGCCTCGAGACCGGCCATAATGTCAGAGATGTTCATGTCTTTTTCTATTTTAGATTTATGGTTAGAGTTAGCCCCGGATAAACGCGTTTGCCTTTCCGAGACAAAAACAGCTTTTCTTTCGCTATGACAGGTAAACTCACCGGCCTACTGCTGTCTCGCGTTGTTTTTCATTGCAAAAGTACAATCATTTTTTCATTCTACAAAAAAATTTCATATGTTGTATAACATATCTCCAAAACAACCTACCCTCCGCGCTCCCCCATCTCTCTGTCCTAAACACAAAAAAGGAGCCGCTTTTGCGACTCCCTCCTTGTTAAAATCAGGATCAGGACAACTTCATTCTTAGTTTTCCTACTTTCTTATTCTCATTGAGTGTATATATACGCTTACTTTTTTCTTTTTGGTCTGAATGAAGACCAAATGTTTCTTGTGATTTGCCGCCGTATTACTTCGTAGAGAAGATCACGATACGGTTCCAGTCGTTGGTGCTGTAAGGCTGAACGGCTGAGCCATCATACTTCACTTCAAGACGGTTGGGGTTGATGCCATACTTGTTGGTCAGCACGTTGTAGACCACGTCGGCTCTCTTCTTCGAAAGCTCCTTGTTGTAGGCTGCTGTGCCGGTATCCTTGTCGGCGTAGCCACAGATCACGACTTTCTGATCGGGATTAGCCTTAAGCCACTGTGCCATGTTGTAGATATTTACCTCTTCTGTAGGCATGATCTTGTCGGAGTTGATCGTGAAGCGAACAGATGCGAGCAGCGGGATATCGGGGCAATCCTTGGCTACGACTGTCTGCTGTGCCTGCATAGGCTTCTGATTCTCGAGGGCTGCGATAGCCTGTGCCTGTGCGAGATTCTCAGCGCGGAGTGCGTTCACCTCATTGTTGAGGCTTGCAAGCTGTGCCATCGACTGACATTCGTTGTATGAGTTCCACTGGCGACCGTTGATGTTGAAATTGAAACCACCCACAGCTGCTACGTTGGCCTCGATGGGGCGTCCGTAAGTGCAACCGTTCCAGTTGTCGCCGTAGAATGATGCGCGGGCTTCAGCGAAGAAGTCTACCACCTTGCAAAGACGGAAACGGAACTGAACACCGGCGGTGACGGGAAGAGTCCATGTGGAGTTGCGGACGCGGCCGCTGTTGCCCTGCACTGCGTTTGTGCCAGGATCGTTGGCGAGACCCCAAGTGTAATCGGCACCTACACCTACGAAGGGCACTACGCTTACCACACGGTCGGGATTTACACCTGCGATGCTGTTGCACATATCCCACATAAGCTCGGCGTTGAGGTTGCCGTGTTTCGCTTTCGACCAGCCGCTCTGATTCTCAAACACGGGATTGTTCCAATGGAGAGCGCCGCCGAGGGCGTTGAGGCGGAGTGCCAAGTAGGGAGAGAACCAGTGACCTACACCTATATTATATGTAGTGGTCATGTTCTCGCGTCTCACGGCGTGGCCGGGAGCTTGTGCCTGTGCGTTGCCACGCTCTACGAAAGGCTGGTTGATTCCGGCGCCGAGCTGGATAAACCAGTTGTCGCGCCAACTCTGATAATATCTGTTGGTATTGTCGCAGCTATATTCTGTGACAGATACAGTCTGATCTTCGATCACTACACCCTGTGCTGATGCTTCAGGACTCATGGCGAAACCGCCAGCGCAAAGCGCTACTAAACAGTAAAGATTTTTAGCTTTCATAATTAAGATTTTTTATAGTTTTGATTGATTTGTTTTGTTTACTTAAATAACATTTAGCACTTTTTTTGGTTCATGAAAAGTTCATCTTAACCTAAATTTTCTTGTGAAATTTTATTGTCACAAGGCCGAAATGCTAAAAAATACGAATTTCAAGTAAGTGTAAATCAATAGATTTTGTTTTTTCCACATTTTTCATTAATTTTGTGTGATTTTGCGCTGAAAAGAGGGCCCCGAAATGGTTCACTCTCTTTAGCCGTTGAAAATTCAATGTTTTAATGAAGACACGTTCAAGATATCGCCTGACAATCGAAGACGAAGGTAGGCTCGAAACCATCGCCTCTCACACCACATCCCCCCTGCGGTGGATGCTCTGGGGCTTGCTCGCCTTCTTCGCCGTCATGGCTCTCGGAGCTCTCGTGGCTTTCCTCACCCCTCTCCGTCAGTTGCTCCCCGGATATATGAAGGAGAGCGAACGCACAGCCACACAGATACAGCTCCTGCGCCTCGACTCCCTGCGGCAGGAATATGAAACGAATGCTCTCTTCATCAACAACCTTCAGGAGGTGCTCAATCCTCAGCTGAAACATCCCGACACGATCGTGGCCTCAGAGATATCTCTACCCATCATTTCCGACTCGCTGCTGCGTCCTTCGGCCGAAGAGAGCCGTTTCGTGGCTCTTATTAAGAAGAAGGAGAAATACAATGTCTCCGTACTCGCCCCTTTGGCAGCCGAGAGCATGATGTTCAGTCCGCTCAACGACGAATCGGTGGTGACTGCGGCGAGTCGCAAATCGCCCAAGGCGGAGATCGTGATGGCCCGCAACACCCCTGTGGCCGCCATTGCCGACGGCACGGTGATCTCCGTGTCGCAATCGCTTCGCGATGGTGGCGCTGTGGTGCTCATTCAGCATCCCAAAGGATTTCTGAGCCGAATCAGCCGCTTAGGGCAGGTGCTCGTGGAGGCGGGCGACGTAGTGGCGGGCGGTCAGGTAATAGCTCTCACCAACCGTGGCAACGCCCGCAATGGCGAGAGCGTCTATCTCGAAATCTGGCACAATGGCAACCCCCTTATTCCTTACGACTATATTGGCGACAAGACGCAGCACACGCCGCGCTATCCCATAATAGATGAGGAGATGGGACAGATCAACAACTATAACTAACTTATTTTGGATATATATCAAAGTGGAAAAGAATAGCAAACGAAATATAGCCGTACTCGGAAGCACGGGCAGCATCGGCACACAGACGCTCGATATCGTGGCTGAGTATCCCCACCTTTTCAAGGCTACCGTATTGACGGCCCGCCGCCAATGGCAATTGCTCGCAGAGCAGGCTCGCAAGTTTCTCCCAGAAGTAGTGATCATTACCGACGAGACCTACTATCCTCTACTTAAGGAGGCTTTGGCCGACCTTCCCATACGTGTCGAGGCCGGCAAGGAGGCTATCGAAGCGGCCGTGGCTCTTCCGGAAGTAGATATAGTGGTCACCGCAATGGTGGGTTACAGCGGACTGCTCCCTACTATCGCGGCCATCAAAGCTGGCAAACGTATCGCCCTCGCAAATAAGGAGACTCTCGTCGTGGCCGGTCAGTTGATCACCGATATGCTCAAGGATTCCACCTCCGACATCGTGCCGGTAGATAGCGAGCACTCCGCCATTTTCCAATGTCTCGTGGGTGAGAAACATTCGGCTATGCGAAAGATTCTGCTCACGGCAAGTGGCGGCCCCTTCCGCCGTCTTCCTCTCGAACAACTCGAGAAAGTAACCGTAAAGGATGCTCTCAACCATCCCAACTGGAGCATGGGTGCGAAGGTCACTATCGACTCGGCCTCGATGATGAACAAGGGGTTTGAGATGATAGAAGCCCGCTGGCTCTTCAACTGTCCTCCGGAGAAGATAGAGATCGTGGTGCATCCCCAAAGCATCGTCCATTCGATGGTGGAATTTGTCGACGGCTCGATAAAAGCTCAGCTCGGCGTGCCCGACATGCACCTTCCTATCCGCTACGCCTTGGGTTATCCGGAGCGTCTCGCCACCGACACTCCTCCCCTCACTCTTGCACAATATTCAACCCTCACCTTCGAGGCTCCCGACTACAAGAAATTCCCGCTCCTCAGCTATGCCTTCGAGGCCGTAGACAAGGGTGGCAACATGCCTTGCATCCTGAACGCAGCCAATGAAAAGGGTGTGGCCGCCTTCCTCGACGGGCGTATCGGCTTCACGGATATGCCGAAACTGGTGAGATATACTATGGAGAAGACCCCCTTCATTGCCTCGCCGACGCTTCCAGATCTCGTGGCCACAAACTCTGAAGCCCTGCGAATAGCCGACGAATGGCTCAAACGTAATTCGAAATAATCGTCTAAAATTTATATGGAGACATTTCTTATAAAGGCGGCGCAGCTGATCCTCGCGTTCGCTATTCTTGTGATCATACATGAGTTCGGTCATTTCCTCTTTGCCCGAATCTTCGGCGTAAAAGTAGAGAAATTCTATATCTTCTTCGATCCCTGGACTGAGCTCTTCAAATGGCGTCCGAAGAAATACGTCGGAGGTCTCGGTAAGAAGAAGTATCTCACGCCTGAAGCTGAGGCTGAAGACAAAGCCCTCCAAGCAAAAGAGGCCTCGAAAGATTCGAAGGAGGAAGTTCCCGTTCAACCTGTTCAGGCGATACCTGCCGAAGGGAAAAAGAAGAAGTCGTTCTGGGGCGATACGGAGTATGGCATCGGCTGGCTCCCGCTCGGAGGCTACTGCAAGATTGCCGGAATGATCGACGAGAGTATGGACACTGAGCAGATGAAGCAGCCGGCTCAGGAATGGGAATTCCGCTCCAAACCGGCTTGGCAACGCTTGCTGATCATGATTGCCGGTGTGCTCTTCAACTTCCTCCTCGCTATCCTTATCTACGCCGGAATCGTGTATGCCACAGGCGAGAAATACGTGACATTCAAGGAGGCTAAAATGGGTATGGCCTACTCCGGCGAGGCAAAGAAAATCGGTTTCGTAGATGGCGACGTGCCGCTTTATGCCGATGGAAAGGAACTCGTGAGCCCCGCCGAGGCCCGTATGCAGATTATTCAGGCAAAGGAGGTGAAGGTGCTTCGCAACGGCACCGACACCGTCTCGATCGCCATACCGGAAGATTTCATTTTCGCTCTCGACAAGGAGATGAAAAGCGACACGGCTACAATCAATTTCATGACGTATCGTATCCCAGCGCGCATCACACAGGTAATGCCTGGTGAAGGAGCCGCCAAAGCCGGCATCGAAGTAGGCGACATGATCGTGGCCGTTGATTCGGTGGCCACCCCCTCTCTCGACGTATTCTTGCCCACATTGGCTGGTCATGCCAACCAGACGGTGAGCCTCAAGGTGGTGCGTCCTGCACAGTCGACCGACACCATCACAATCCCCGTCGTGCTCTCCGAAGGCAGCAAGATGGGTGTAGGCCTGGAGGTTGACCCCTCGGCCTTCTTCAAAGCAGAGGAGAAGCGTTACAATATATTCGAGTCGATTCCACGTGGCGTGCAACTCGGCACGGAGCGTCTCACCTCCTACGCCCAGTCGATGAAACTGGTGTTTACGAAAGAGGGAGCCAAAAGTGTAGGCGGCTTCGGTTCGATCGGAGCCATCTTCCCCGAGAAGTGGGATTGGATCGCATTCTGGAATATCGCGGCATTCCTTTCTGTTGCTCTCGCGTTTATGAACATCCTTCCTATTCCTGCGCTCGACGGTGGCCACGTGATGTTTCTTCTTTACGAGGTGATCACACGCCGCAAACCCTCTGAGAAGTTTATGGAGTATGCCCAGATGTTTGGTATGGGCCTGCTCATTCTTCTTCTTCTCTACGCCAACGGCATGGATATCGTGCGCCTCTTCAAGTAACTAATTCGTGCGCCTCTTCAAGTAACTAATTCGAACGAAACTATGAAAGTCATAAAGCTAAAACCGAAAAAGGAGGAGTCGGTGCTTCGTCATCATCCCTGGGTGTTCTCAGGTGCCATCTCCTCGCTGCCCGACTCTTTGGAGGAGGGTGAATTGGTAAAAGTTGTTGCGGCCGACGGTCGTGTGCTCGGCACGGGCCACTTCCAGATCGGCAGCATAGCCGTGCGTATCCTTCAATTTGGCGAGGGTGACCTTCCAGCCGATTTCTTCCGCCAGCGTCTCGAATCGGCCTATCGTCTGCGCCAGGCCCTCGGGTTGATTCGCCCCGACAATAATTGCTTCCGCCTCGTGCACGGCGAGGGTGATTTCCTTCCGGGACTCGTCATCGATATCTACGGCGACACGGCCGTGGTGCAAGCCCACTCCCCCGGCATGCACTATGAGCGCATGAAGATTGCCGACGCTCTCACGGAGATACCCGACGCCAAGATTCGCAACGTATACTATAAGAGTGAGACCACTCTTCCCTACAAGGCTCAACTCGACCCGCAGAACGACTACCTCATCGGAAAATTCGACGGCAATATTGCCATCGAAAATGGCTTGAAGTTCAATATCGACTGGTTGCGCGGCCAGAAAACGGGCTTCTTCGTAGATCAGCGTGAGAATCGTGCGCTTCTCGAGAAGTTTGCCCACGGCAGAAAGGTGCTCAATATGTTCTGCTATACCGGAGGCTTCTCCGTTTACGCAATGCGCGGGGGTGCGGTGAAGGTTGACTCTGTCGACTCTTCGGCTAAGGCCGCGGCTCTCACCGATGCCAATATCGAGCTCAACTTCCCGGGCGACCCGCGCCACAAGACCCACGCGGTGGATGCCTTCAAATTCTTGGCTGAGATGGAGAAGGATGCCTACGACCTGATAATCCTCGATCCGCCGGCTTTCGCGAAGCATCGCTCGGCCCTGAAAAACGGCCTGATCGGCTACCGCAAACTGAATGCCAAAGCCTTCGAGAAGATCAAGAGCGGCGGCATACTCTTCACATTCTCATGCTCGCAGGTAGTGACGCGCGAGATGTTCCGCCTGGCCGTATTCACGGCTGCCGCGCAGTCGGGTCGCAAAGTGCGTATTCTGCATCAGCTCACTCAGCCGGCCGATCATCCCGTAGATATCTCGCATCCGGAAGGTGAATACCTCAAAGGGCTCGTGCTCTACGTGGAGTGAAAACATAACACAACGTGGAGTGCCAATGCTACACAATGTGGAGTGAAAACGTAACACAACGTGGAGTGCCAATGCCACGCAACGTAGAATGACAAAAACATCATCATAATATCTAAATGAAACAGAAATTTTCAACCCTAATTCTCGCATCTATGCTCGCTATGCAAGCCGGAGCCGTGGTCGATAAAAACTTCGACTATCACGTCGACCGCTTCGCCGACATCGAAGTGCTTCGCTATGAAGTGCCTGAGTTCGACCGTCTGTCGCTCAATCAGAAGAAAATGATCTATTACCTGAGCGAAGCCGCTCAGGCTGGCCGCGACATTATCTGGGATCAGAACGGCCGCTACAACCTCCAGATACGCAAACTTCTCGAAAATATCTACACCAATTATAAGGGCGACAAAAATTCGAAAGACTATAAAGATTTCGAGAAATATCTGAAGCAGGTGTGGTTTGGCAATGGTATTCACCACCATTACTCAACTGACAAATTCACACCCTACTTCTCCATGACCTTCTTCCAGGATCAGGTGAACGCACTCCCCGACACCATGCTTCCGCTCAACCCGGGCGAAACCCGGGAGGAGATGCTCGCAACCCTCACCCCGGTGATTTTCGACCCCTCGGTGATGCCGAAGCGCGTCGTGCAGGACGGTTCTGTGGATGTGGTGGCCAACTCTGCCTCCAATCTCTACGGCGAGGGCGTCACTCAAGTTGAGGTAGAGGCTTACTACGATCAGCTGAAAGACCCCAACGATCCCACCCCCATCTCTTACGGCCTCAACTCGAAGGTGGTGAAAGAGGATGGCAAGATCAAGGAGGAGCATTACCACCTCAATGGTCTTTATGGCCCGGCTATCGCCAAAATCATCTACTGGCTCGACATGGCCAAGAGTGTGGCTGAAAACGATGCCCAGAAAGAGTATATAACAAAACTGATCGACTACTATATCACGGGCGATCTCCGTCTCTTCGACGAATATTCTATCCTTTGGGCTGAAGATACAAAGAGCGACGTAGACTTCGTCAACGGCTTTATCGAGAGCTACGGCGACCCGCTCGGCATGACCGGTTCTTACGAATCTTACGTCAATTTCAAAAACAAGGAGGCTTCAGATCGCACGGAGACCATATCGAGCAACGCTCAGTGGTTTGAAGATCACTCGCCGATCGATCCGAAATATCGCAAACCGAAAGTGAAGGGTGTGTCGGCCAAGGTTATCAACGCTGCGATGCTCGCAGGCGATGCCTTCCCGAGCACAGCTATCGGTATCAACCTTCCGAACGCCAACTGGATTCGCGCTCAGCACGGTTCGAAGTCGGTGACAATCGAGAATATCACCGAGGCCTACGACATGGCATCTCACGGCAACGGTTTCAATGAGGAGTTCGTGATCGACGCGCCTACCCGTAAGCTGCTTGAAGACTATCTCTATATCACCGATATGCTTCACACCGACCTCCACGAGTGTCTTGGTCACGCTTCCGGTCAGCTGATGCCTGGTGTCGATCCCGATGCGCTCAAGGAAAACGGCTCTGCTCTTGAGGAGGCACGCGCCGACCTTTTCGCGCTCTATTACCTCGCAGATCCGAAACTTCAGGAACTCGGCATCCTTGACAATCCCGAGGCTTACAAGGCAGAATACTACAAGTATATGCTTAATGGCCTCATGACCCAGCTCAACCGCATCGAACCGGGTAAGGACGTTGAGGAGGCTCACATGCGCAACCGTCAGCTCATCGCAGCCTGGATTCTCGAGAAGGGAAAGAAGGATAAGGTGGTGGAGCTCGTTAAGAAAAACGGCAAGACCTACGTAAAGATCAACAACTATCCCAAGATGCGCGAGCTGATTGGCCAGTTGCTCTCTGAAGTGCAGCGCATCAAGAGCGAGGGCGACTACAAAGGTGGCAAGGCTCTCATCGATAAATATGCTGTGAAAGTAGATCCGAAACTTCACAAGGAGGTGCTCGACCGCTTCTCACATCTTGACATACCGCCCTATCGCGGATTTATCAACCCGCGTTATGAGCTCGTCTACGACGGCAACGGTAATATTTCAGATGTGAAA
>CAZGJH010000026.1:9308-11800 GCA_964525735.1 uncultured Sangeribacter sp.
GTAAGGAATCTTTCAAAGAGAAAGTCTTGAAAGATTCCTTACTACTTTTTTACACCACGCCGATTCTTCGGCATCATACTCATTTGTATAAGCCTTAACATCTCCAATCAGCTTGGGTGTGAGCTTATAGATGTTAAACTTTCCAGGGAGTTCCTTTTTCTTAAGGAGCTTCCTTATTTCATATTCGGCCTTATAGCGGTCGTTTACGGGCACCTCGGCCACAAGGCCGCGCGTGTCGTGTTCCGGATTGCCGCTGAATTTCACTTTGTATCCGTCGGCCTGTTTGTAAATGCGGATGAAGCCCTTCGATGCGTTCTCAACGAAGCAAGCCTTGGCGCGTTCAATTTTCCCGGCGAAAAGATCTACCACATCGGCATCTTCCATTCCCTCACCCTCCTTGGCTTTGAATTCCTCGAAAAGGAGATTGTAGCATTTCAGCGTAGCCTCGGTGTCGGCGCTGGCGGAGTGGGCCTCCTGCTCGCTGAAGTCAAGCCCGAGTGCATTGGCGCAGATCAGTAGCGAAGGCACCGTGAAGGGACTCATCTCCTCCGGGATGCCGCGCAGATACCAATACATATCTTTTACGTCGATCATGCGCTTCGTTTCCAAGCCACCGATGCCCGAACGTGTGAGCACACGCAGATCGTTGCCCACGGCGAAACCTGTGAGGGCGAAAGCATCGTCGAGCAATTTCTGCACCTCGGCGCGACACTTCGCGAAAGTGGGTTTGTCGGCTACCATTTCAGGTGTAATATGGTGAATGTCCGTGCGCCACTCCTTGATCAATTCGGGCTTATAGAATTTGTGATACACCTCCTTGCCATCAAGATTGAACACGGAGAGCTCCAACAGTTCTTCCGATTCGGTAAACTCCGCATCAAGGCAGATAATCTCCATATTACTCCCTTCCTCCTTTATATTTTTCGTGTTATTGTCCATAATGTGATCTATTCTAATTGATGTAACAATTTTTAGAGAAAAAAATTTTGAGTGTCGCGCATTTTCCCCTATTTTTGCATCAAACAAACGAACTGATGACGATACAAGATATTAAACACCAATTCATGGTATATCGCAACGGCATCGTAGCCGACACGCTGCGAAATGCCGGAATGCCTTACAATGTAATTTTTGGTCTTCAACTGCCACAACTGAGTGCTATTGCCAGAGAGGCGATTGCACAGAACTCTGCTGCCGCAACCCAACAACTGGCTGAGGCTTTATGGGCCGACAAGAAGGTGAGGGAATCACGTCTGTTGGCTCCTTACCTGTTTGATCGCGAAACAATCTCGGAGGAGAAAGCTGAGGCGTTGGCCAAGGATGTGCAAACCATAGAGGAGGCCGACATTCTTTGCTTCCGTCTTCTCCGCTATCTCCCCTTCGCCGATGCACTCGCCGAAAAACTCGAAGCGTCGGCCGATGAAAAAGTTAATTATTGCGGGCGTGCTTTGACGCGTAATCTGAATGCTCTGAAGAATTGATGAAACGGATTTCGAAATTTTTAATCTTGGCTTGTGCGCTGACATTGTCGGGGTGCAATGGCGATATTTTTCTCGATGAGGCGGATGTGCCGGAGGTCGAGAATTTGACTATTGAAGGAGACGGCGGCGAAGCAACGTTCAACGTCTCTATGAAAGATCTCGAACATTTCGGGTTCGATCTGATGAGCTCAAGCATGAAATATTGCAACTACTACAACGCAGCAGGCGACGTTATCGATCCTTCCTCTCCCGCTTCGGAAGTGAGCCGGATCGTGTTCGAAACCAATTTCACAAAGTTGGAGCTTTCACGAGTAGGGTCGAAATTCACCGTAAGAAGTATTTGCCAGACCTTCCGGAATCCTTCCCACTGGACAATCCGACTGGAGTATGGCTACGGCGTGCGGTTTATCGATTTGGAGATTCTTCCCGGTCAGGCAATTCAGCTCACGAAGGTGATCTACAACAATGATTGGGTGATCGAAGACCGCGCCAAAGTGTCGACTTTCCGCGACGGCTACACAAACGACGGCCCCCTGCCTCAATCGTTTACGATCTTTCCTTACATCAATGAACTGGCTTCGATATTGGTTGAACCCGAAAGCTATGAATCGTGGACGAAGGGGCAATACTTCACGATGCCTGTGCCGAAATATGTGAATGGCGAATGGAAAATCGAGATGGTTGACGGTATCAGGCCCGATTCAAAATATACGTATGAAGGACCCGACAGATTCACGAAGATAGATATCGAGGTTCCGGAATATTCGAGCGTGAATATCTTCACGGAGGTGATCTATACCGGCGTAAAAGTTAGCGGTGAGATGGTATTCAGAAATGAAATTCTTGATAAAACCTTCACCGAAAAGATCAAAGTCACCTCACTTTATCCAGTCAACCATGAAATCCGAATCGAAGATGCGAAGTAATCATGAAATCGAAGATGCGAAGTAAAGTCTTGTCTGCCATAATTGGTGCAGCTTGTTTGGCTGCGCCTGTTGAGGGATGGTCAGC
>CAZGJH010000026.1:11900-15045 GCA_964525735.1 uncultured Sangeribacter sp.
TATGTGAGAGGTAAGAATCCGGATAATGCGAAGGTCAACAGCTCATTCGGAGGAGACCTCCGCGCCGATTTCAGTTTCAATCCTACGACTCGCGAGGGTATGCTCTACCCTGGCCTTTATCAAGGAATCGGATTGGGTGTGAATGGCTATTTCCATTCTGGATTGTTGGGCACTCCCGTTTCGGCGTATGTATATCAAGGAGCACCGATTGTAGACCTCTCCGAGCGGCTCTCATTAGATTATGAGTGGCAATTTGGAGCCAGTTTCGGTTGGAAACATTATAATAAGGAGACGGCCGAAGACAATGTGGCGATCGGTAGCCCAGTGACGGCACATCTCGGCCTCGCCGTGAAACTCAATTATCAGTTGTCGAGCCGATGGGCACTCTCATTAGGCATCGGAGCCAACCACTACTCCAACGGCAATACATCTTGGCCAAACGGAGGCATCAACACCGTTGGCGCGTCGATCGGTATCGCCTACATTATCAATCCGCAAGGCGGATTTGGGGACGAATTGCAAGGCGGATTGGGGGACGAATTGCAAGGCGGATTGGAAGGAGAAGGGCTGCGCGGATATAGGAAGACGCAGAGGGTTTTGGCAGAGGAGGCCGACCGTCATAAGTGGATGTACGACATCATGGCTTACGGAGCATGGCGCAAGAGAGTTGTCACCGTCGGCTATCCGGCTGAGCCGACACTTTGTCCGGGGAGATTCGGTGTACTTGGAATGCAATTTTCGCCGCTCTACAAGTTGAACCGCTGGGCGTCGGTAGGTCCGGCGCTTGATATACAGTGGGACGAGAGCAGCGGACTGGAGCCCTATTGGGTAGAGGGTTCATATAACGAGAACATCAAATTTAAGCGACCGCCTTTCGGTAAACAGCTCAGTCTCGGGTTTTCGGCTCATGCCGAATTGACCATGCCGATCTTCTCTGTCAATGTCGGTCTCGGTTACGATGTGCTTAATCCGAAAGGTGACAAAGCGTTCTATCAATCGCTTACGTTGAAGACCTTTATCACGAAGAATATCTATCTTAACACCGGCTATCGCCTCGGTAATTTCCACGACCCTCAAAACCTGATGCTTGGTATCGGCTTTCGCCTCTGAGAGCACCGTTGCTCCTCTCTTCAGAAGCACCTGTGTTCCTCTCTTCAGAAGCACCTGTTAGGTGGAAAGCATTGTCCTCAATGCGTCAATGTGCCTCTGAACTAACTTCAAAAACAAATGTTATAAATCATAGAGGCATGTGCTTCTACGAGAAAGCATGCAGAGTTGTAAGCGTTTGCTTCCACGAGGAGTATGCGGATTAGTAAGCATTTGCTTTTACAAAAGAGCATGTGTGTTAGTAAGATAGAAATTATTTAAACTCCAGGCAGGAGGATAAAGTCGGCAAATCAACATGGCAAAAATTTGTGAAAACCTTACTCAGTTGATCGGCAATACGCCGCTTCTTGAGATCCAGAATATTGAAAAAGATGAGAATCTGAAGGCAAGAGTTGTGCTCAAATTGGAATCGTTCAACCCTGGCGGCAGTGCGAAAGACCGTATCGCGCTGGCCATGATCGAGGACGCCGAGAAGAAGGGACTTCTCAAACCGGGCGGCATGATCATCGAACCGACGAGCGGCAACACCGGTATCGGTTTGGCGTGGGTGTCTACGGTGAAGGGTTACAAGCTCGTTCTGACTATGCCCGAGACGATGAGTGCCGAGCGCAAGAACCTTCTCAAGGCCCTCGGAGCCACACTCGTACTTACTCCCGGCAGCGAGGGTATGAAGGGTGCTATCCGCAAAGCCGAGGAACTAAACAAGGAGAATCCCGGTTCGATCATCCTTCAGCAGTTTGAGAATCCTGCGAATCCTGAGGTGCATCGCCGCACTACCGGCGAGGAGATCTGGCGCGACACCGACGGTAAAGTCGATATCTTCGTGGCAGGTGTGGGCACTGGTGGCACAGTCAGTGGCACGGCAGAAGCACTGAAAAGCCACAATCCGGCTATTAAGGCAATCGCCGTAGAACCAGAAACTTCGGCTGTGCTTTCGGGTGGCAAACCGGGTGCGCACAAAATTCAGGGTATCGGCGCGGGCTTCATCCCGGGCAACTATCATGCCGATGTTGTGGATGAGGTGATCGCCGTGTCAGATAATGAGGCTATCAAGGCTTCTCGTCTTCTTGCTCAGAAAGAGGGATTGCTTGTGGGCATTTCTTCGGGAGCCGCATTGGCGGCTGCGCTTCGTGAAGCGAAGAAGGAGGAGAATGCCGGCAAGATGATTGTGGCTCTTATGCCTGATACAGGCGAGCGCTATCTGTCCACAGTTCTCTACGCTTTTGATGAGTATCCCGTTTAATCGGTTATACGCGACTGAATATAAAGGGCTTCGATGTTTCAGCGACATCGAAGCCCCTTCTTTTTGTGTGCCTCGGGATTAGGAGGGGATGCGGAGGATGGTGAGGGAGTATGGGGCGAGGGGGAGCTTGAAGAAGGGTGATTCGACAGCTACACGATCTGTCTTCACCGAAGCCTTTTCAGAGGCCGGTTCGCCGCTCATGACCGTGCGGACGGTCTGCAACTCGCCTTTGTCGGCGGGGAAGAGCGACTTGAGGTCTACCTCCATCTCTGTGGCAACCGGAAGCAGGTTGACGAGCTTCACGATTATGTCGCCACTCTTCTCATCTTTTACAATCGATGCTCCGACACGTGCTTTCGCCTTTTCGTAGAGAGTAGACTTATCTGATTGGCTATCAGCAGGTTTGGAGAGCTGATTGTCAGTGTCGATAAGGAGCTGATTTGCAAAGTATTGGGAGCCGGAGTTTTCTCCGAAGAGGCGCATCGTTTCGTAATCGGTTGTGGGTTTCACCTCCAGATTATTGAAATAGATCAGGTCGGGGCGCCACTGCGTGTGATTCTCTTTCGCGAGAAGGGGTGCGTAAGAACTGAGCGACACAACATCGCCGTTGCGTTCCACGGCCGTGAGATAAAGAGCCTCGGCGAGAGCCGTCTCCATGTTGGAAGGGCGACCGGGGAGATGAGCTGCCCACTCTCCGAGGTAGACCTTCGGTCCCTTGCGGTCATAGTCATCGTAATAGTCCTGGTTGTAGATGAGCCAAGCGGGGTCAACGTAATAATGCTCGTCGACCATATC
>CAZGJH010000026.1:15145-27266 GCA_964525735.1 uncultured Sangeribacter sp.
TCGTGAGTGAAGCGCGACTCGCGACCCGAGTTCTGACAGGGCACGGCCGCAGCGAGCACTGGCAGCGGTTCGGCACCTATATCCTCGCAGAATTGGAAATACTCGTGATAACCGAGACCGCGAGTCTGATGGTAGCCCCAGAGATTGCGCAAAGGTTTGCGCTCCTCAAGTTTACCGATCGAGCCTTTCCAGTCGTATACATTGTCGAGTCCGTCGCCATGAGCCACGCATCCGCCGGGGAAGCGCATGAAGCGCGGCTTGAGATTGGCGAGAGTCTGGGCAAGGTCGGCACGCAGACCGTTTTCGCGACCCTTGAACGTATTCATCGGGAAGAGGCTCACCATGTCGAGGTCGAGCGTGGCGTTGTTTTTCGGCACGATGTGGAGCGAAGCGCTCTTGCAATGCTCTGTGGGCGTAAGGATTAGCTCATAGTCTTTCCAATCGCGTGATGAACTCAGTTTCAGTTTGCCGGAAGCCACTTTCTTGCCCGTAGCGTCGTTGATAAGATTTATCTCCAGCGGCATCGTCTTGTTGACGCGGGCCTTGAAGCGGAGGCGATAAGGAGCATCCTTATCAAGAGGTATGCCATCCCAACCGGTGTTGACAAAAGCATTGCCGCCGTTGTTGACGAGCGAAGCGATACCGCCCTTCACCTCCAGACGTGCGAAGTGAGGATTGTTGGGGTGAATCGGATCGTCGGTAGCGATCGAGAAACCGATTTTGTCACCCTGCACTTTCCAGGCGTAATCGGGTCCCCAGCCCTGCTGACCGTTTTCCGACGGCGAGTATTCGAAGTCGCGGTTTTGGATCAGTTCGCCGTAGAGACCACCGTCGGCAGCATAGTTGATATCCTCAAAGAAGATACCCATCAGCAGCGGAGAGATCTCCTTTGCAGAGCCGGTAGCCTTGAGAGAGCCCTTCAGCGGCTGAAGACCGGCGAAGCGCTCCTTGTCGCCGTCGGCATGCTCCGAATAGAGAGCATGAAGTCGGCCGCGCTCAGCCGTGAAGGCATCAAGCTGGGCAATCATCTCCGGGGTGACGTTCATCACGTTGCCCGCGATCTTCTCACCGTTTATCTCAGCCACGGCCGGAAGGAAGCCCTGGTTGGTGCGGAAGGTGAGCTTCGAGGTGTCGGCCGGAGCGTAATATTTCTGCGGCTTCCACTTCATGAGGTCGGCCGATTCGGCCATTCCTATCACCTCCCCTTTCGGGTCGGCACGGAAAAGGAGAGCCCACCCTCCGGTAGAGGTGGGGAAAAGCTGAGGGCTCCACATCTTCTTGAAGCTGCCCCAGGGGCCAAAATCGGAGCGCACGAAGTCGTAGCCGTTGCCAATCGAACGCCACGAGCCATCGGTCTCCTTCACGGCGAGGCGCAAACCCCCGTCGCCATTTTCGGGAGAATAGAAGAAAAGGTCGGTTGCTCCCGCCGTGAGAGCGGCAAGAGAGAGCAAACCGGATAAGATCGTCTTTTTCATGATATCGGGAGTGAGAGTTGTTTGAATTAGTTTATCGGGAGTGAGTGTTGTTTGAATTAGCTTTTACCGTTGAGAATCTCAATTTGCTGACGCACAGACTCCTCATGAATGGCCTGAAGCACTGTGCGCATGAAGTCGGCGCTCATGCCCATCTCTACGGCAGCCGAGACGCGGCTCTTCATGAGATCGTCGTAGCGGCTCTCCTGCACCACAGGCATTGCGTGCTCCTTCTTGTATTCGCCAATCTGACGCGACACAGCCATACGCTTGCCGTAGAGGTCGAGCAATTCGGTGTCGATCTTGTCGATCTGTTGGCGGAGAGCTTCCAGGCTCTCAGTAGATTCGGCAGTGTTGCGCACTACGAGCGAAGTGAGAATCACGCGCAGAATGTCGGGAGTAACCTGCTGAGCCTTATCGCTCCAAGCCTCGTCGGGGGTGCAATGGCTCTCGATCATCAAGCCCGAGAATTTCATATCGAGGGCGTGCTGCGAGAGGGGACCGATCAGTTCGCGTTTGCCACCCATGTGGGAGGGGTCGACGATGATCGGGAGCTCCGGGAGGCGGCGATGAAGCTCGATCGGTATGTGCCACTGCGGGGGGTTGCGGTAGATGCTCTTTCCATAGAAACTGAAGCCACGGTGAATGGCTCCGAGTCGACGCACACCGGCGTTGTAGAGGCGTTCGAGCGCACCGATCCAGAGATCTATATCGGGGTTTACGGGATTCTTCACGAGCACCGGCACATCCTTTCCGCTCTCCTGGATAGCGTCGGCTATCTCCTGCACGGCGAAGGGGTTGGCCGAAGTGCGGGCACCGATCCAGAGGATATCGACACCGGCTTCGAGAGCCTCCTCCACATGGCGGCGCATGGCCACCTCAGTAGCTGTGAGCATACCGGTCTCCTCCTTCACTCGGCGGAGCCACTGAAGCCCCTCTTTGCCGATACCCTCGAAGCCACCCGGCTTCGTGCGTGGTTTCCAGATACCGGCTCGGAATATTTTTACGCCTCCGAGGGCGAGTTGGCGGGCAGTAGACATCACCTGCTCCTCTGTCTCGGCGCTGCATGGGCCGGCCAAGATCAGAGGGGCGGTCATGCCATCTACTATAGGTTTTAAATCATTGAAATTCATTGTGTTTACAGTTTAAATTGTTTGAGGCGTCGGAGGGCCTCTTGGAGACGCTCCTCCGTGGCGCAAAGGGAGAGGCGGACGTAGCCCTCGCCATTGCGGCCGAAGATAAACCCTGGCACGATGAAGACGCGCGCTTCGTGGAGCACACGGTCGGCAAACGTCACGCTATCAGGCGCGCCAGCCGGCAGCTTGCCCCAGAGGAAGAGTCCGCGTTGAGCGGGATCCCACTCGCAACCGAGAGCGTCCATCACCTGCTCGGCCACACGGCGGCGACTCCAATACACCTCGTTTAGCTCGCTATACCAGGAGCCGTCGAGATCGAGGGCCTTGATGGCCGCTTCCATAATCGGTTTGAACTGGCCGGAGTCAATGTTGCTCTTCATCTTACGCACCCATCCGGTGAAGTCGGCGTTAGACACCACCATACCCATTCGCCAGCCGGCCATGTTATGGCTCTTGCTGAGAGAGTTGAGCTCGATGGCTATCTCTTTGGCTCCCTCCACTTGCATTATGCTCATGGGGTTGTCGTTGAGAATGAAGCTGTAAGGGTTGTCGTGAACGATTACAATGCTGTGACGCTTACCGAACGCTATGAGCTTCTCGAAGAGCTCGCGCGAAGCCAAAGCACCGGTGGGCATGTTGGGATAATTGACCCACATCAGCTTGATGCCTCCCTCGGCGACGAGCCTTTCGAGCTGGTCGAAATCCGGTTGCCAGCTCTTCTCGGGGAGGAGGTCGTAGTTTACGATCTGCGCTCCGAGCATCTTGCTGACGCCCGAATAGGTCATGTAGCCTGGATCGGGCACGAGCACCTTATCGCCAGGGTTGAGAAAGGCGAGGCTCACGTGGAGCACACCCTCCTTCGAGCCGATCAGAGGGAGCACCTCCGAATCGGGGTCGAATTCGACCCCGTAGTTGCGCTCATACCATCGGCTCATCGCGCGGCGTAGCTCCGGCAAACCCGAAGCAATCTGATAGGAATGGTTGCCTGGCTTATGGGCGGACTCGCAGAGGGTTTCTACCACCTCCACGGCCGGCATACGGTCGGGACCGCCTACGCCGAGCGACACCACGTCGAGCCCTTCGGCGTTCATGCGGGCCACTTCCCTCATCTTGCCGGCAAACCAGTATTCCTTTATTTCGTCAACCCTATGAGCGGGTTGTATCTTTATCTTTTCCATTGTTTATTGACTCAATTTATGTTGTTGATCTTCACGCGCTCCACGTATTCGCCGAGTATGCGCAGCTCGTTGGTCAAGGGGCGCGCGGCCTCGATGGCCTGCCGATAGCGCACGTAGGAATTGAACGTCAGATCAACATAGAAGCGGTATTCCCACTCACGACCAACTACGGGCAAAGACTGGATCTTGGTGAGATTCACGTCGTAGAAGGAGAGAATCGTGAGCACCTTCGAGAGAGCCCCGTTGGTGTGCGGGAGTGTAAACTCCACACTGGCCTTGTTGAGGTCTTCGGCACGCGGTTTCATCTCGCCGGCCACGAGCGGATCGGCCAGGATGAGGAAGCGAGTGAAGTTGCGCTTGTTTGTTTCGATACCCTTCTCGAGAATGTCGAGTCCGTAGAGGTTGGCGGCGAGTTCACCACACACGGCAGCGTGACCGGTAAGGTTTTTCTCGGCAATCTCCTTCGCGCTGCCCGCCGTATCGAATTTCTCCACCATCCTCATGTTGGGATGCCGCAGCAGATACTGCTCACACTGCATCAGGGCCATAGGGTGGGAATTGACCTCCGAGATCGACTCCAGAGTTTCGCCCGGTAGAGCGCAGAGCACATGGCTGATCCTGACGGAATGTTCGCCCACCACAGAGAGGTTGCTCTGGCGCAGCAGCTCATGATTGGCGAGGAGTGAGCCGGCAATCGTATTCTCGATGGCCACGATTCCGATCATGGAGGCGTCGGCCGCCAAGGCATCGAAGAGGGTGTGAAACGACTCGCAGGGCACTGTCTCAATCTCGCGATCGGCGAAATATTGACGGGCTGCCGCGTCGTGGAAACATCCCTCCACACCTTGTATCGCTACTTTCAACGGTTTATTCTGCTGCATAGTTCAAAATATCTTTTATCACCTCCGGCGAGAGACCGCGGCGGCGAGAGTAATCGTTCAATTGGTCGCCTGCAATCTCGCCCACCATGAAATAGCGAGCATCGGGATTGGCGATGTAGAGGCCGCTGACACTTGCCGAGGGTGACATTGCGCCATTCTCAGTGAGCACTACCCCAATCTGCTCAAACGGCAGAAGGTGAGCCAATTCCTTATTGAGCAACTGGTCGGGGAGCACCGGATAACCCATCGCGGGACGAATGCCACGGAATTTGCCGCGAAGCATATCCTCTACAGAGAGATTCTCATCGGGGGCATATCCCCATAGCTGGCGGCGCACCTTCGCGTGGAGCCATTCAGAAGCGGCCTCAGCGAGGCGGTCGGCCAACGTCTGACGGAGCAGCGCACCGTAGTCGTCGCCCTCCTTCTTCAGTCGGGCAGCCTCATCGTCGAGATAGTGGCCTGAAGAGACGGCGAACACACCCACATAGTCGCCCGCGGTAGCCACGTAATCGGCCAGCGAACGGGCATCAGTGTCGGCACGCTGCTGCCTCATGAGAGGCAGACGCAACTCGCCGATCACGATATCCTCACCATCGGAGTGAGCGGGCCAGATGCCTACCACAGCCTTGCCGTCGAAGCCCTGCGGTGTGCCCTCGGCCTTCTCAAGCTCAGCGAGCGACGCCTCGGCATCCTTGCGAAGATTGCGGGCCTCATCAGTGTGAGAGCCGACGCGCCAGGCATGGTTGAGCATCTTGTAATTGATGAAAGGAATCACCTCAGCGAGAGGAATTTCGATCACCATCGGTGTGGCCTCCGCAATACCTGTCGGAGCTGGAGCCGGAGTGACATTCTTTTGGCGTTCACGCCCTACGTGCTTGATCTCCTCATGCAAGCGGTGAGAGATATTGCGGCGCAGATAGTCGGACACGATACGGTCGTAGTCGGCCGAAAGAGAGTCAACGTAACCCTGCGCGCCCTCCTTGCTGAGGAGTCGGGCGGCCACCAAAGGATTCTGCGAAGCGTCGGTGACGTGAACCACGGGGGCATCGTAGACGGGAGCGATCTTAAGAGCCGTGTGAAGGCGCGAAGTTGTGGCCCCACCCACGAGAATAGGTGTCTTCAATCCGGCCGCCTTCATCTCCTTGGCCACATTGACCATCTCCGAGAGAGAGGGTGTGATCAGTCCTGAGAGACAGAGCAGGTCGGGCTGTTCCCTTTTCACCGTCTCCACAATCTTCTCAGCGGGCACCATCACCCCGAGGTCGATCACCTCGTAATTGTTGCAGGCCAGCACGATAGAGCAGATATTCTTGCCGATATCGTGCACATCCCCCTTCACCGTGGCAAACACGACCTTGCCAGCTTTTGCACCCTCCTTGCCACCAGATTCGGCTTCCATGAGAGGCTGGAGATGATCTACGGCCTGCTTCATGGTGCGGGCCGTCTTAACGACCTGCGGCAGGAACATCTTCCCTTCGCCGAAGAGGTCGCCCACATGATTCATAGCCTCCATGAGCGGCCCTTCGATTACGGCGACGGCCGAGCCGAGTTGAGCCACAGCCTCGTCAAGGTCGTCGGAGAGGAAAGTGGCATCGCCTTTCACGAGGGCGGTCTTCAGTCGGTCGGCCACCGGAATATTGAGGTCGCGTTGCGGAGCTTTCGTTGCTTCGGCGACGGCGTTCTGCTCGTTGGCGGCATAAGCGGCCAATTCGTCGGCAGCCTCCGGGCGGCGAGCGAGCACCACATCTTCTATAAGGGAGCGGAGCTTGGGCTCAACATCGTCATACGTGACGGAAGAGGCGGGATTGAGGATGGCCATGTCGAGTCCGGCCTGGATGGCGTGGTAGAGGAATACGGCGTGCATCGCTTCGCGCAGGGCGTTTTTGCCACGGAAGGCGAAAGAGAGGTTGCTCACGCCGCCGCTCGTGCGTGCACCGGGGAGATTCTTCTTGACCCACTCCACGGCACGGATGAAGTCGATGCCGTAGCGTGCGTGTTCTTCGATGCCGGTGGCCACGGCCATAATGTTGACATCGAAGATAATATCGTCGGCGAGGAAGCCGCATTGCTCAGTGAGAAGCTTGTAGGCGCGCTCGCAGATAGCGATTTTGCGCTCATAGGTATCGGCCTGACCCTCCTCATCGAAGGCCATCACAATCACGGCCGCGCCGAGGCGACGAATCATGCGGGCTTTCTCGATGAAGCTTGCCTCACCCTCTTTGAGAGAAATGGAATTGACAATGCTCTTACCCTGAAGGTTTTTCAGCGCACCCTCCACCACCTCCCAGGATGATGAATCTACCATAACGGGCACGCGGGCAATCTCAGGATCGGCCATGATGTAACGGATGAAGCGCACCATCTCCTCCTTGGCGTCGAGCAGCGGATCGTCCATGTTGATATCAATCATCATGGCGCCGTCGGCCACCTGCCGCGCGGCGATACGCACCGCCTCCTCGTAGTTTTTCTCCTTAATAAGACGTAGAAATTTGCGAGAGCCGGCTACGTTGCACCTCTCCCCTACATTTACAAACACTCCGCCGCGCATCACCTCGACCATTTCGAGACCCGACACGCGCAGGGCAGCCGGTATTTCGGGAGCCACTCGCGGCTTCACCGCAGGGGCGTCGATCAACTGACGCAGGCGCGCGATATGCTCGGGGGTAGTGCCGCAGCAACCGCCTATCACATTGACGAGTCGCTCATCGAGGATACGGCTTACGTGAGTGGCAAACGACTCCGGACTCTCGTCGTATTCGCCGAGAGCGTTGGGGAGCCCGGCGTTGGGATGGCAGCTCACGAAATGTGTGGTGGAGGCGCTCACCTCCCTGAGATAAGGAATGATAGACGCCGGACCGAATCCGCAGTTGAGGCCAATCGAGATGACGTTGCGGTAGTGCTCCACACTGGTGACGAAAGCGGGGATTGTCTGCCCGGAGAGCGTACGCCCGGCCTTGTCGGAGACAGTGGCCGAGATCATGATCGGTTTTTCGATACCGAGACGCATCATCACGGCGTTGGCAGCGTCGAGACCTGCCTTGAGGTTGAGCGTATCAAACACCGTCTCGAAGAGGATCACGTCTACTCCCCCTTCGATGAGGCCTTCGATCTGGTCGGAGTATGCATCGAAAAGCTGGTCGTAAGTTACGTTGCGCGCAGCAGGATCGCTCACGTCGGGGCTCATGGATGAGGTGCGGTTGGTGGGACCCACCGAACCGGCCACGTAGCGGCCTTCTTTCGTGTCGGCACACTCGCGGGCCAGCGTGGCGGCCGCGCGGTTGAGCTCGCGCATCAGGCCGGGGATGGCATCGAGACCGTAGTCGGCCATCGAGATAGCGTTGGCGTTGAAGGTGTCGGTAGAGATTATGTCAGCGCCGGCATCGAGATAGGCGCGATGAATGTCGCGCACCACGTCGGGTGCCGTGAGTGCGAGGAGATCATTGCACCCTGCGAGGCGCACGGGATGCTGCGCGAAACGTTCCCCTCTGAAGTCGGCTTCAGAGAGCGAGCTGCGCTGAATCATCGTGCCCATGGCTCCGTCGAGCAAGAGCACTCGCTGACGCATAGCCTGCGCTATCGGGGCTGTCGTTATGTCAAATTCCTTATCTTCCAATTTCTTGTGAGTCTTTAAAAGAGTTTTTTGGCGATGGCCGCCACGCTGTCGGAGGCGCTCATCGTGTAGAAATGTATGCCCGGCGCGTGGCGGTCGAGCAGTTCGCGTCCTTGTCGAATGGCCCAGTCGATACCCACTTGCTTCACCTCCTGATCTGTGGCACAAGCGCGAATCTGCTCGGCCAATTCCTCGGGTATATCGCTGCGGAAGGTCTTGGGCAGGATGCTCAGATGAGCCTTGCGGGTAATCGGTTTTATGCCCGGGAGAATCGGCACGCGGATACCCTCCTTGCGGCATCTTTCGACGAATGAGAAGTATTTCTCGTTGTCGAAAAACATCTGGGTGATGAGGTAGTCGGCGCCGTTTTCCACCTTCTGCTTGAGGTAGCGGATATCCGACTCCATGTTGGGGGCCTCCTCGTGCTTCTCGGGATAGCAGGCCATGCCGTAGGAGAAAGGTGTGGCGATGCCCTCGATCTTCATGTCATCGAGACCTATGCCCTGGTTGAAGAGGTTGACCTGCCGCTGGAGATCGGAGGCGTATTCGTTGTAGCGGGCCCCCGGGATGGGTGATTCAACCCCCTTCACATCGCCGCGCAGAAGCAGAAGGTTGGTGATTCCGAGGAAGTTGAGGTCGAGCAATGCGTATTCCGTTTCCTCCTGCGAGAAGCCTTTGCAGATCACGTGAGGCACCGGTATAAGGCCGAAGCGGTTTTGAATCGCGGCCGCTATGGCCACCGTGCCGGGGCGTTTCACCACGCTCACCCGTCGGTGAGTGCCGTCGGGAAGCGGTTTGTAGACATACTCGCTATGGTGGGAGGTGATGTTGACGAAGTGCGGATTGAAGCGCATCAACTTCTGGATGATCTCGTAGAGCTTATAGATGCTGTTGCCTTTGAGCGGGGGGAGCACCTCGAACGAGAACACCGGATTTGGGGCGTCGTTGATTATATCGATTATTTTCATTTCGCGGGGTCGGTTTTGGTGTCGGCGGCTTTGGCGTTGACAGCTTTCGCGTCGGCGGCTTTGGCGTTGACAGCGTCGCGGATGCGTTCGAGCACCTTCCGGAGCTCCTCGCGCGGCATGGCCACGTTGAGACGCATGAAACCTTCGCCCCCCTGGCCGAACATCTCGCCGTCGTTGAGAGCCACGCGTGCGCCGTTGATAAAGAGATCGTTGAGCGCGTCGTGGTCGAGGTTGAGATCGCGGCAATCGAGCCAAACGAGATAAGATGCTTCCGGGCGAAGGGGTTTGACGGCGGGCACCTCCTTTTTGAGGAATTCCTCTGTGAAGAGGATGTTGTCTTCGATATATTTGAGCATCTGCTCGCGCCACTCCTTCCCTTTTCGGTAAGTGGAAATCGCGGCGATGTGTGAGAAGATCGGAGCGTCGCCGAATTCGTTGGCGGTGAGCCAGCCGTAGAATCGCTCGCGGATTTTATCGTCGGGCACAACTGAGAATGAGGAAACTACGCCCGGTATATTGAAGGTTTTGGTCGGCGCGCCGAAAGTGATGCTGTTGGAGGCGGCATCGTCGCTTACGGAAGCGAACGGGATGTGGCGTGTGCCCCAAAGACCCATATCGGCATGAATTTCGTCGGAGACCACGAGGAGGTTTTTCCGCTTCGCGATCTCGGCGAGCCGTTGAAGCTCCTCGCGTGTCCACATTCTGCCTCCAGGGTTGTGAGGGTTGGAGAGCAGGAGCACTCCCCCTTTGTCGGAGAGGGCCTCGAGGCCGTCGAAATCGAAGCGGTAGAGGCCGTTTTCATCCATGAGGAGCGGGACGTTGACCACGTTTCGGCCGTTCATTTCGGCTGTGAGGCGGAAGGGATGGTAAACCGGGGGCATGATCACCACGTCGTCGCCCGGTTTAGTGAAAACGTTGATCACCATGCCGATACCCTTCACGATGCCCGGGATATAGCTGAGCCATTCCGGTTTGATGTGCCAGCCGTGAAGGTCGCGCTGCCAATCGATGATAGAGGGGCGATAGTCGGCCGGTTCGGCGGTGTAGCCTAAGATGGGATGGTCGAGGCGTGCGCGGAGGTCGTCGAGGATAAAGTCGGGGGTAGCGAAGTCCATGTCGGCCACCCAGGCGGCCATCAGGTCGGGGCGACCGAAGCGCTCTTCGAGGAGGTCGGTTTTGATGGCGCCCGTGCCGTGACGCTCAATAACGGTGTCGAAATTATATTGTGCCATAGAGGTGGGGGTCAATTTTGGGTTGAGGTTTGCTGGGTGGCGGCTTCGATGGCTTGGTGGATGTCGGCGAAGATGTCGTCGGGGTCTTCAAGGCCGATCGAAAGGCGGATTGTGGTGTCGAGCACGTCCATTTCGCGGCGGGTTTCCGGGGAGATTGTGCCGAAGATTGTGCTGGCCGGGTGAATGGCGAGCGAGCGGTTGTCGAAGAGGTTGGTGGCGCGGTGCACGAGTTTGAGGGCGTTGATGAAACGCTTGCAGGTCTCCTCGTCGGAGAGATCGAATGTGATCATCGCACCGGCCTTGTCGCCGTAAAGTTCGGTGAAGATTTCGTGGTAGGGATCCGATTCGAGACCGGGGTAACCTACCTTCACAACGCCTGGGGTTTCCTTGAGGCGGGCGGCGATCTGTTTGGCCGAGTCGGCCTGACGGTCGTAGCGCACCTGGAGTGTTTCGAGACCAAGCAACTGCATGTAAGCCACTTGTGGATTCATGTATGCACCGAGATTGAAGACCATCTCCTTCTTGATGCGGGTCGAGATTTCGGGGAAGCGGCCGTAGTCGATAATCAGACCGCCGAGCGAGGTTGCGCCGCCCGAGATGTATTTTGTGGAGGAAACCACCTGGAAGTCGATGCCGAGTTGCTCGCCGTCAAACTGGGTGAATGGGATCACGGTGGTGTCGGCGATGAGCGGTATGCCGTATTGGCGGGCGATTTTGGAGAGTTGGCGCACGTCGGCCACTTCCATCTGCGGGTTTGTGACGGTTTCGAGGTAGATGCAGCAGGTGTTTTCGTCGACGAGCTGGGCTACTGCCTCGGCGTCCGTAAGGTCGCAGAGACGGGCTTGCACGCCGAAACGTGCGAGGGTAGCTGTGATCAGGAGATAGGTATTGCCAAACATATGGCGGGAGCTCACGATATTCTTTCCGGCGGCAGCTGTGGCGAAAAGCATCGCGCTGATGGCGGCCATGCCGGAGGAGAAAGCGCTCACCTCCTTCGCACCCGCGACGGCCGCTACCCTATCTTCGAAGTGAGTGACGGTGGGGTTTAGCACGCGGGAGTAGTCGGGGGCGTCGGTACGGCCGCAGAAAGCGTCGGCCATAACGTCGGCGTTGTCAAATTCGAAAGAGAGCGCGTTATAGACGGGCATTTGGAGCGCATCGAAAGCGTCGCGTCGCCTGTAGGGGGTATGTATAGCTTTTGTAACCTTTTTCATCCTTATTTTTACCGGTTTTACCTGAGAGAATTGGGAGAGATTGCTATAATAAGGTACAAAGTTAAAAAATTTTCGTGAGAAATACTTTAAAATTTTGGTAATAATCGTGAAATTGACTGGGGATTTACTTGATTTTGCTTGATTTAGCGTGATTTAGCATGATTTGACTTGAGGTTTTGCTTGACCTTTTGATGACTTTTGGGTGGCGACAACAAAAAAGGCCGCCAATGTGATGGGGAGTCACATCGACGGCCTATGTTGGTTTGGGAAGAGGCGCCTTCGCCTACCTCGATCTTGGGGGAACCCTGATATTTCTGAGCTCGCACGCGTGAGTTGGTATAATTTCCTGGCTCTCATGGGGTTATGAGCGGGAGAATATTGCCGCTGCTTGGGTAGGCATCATTGGAGGAAGCACTCAACTCTTAATGCC
>CAZGJH010000027.1:0-19418 GCA_964525735.1 uncultured Sangeribacter sp.
CTTCGGTCAAGACCTGGGGGATTTACGGGGAGCAAGTCGTGAAGGACTCACCCGGTGCAAAATTAGATATTTCCTCCAAACTGACCAAATTTTCAGGTCATATTTAATATCTATTAACACTTTTCACACTTCCTCCGAAATTACCCAAAATCTCAAACCACAATAAATCAACATAAAAGGCGCGAACCTCAGATTCGCGCCTTTTAAACTATCTTAACACTTTCTCGACGATAATTTGATCGATCAAAGCATGGTTTGTAGCCAGATTCATGTTGGAATCTTCAGGGTCTACCACCAGCCGGATGTCGTGTCGGCCAGGGGTAAGCTCCACGCGGACGGTGTTTGTGAGACCCCAATCGTTCCAATTGGCCACACCTCGCTGAGGCAGCACAATCGTGCCGACATCCTTGCCGTCGATATAGAGGCTGCGCACAGCCGCCTTGTTTTCGGTGTTTACGGGGCCGTTGCCGTTGGCATAACGGAACGCCACGGTATACTCGCCGCCGTCGGGCAGGTCGATCACAGCCGCTGCGGGAGCCGTCTTGTCGGTCTCGGCAAAACCATTGGCATGGAAGCCCTCGATGCCCTTCTCCGGCTTGTATGACACCTCATCAGACGTCATATACTTCTTCTCAGCCGACATCTCAAACGCCTTGCGCTGGCGATTGCTGCGCGGCTCTGAGGCGAAGCTCTGAGTGCCGTCGGAAGCCACGCCTATCACCTGCCATTCACCCTCGGTGAGCGCGGGCCAGGTGGTTTGACGCGTGCGGCCTACCTCCTTGCCGTCGCGAAGCACGATATACTCCGCAATGTATTCGAGAGGATTCCACGCGAGCTGATTGAGAGCCGGCACTCCCGCACCGACCAGCGACTCATCAGTCGTAAGCCAAGCCGCAGGCGTCCACGGCGCCTTTGAATTGGCCACACGGTTGAGCTTCATCGGCTCGATAGGCTGATTATCCATCTCCACACGGATATCCACATCGCCCTTGAGCAGTTTGGCAGGAATCACCTTCCCTTTATCGGGATAATAGCTCTTGCCATTGATCGTGAGAGAGCGCACACGGTCGCCGTAGCCGCTCACAGTGATATTGAGGCGTGCGCCGCGATAAGGGAAATTGCTCAGTGTGCGCTCGCCGGCCAGGGCCTCGGGCACGAACGGCTCAATGCGCAGACCATTCTTCTCGAAATGGATGCCGAAGAGAATCTGATTGGTCAGGGCGATATTGCCCGCCAGGCTCCAGAGCATGTTCGAAGAGTTGAGCTCCGTGAAGATGTCGCCGTTGTCGAGGTTGAAATTCTCCTTGTTCGTGGCGAAGAGAGCGGCCGGGCGCACCACACTGCCGATACCCTCCAGCACGCCCTGCTCATTACCGGCCTTGGCTTGCGCCAGCGTCCAATAAGAGGCCACGAAAGGCCAGAGAGCATTGTTGTGATAGTTGGGCATATCGGAGATCTGCGGATAGAAGATAGCCGGGCCATACTTCGTGATCGGGTTGTTTTCAGAGATCGACTTCTGCTTCTCCTTAGGAGCCACGTCGTAGAGAATGGCCAAGGCCTCGCCGAGCGTCTCAGCACGCGGATTGAGAATCTTGCTGTCGCGTCCGTAGGTATACATTCCGTAGTAGCCCTTGTCGGGCATCCAGAAGGTCTTGTCGATAGCCTGGGCGAGGTTGTAGGCCTCCGTCTTATACTTGGCCGCCTCCTTCTTCTTGCCGAGCAGAGAAGCCATCTCAGAGGCCGCGTCGAGGGCTGCGGCGTAGAGCACGTTGGTGCCCATAGCCTCGCTCTGCGAGATATCGGCCGTCTGCATCCAGCGCGGATAGCTCTGCTCGCGCCAGTCGATGAAAGAGGTCTCACCCTTCACGAGGCCGCGCTCCGACATCACGGTGGCGGCATCCTTGGCGAGCGAACGCTGCACGATGGGATACACCTTCTCAATCCATTTCTTATCGCCCGTCACCTTGTAGATCTCCCACGCGGCGAGCGTCCAGATCATACGGTCGGTAGAGATAGGCCACGCGCCGCCGGAGCCGGTGTCCTGTATGATTTGCCCCTCGGGATTCACCTTCTTCATGAGCGAGATCATCGACGCCTCAGGCTGCAGGGCTGCCATCGAGAGGATGATGGAGTAGCTCACGTCGCGCGTCCACACGCCGGCCCATTCCTTGCCCGTGCGCAGGGTCGTGTCGGGCTCCACGGCGTTGACCATCTCGTCGAGACCCATATTGTAGACGGCATTCATAAGCGGGTTGCCACCCTCCACCACGGGATAGGCCGAGAGATCATTCTTGCGCTGCCACACCTGATCGATGGGCATGAAATAGCCGGGGCGTCCCTTGTAGGTGGAGCGAATCTCGTAGGGATTCACGGCCCAGGCCTTGAACTCATCCTGATAGAGCGTATCGCCGCGCCAGGAGTAGCCGTCGGTCTGCACCACCACTCCCTCGTTTGCGGCAAAAGCGGCGCCCCCTGCGAAGAGGGCCACGCCGCTTATTACTGATTTGAGAATTCTCATGTGTGACATTCGATAGAGTTATTCGTTTCTTTTTCTGCGTTGGTTGCCGCCATGCGAGCGCGACTTCTTCTTATCTTTCGGATTATGGCGCGGATTTTTCGCACGCTTCTCCTCGATAGGTTTGTTGGGGTTGCCCTCGTCGGTGATGAGGGCGAAATCGAGCTGCTTCTTGTCGAGGTCGGCACGCGCCACCTGCACCTTCACGATATCGCCGAGCGTATACTTGTTGTGATACTTGCGGCCGATAAGGCAATAGTTTTTCTCGTCGTAGTCGTAATAGTCGTCGGCCAGGTCGCGCACAGGCACGAGGCCCTCGCACATATTCTCGTCGAGCTCCACGTAGAAGCCCCACTCCGTCACTCCCGAGATCACACCCGTGTAGATCTCGCCGAGGCGGTCGCGCATATACTCCACCTGCTTGTAGCGGATAGATGCGCGCTCGGCATTGGCTGCCACCTGCTCCATCTCCGAAGAGTGCTTGCACTGGTCTTCGAGCTTCATCTTATCTACAGAGCGAGCGCCGTCGGCATACTTTGCCAGGAGGCGATGCACCATCATATCGGGATAGCGGCGTATAGGCGAAGTGAAGTGGGTGTAATAGTCGAGCGCGAGGCCATAGTGGCCCACATTGTCGGTGGTATAGATAGCCTTCGCCATGCTGCGGATGGCCAGGATGGAGAGCATATTCTCTTCGCCTCTACCCTTCACATCGCGCAGCAGACGGTTGAGGCTCTTGTTTACCTCCTTGGCCGAGCCCTCGGTCTTCACCCTATGGCCGAAGCGCAGGGCGATCTGCGAGAAGTTGTTGATCTTCTCAGGGTCGGGGTTGTCGTGCACGCGATATACAAACGATTTCGCCTTCTTATCTTTCGGCACCTTGCCGATCGACTCGGCCACGGTGAGATTGGCCAGGAGCATAAACTCCTCGATGAGCTTGTTGGCATCTTTCGACTCCTTGAAGAAGACGCTGATCGGATGGCCCGTCTTGTCGATTTCGAAGCGCACCTCGGCACGGTCGAACTCCAGGGCACCCGCGTCGTAGCGACGGCGGCGCAGCTCCTTGGCGAGCTTATCGAGCGTGAGCACCTCCTTTGCGAAGTCGCCCTTGCCGGTCTCGATAATCTCCTGAGCCTCCTCGTAGGTGAAACGGCGGTCAGACTTTATGACGGTGCGGCCGATGCGGTAGTTGATCACGTTGGCCTTCGCGTCGAGCTCGAAGATAGCGGAGAAAGTGAGCTTCTCCTCATTCGGGCGCAGCGAGCAAATGCCGTTGGAGAGATGCTCCGGAAGCATCGGTATGGTGCGGTCGACGAGATAAACGGATGTGGCACGCTCCTGCGCCTCGCGGTCGATAATCGTGTTGGGATGCACGTAGTGGGTCACGTCGGCGATATGCACGCCCACCTCCCAGTTGCCGTTGGCAAGCTGGCGGATAGAGAGGGCGTCGTCGAAGTCTTTCGCGTCGCGCGGGTCGATCGTAAAGGTGGTGACTCCACGGAAATCCTCGCGCTTGGCCACCTCCTCGGGAGTGATACCGGCGTCGATCTTGGCGGCAGCCTTCTCGACATTCTCCGGATACTTATACGGCAGGCCGAACTCGGCGAGGATAGCGTGCATCTCGGCCGTGTTCTCCCCTTTCTTGCCCAGGATATCCACGACTTCGCCACGCGGGTTCATCTCCTCGTCGCGCCATTGCACGATGCGGGCTATGGCCTTGTCGCCCGTCTTGCCACCCTTCAGCTTCGAGCGCGGAATGATGATATCGGCAGCCAGGAACTTCGAGTCGGTTACGAGCGATGCGTAATTCTTCTCCACATTGAGGGTGCCGATGAATACCTGCTCCTTCGGCTCCAGGATCTCGATCACCTTCGCCTCGGGCTCCTTATCCTTGCGGCGGGCAGAGATCTCCACCTTCACCTTGTCGCCGTTGAGGGCGTGCATAGAGTTGCGCTCAGCCACCATGATCATCTCATCGTCGATCATGACGCCATTCTTGCCATTGCTGCGGCGCACGAAGAGACCGATGTTCTCCGTGCCACGGTTGGCGATAGCCTTGTATTTGCCGAGGGCCACCTCCTGAATCAGGTCGGCGGCCGTGAGCTCGTCGAGGAGAGTGATTATATCCATACGGTTGGCCGGATGCATGGCATCTATGGCAAACGCGATTTGCTTATAATTGAACGCCTGCTTGCTTTCCTTTTCAAGAAACTTGAGGACTCTCTCCTGAAGCTCCTTCTTCTTAAGCCTGGGAGCCTGTGCCCCCTCGGCGGGTATGTTCGATTTTTTTCTCATAACTTAGAAATGCTTTTCTGTAACCTTCGGAGTTTGTTTAAAACTCCATTACTATTATAACACGCCTATCCCCTATTGTTCTTTTTCGAGTGTGAATATTTGAAAGAAATTCACTCCGTCGCGGGGTGAAAATGGGCATATACGATTCCCCCTTTCGAGGGTCCGAGCAGAGCGTCGAGATCTTCGCGCGAGGCCTCCGAGATGCGCTTCACGCTCTTGAATTCCTTTATCAGGGCCTTGGCCGACACCTCGCCGATGCCCTTGATATCGTCGAGCTCGCTGCGCACCTGCCCCTTCGAGCGGCGCAGACGGTGATGGGTGATGCCGAAGCGGTGGGCCTCGTCGCGCAGATGCTGAATCACCTGCAGGCTACGGCTCTTCTTGTCGATATAGAGCGGCAGCGTGTCGCCCGGGAAGTAGATCTCCTCAAGGCGTTTCGCGATGCCCACGAGAGCCACCTCGCCACGAATGCCCATCTCGTCGAAAGCCTCCACGGCCGCGCTAAGCTGTCCCTTTCCACCGTCGACCACCACAAGCTGCGGCAGCGGTTCGCCCTCGGCAATCATGCGCGAGTAGCGGCGATGAAGCACCTCCTTCATCGAGGCGAAATCGTCGGGGCCCTCCACCGTCTTGATGATGAAATGGCGATAATCCTTCTTCGAGGGTTTGCCGTCGCGAAACACGACGCAGCTCGCCACAGGATTCGTGCCCTGGATGTTGGAGTTGTCGAAACATTCGATATGGCGCGGCTCCACGTTGAGGCGGAAATCGCTTTTCATCTGCTCCATCAGTTTCGTGACGCCCACTTCGGGATCGAGTTTCTCGGCCATCTTCTCCTTGTCGGCCATATACTGGCGCACATTCTTCATGCCCACGTCGAGCATCTTCTTGCGGTCGCCACGCTTGGGAATCACGAACTCCGCCCCTTCGAACTCCACATCCGGGAGGAAGGGAACGATGACCGTCTTGTAGGTGCGGTCGAACCGGCGGGCCACCTCCCCCATCGCCATCGAGAGAATCTCCTCGCGGCTCTCGGCCAGACGGCGGCGAAACTCCATGTTGAGGCTCTGCACCACGGCTCCGTGGTGCATGTGCATAAAGTTGACGAAGGCAGAATCGCCCGATTCATCGTAGGCAAACATATCGGCGTCTTCCTCGTCGGCGCGGCCGATCACCGACTTGGCGTTGTAGGTCTTGACGATCTCATATTTCTCCTTCATCTCCTGTGCCTCCTCGAATTTCCAAAGCTCGCTGAGGCGATTCATCTCCCCTTTGAGATACTTTTCGAGCACGACCGTCTCGCCGTTGAGAATCTGGCGCACCTGCGCCACGTATTCACCGTAGGCTTCGGGCGACACAAGACCACGGCAGCATCCGCCACACTTCTTGATGTGATAGTCGAGACAGAGGCGATACTTGTTGCGGGCTATCCCCTTCTCGTCGAGAGCGTGCTGGCAACTGCGCAGGGGATAGACATCGCGGATAAGCTGGAGCACCACCTTCGCCGCCTGCGGGTTGCTGTAGGGGCCGTAATACTTCCCTTCTATGCCGCGTTCGCGTGTCATGAACACGCGGGGGTAAAGCTCCTTCGTCACCACAATCCAGGGATACGACTTATCATCCTTGAGCAGCACATTATAGTGGGGCTGGTAGGCCTTGATCATGGCATTCTCCAAGTGGAGGGCATCCTGCTCCGTGGCCACGACGATGAAACGCATATCCACGATATTGCGCACGAGCATATTCGTGCGCGTCACGTCGTGGCGGCGGTTGAAGTAGGAAGATACGCGCCGTTTGAGGCGTTTCGCCTTCCCCACGTAGATCACCTTGCCATTCTTGTCGATATACATGTATACGCCCGGGGAGTCGGGAAGATTCAGGATCTTCTCCCGAAGGTGCGCTCCCGGGCGATTGTTGAAGATATCCTCGCGTGTGCGGTCGGGGGCGAATTCGAGTTCGAATCGTCCCATCTTATCGATGTCTCGGCCTGCGTCGGCGAGTAGTTGATTGATGTTTTCTGTAGCCATCAATATTTGAGGAGCGTCGTCACCTCACAGTCGGCGGGGAGAGCCTCGCGGCCGTTGAGGGCGGTGAGCTCGACGATGAAATTAATGTAAATCTTTTTCGGGTTCATGCTCTTCACGAGTTCGTAGCACGCCTCCATTGTTCCGCCGGTGGCGAGGAGATCGTCGTGAATCACCACGACATCGTCGGAGGTAATGGCATCGCTATGGAGCTCGATGGTGTCAACGCCATATTCTTTGGCGTAGGCTTTCTTGACGGTGACGGAGGGGAGTTTCCCCGGTTTGCGAGCGGGCACGAAGCCGCATCCGAGTTCGTAAGCGAGGATGCTGCCTCCGATGAAACCGCGGGATTCTATACCCACTACCTTCGTTACACCCTTATCCTTGTAGAGCTCCGCGAGGGCTTTGCTCATCACCTGCAAGGCCTCGCCATTCTTGAGCATGGTGGTAAGATCGCGAAAGATTATTCCCTTCGACGGAAAATCGGGCACATCGCGGATCATTGATTTCAGTTCTTCGAGTTCCATAGTTGTCATTGTTTATTGTTTGAAATGTTCCACGTGGAACATCTTTAATTTATCTTGCTATCTATAAACGTATTTTTACGGCGTGAATTGTGTGTCACACTTCATCACCTGTGGAGAAGCACCAGGAGGATGCTGATATCGGCGGGCGACACTCCAGGGATGCGCGAAGCCTGACCGATCGTGGTCGGGCGGATTGCCGTCAACTTCTGCCGGGCCTCCGTAGAGAGCGCGTGGAGCGACGAATAATCGATATCGTCCGGCAGCTTCACATATTCGAGCCGGCGCGCCTTCTCAGCCAATTCTCGCTCACGGGCAATGTAGCCTCCATACTTGATGAGGATCTCGGCCGCCTCCACAATCTCGTCGCGTCGCTCGGCCGGAATCTCCTCCAGGCGTTTTCTGAGCCGGGGCACAATCTCAGCGAGTCGGGCGAAATCCAGTTGCGGACGCTTGAGCAGCTCCACGAGCTTCACCGAAGCCGTGAGAGGCGAGGTAGAGAGAGCGACCAACTTGCCATTGATCTCCTCCCCCATTTTCACGGTGAAATTCTCGCACCAGCCTATCAGTTCGTCTCGCATACGTCGTTTGCTCTCCATCGCTTCGACACGCTCGGGCGTGGCCAGACCGATGCGGGCACCGACAGGCGTGAGACGCATATCGGCATCATCCTGGCGAAGCAGGATACGATATTCGGCGCGCGAAGTAAACATGCGATACGGTTCGTCGACGCCCTTCGTCACGAGGTCGTCGATCAGTACGCCGATATAGGCTTCATCGCGACCGAGCACGAGCGGCTCCTCCCCTTTCACAGAGAGCGCGGCATTCACACCCGCTATCAAGCCTTGGGCGGCCGCCTCCTCGTAGCCGGTGGTGCCGTTGACCTGTCCGGCGAAATAGAGGCCAGCCACAAGTTTCGTCTGAAGGTCGTGGGTGAGCTGCGTGGGGTCGAAATAATCGTATTCTATCGCGTAACCGGGGCGATAGAAATGCACGTCGCGCAGAGCCGGCACCTTCTGAAGAGCTGAGAGCTGCACCTCCCATGGCAGCGAACTGGAGAAGCCGTTGATGTAAAACTCCTGGGTGGTCTCACCCTCCGGTTCGAGGAAAAGTTGATGGCTATCTTTGTCGGAGAAGGTCACGATCTTCGTCTCGATGCTCGGGCAATAGCGCGGGCCGATACTCTTGATCTGGCCATTGTAGAGCGGTGAATACTCCAGATTCGAATGGAGCACTTCATGCACCTCCGGGTTGGTGTGGACGATAAAACAGCTGCGCGGGCGAAGCCTCCGCCCTACCCCGGGGAGAAACGAGAATTTATGAAAATCGCGCTTCACGAGCTCCACTTCAGTTTCAGCGCGCGGGTCGTCAGTTTCAACGACAGCGACGGCATCGTCGCCATCCTGGCGTTGCGCCAAAGAGAAGTCGATGCTGCGGGCATCTACACGCGCGGGAGTGCCCGTTTTCATCCGGAGCACCGAGAAACCGGCTTCGCGCAATTGATCAGAGAGACCCAACGAGGCGCTCTCAGATATGCGGCCGCCAGGAATCTGCGTGCTGCCGAAATGCATCAGGCCGTTGAGAAACGTGCCCGCCGTGAGCACCACCTTGCTTGCCTCGAAGCGGAATCCGAGAGCCGTAGCGACACCTTTCACACGGCGATGGCCATCGCTTTCATCGAATTCGAGAGCCACGGCCATATCCTGAAAAAGGGAAAGATTCGGAGTGTTTTCGAGCACTTTCCGCCATTCATCGATAAAACGGGTGCGGTCAGACTGCACACGGGGCGACCATACGGCCGGCCCTTTCGAGCGATTGAGCATCCTGAACTGAATCGCCGTGATGTCGGCGATGATGCCCATCTGCCCACCCAAAGCGTCGATCTCGCGCACAATCTGCCCCTTCGCGATGCCACCCACTGCGGGGTTGCACGACATCTGGGCCACCTTGTTGAGATCGGCCGTGATCAGCAGCGTCTTCGCGCCCAAACGAGCCGAAGCCACCGCGGCCTCACAGCCCGCGTGGCCCGCGCCGATCACTATCACATCATATTTAAATTCCATTTTCTTCTTCCGGATTCTTAGTAGAGTTTCTTCTGGATGGCTCACCAGAGTTTCAAAGCCTCATTCTCGGCCTGCTCCATAATCTCTCTCTCGCCAGGGCCTTTGTCGTCGATGCCGCAGAGATGCAGCACGCCGTGGGCTATCACGCGGCGCAGCTCCTGATCGTAGCTTACGCCGAGTTCTTCGGCATTCGAGCGGACAGTGTCGAGCGAGATGAAGATATCGCCTCCGATTTTATCGCGGTGGGTATAATCGAAAGTGATGATATCGGTGTAATAGTCGTGTCGGAGAAATTCCCTGTTCACACGGAGAATCTCCTCGTCATCGCAAAAGAGATAATTTACGTTGCCGATGCGATAATCGTGAGATGCGGCCACCTCCTCGAGCCAGCGTCCGGTGCGGGCAAGGTCGAGCAAGGGCATCTCCACATTCTTTGAATCAAAACTTACCATGTATTTATCCTAATTTGTTTGTTGCAAAAATAATAAAATTTCTGTAACTATCAATCGGAATTCTGCAAATTATGGGCCAATGAGGCCGATTTTCATGCTTTGGCCTGCTGAAGAGCTATTTTCGAATTTTCTGCAATAAAATAGCCCAAAATTCATAATCAGTATAATTATCTATATATCAACTATATACTGATAAATTAGCCAAATTTAAGGGCGTTGAGATTTCGGCGGGGAGAAAAATCTTCACGGCAAGGCGTGATTTTAGAATTTTCAATTCTCGTTTTTTCGCGCCAATCCCCTACCCTATTCATTATTTTTTCGTAATTTTGCACACAAAGAAGAAACGCAATGAAAGAGTTTACCGAATCCGACATAGAGCGTATCGAGAACATCATCGACACCCACGACATCGAGGCCGCCCAGAAGGAGGTGAGCGAGATGCACCCCGCCGACATCGCCGAGCTCTTCCAGTCGCTCAATCTGAAGCAGGCCGAGTGGCTCTTCAATCTTATCGAGGATAAGGAGAAGAAAGCCGACGTGCTCATGGAGCTCGACGAGGAAGACCGCAAGAAGCTGCTCGAAGGGATGGATCCCGAACAGATCGGCCACTTCATCGACCTGCTCGACACCGACGACGCCGTCGACCTTATTCAGGAACTCGACGAGGAAGACCGCGACGAAGTGCTCTCGCATATCGACGACGTGGAACAGGCCGGCGATATCGTCGACCTTCTCCAATATGACGAAGACACGGCCGGCGGTCTGATGGGCACCGAGATGATCGTAGTGAACGAGAATCTCTCCATGCCCGACTGCCTCAAGGAGATGCGCCGACAAGCCGAAGACCTCGACGATATATATTATGTGTATGTCGTCGACAACGACAACCGCCTAAAGGGCATCCTCCCCCTCAAGAAGATGATCACCCACCCCTCCGTGTCGAAAATCAAACACGTCATGGAGATTGATCCTGTGGCCGTGCGCACGGAGACACCCATAGATGAAGTGGCCATCGACTTCGAGAAATACGACCTTGTGGCCATGCCCGTAATCGACAGCATAGGGCGTCTCGTGGGTCAGATCACGGTAGACGACGTCATGGATGAGGTGCGCGAACAGAGCGAGCGCGACTATCAGTTGGCATCAGGTATCTCCTCCGACGTAGATGCGTCCGACTCCGTGATAGCCCAGACAAAAGCCCGCATTCCCTGGCTGCTGATAGGCATCATAGGCGGCATCGTCAACTCCCTTATCCTTGGCGGCTTTGAGGCACAGATCGCGGCCGTCACCGCGCTGGCCATCTTCATACCCCTGATAGGCGGCACGGGCGGAAATGTCGGCGTGCAGGCCTCGGCAATCGTGGTGCAAGGCCTTGCCAACGGTCGCCTGGAGATCAAGAACGCCTGGAGCCAGATAGGGCGCGAGTTTCTCGTGGCCATGCTCAACGCCGTGGTGATATCTACGGTGGTGTTTCTCTATATATTCTTCACTCAGCCCAAAGATGTGAAATATGCGGTGGCATTGGCCGTAGGGGCCTCGCTCTTCGCCGTGGTGATATTCGCCACAGTGTTCGGCACGTTAGTGCCCCTCACGCTTGAGCGCCTCAAGATCAACCCGGCCCTGGCCACAGGCCCTTTCATACAGATCACCAACGATGTGGTGGGCCTTCTCATCTATGTAGGAATGTCGACCTGGATGCTCTCCATTTTTAATTAAAACACACACATTTACACGTGGGAAAGATAGCCGAGACCCCTCTCATGCTCCAATATCTGGAGATGAAAAAGAAACACCCCGACGCCATTCTGCTCTTCCGGGTGGGCGACTTCTATGAAACATTCTCCGACGATGCCATCGCGGCCAGCGAAATCTTAGGCATAACGCTCACACGGCGTGCCAACGGAAAGGCACAGTCGGTGGAGCTCGCCGGATTTCCCCACCATGCCCTCGACTCCTATCTCCCGAAGCTCGTCAGGGCCGGGCGAAGGGTGGCTATCTGCGAACAGCTCGAAGACCCCAAGCTTACGAAAAAGCTCGTGAAGAGGGGGATAACGGAGCTCGTGACGCCCGGTGTGAACACATCGGCCGGGGCTCTGCGCGCCAACGAAAACAACTTCCTGGCAGCCGTACACATCGACCGCAAAACCGTAGGGCTCGCCCTGCTCGACATCTCCACCGGAGAGTTTCTCTGCGCCGAGAACACCCCCGAGGAGATCGATAAACTGCTCAACACTTTCCAGCCCAAAGAGCTGCTCCGCATGCGCGGCACACGCGACTTCTGCCAGCGTGCTTTCACCGTGAAATGCAGCGTGTTCGAGCTCGACGACTGGGTTTATACCACCTCTGCGGCCGAAGAGCGTCTGCTCAAGCAATTCTCCACAGCCTCCCTGAAAGGCTTCGGCGTGGAGTCGCTCCCGGCAGCCATCATCGCGGCCGGAAGCATACTGCATTATCTCGACCTCACGAGCCATACCCGCATATCGCATATCACCTCATTGGCACGCATCGACAACCGCCGATTCATGCACCTCGACCGCTTCACGGTGCGCAATCTCGAGCTCTTGGAGCCGATGTCGCCCGAGGGGAAGAGTCTGCTGAAGGTGATCGACCGCACGGTATCCCCCATGGGAGGCCGTAAACTGCGTCGCTGGCTCCGTCTCCCGCTGCTCGACGCGGCCGCCATAGCCATGCGCCAGGATGCCGTGGAGCTATTTCTCCACGACCGCGACCTGCGCGAGAAGGCACGCGAGGCAGCGCGCCGCATCGGCGATATCGAACGCCTCTGCGGACGTGTGGCCACGGGCAAGATCTCGCCGCGCGAGACAGTGCAACTCGGCGAAGGGCTCGAAGGGGCCACTACCCTGCGCTCGCTCCTGCGCCAGAGCGGCGGGAAGGTGACCCGCGATTTAGGCAACGCCATGCCCGACCTCGACGACGTGCGCCGCTGGATTGGCGCCACTCTCAGTCAAGACGCTCCGCAGACCATCGGCAAGGGTATCACCATCGCCCCAGGAATCGACAAGGAGCTCGACGAATACCGCAACCTAAAGGAGCACAGCCGCGACAATCTCAACGCTATCCTCGCCCGCGAGATAGAAGCCACCGGTATCACGTCGCTTAAAATACACCAGAACAACGTTTTCGGCTATTATCTTGAGGTGCGCAACACGCACAAGGACAAGGTGCCTGAGCATTGGATACGCAAGCAGACCCTCGTAAACGCCGAACGCTATATCACCCCCGAGCTGAAGGAGCTCGAAGAGAAAATCAACACGGCCGAAGACCGTATCGGAGCGATCGAAAACCGCATATTCGACGAGCTCCTGAGCAAGATCAACACCCGCTTCGCCGACCTCCATGCCGTGGCCGACACCATCGGCACGGCCGACTGTCTGCTGAGCTTCGCCGATGTGGCCGACGACTACGGCTATGTGCGCCCGCAAATCGACGACTCGCTCTCGCTTGAGATCACCGAGGGGCGTCACCCCGTGATAGAGCGCAATATGCCTCCCGGCGAATCTTACATCTCCAACAGCGTGGCCCTCGACAGCGACGGACGCCAGATAATGATGATCACCGGCCCCAACATGAGCGGCAAATCGGCACTGTTGCGCCAGACGGCCCTCATCGCGCTCATGGCCCAGACGGGCAGCTACGTGCCTGCGGAGAAGGTGAGCATGGGCATCATCGACAAGATCTTCACCCGTGTGGGAGCGAGCGACAACATCTCTTCGGGAGAGTCGACCTTCATGGTGGAGATGAACGAGGCAGCCGCCATCCTCAACAACATGAGCCGCCGCTCGCTCATACTTTTCGACGAGTTGGGACGCGGCACGTCGACCTACGACGGCATCTCCATAGCCTGGGCCATCGTGGAGCATATCCATGAGAATGGCTATTGCCGCCCCAAGACCCTCTTCGCCACGCATTATCATGAGCTCAACGAGATGGAGAAGAGTCTGCCGCGTGTGGAGAATTTCAACGTGTCGGTCAAGGAGTTGGGGGGCAAGGTCGTGTTCATGCGCAAGTTGGAGAAGGGTGGTTCGGCCCATAGCTTCGGCATCCATGTGGCGCGCCTGGCCGGCATGCCACCGGCCATCGTGAAGCGGGCCGACGGTGTGCTTCAGCAGCTTGAGGCCGCGGCGCCCTCGGGCGAGGGTGCGAAAGACGCCGTGGCTCCGAAAGATATGGAGAAGCTCGCGGCCGGGCGCGATGCCTGCCAGATGAGTTTCTTCCAGCTCGACGACCCTCTGCTCTCGCAGATTCGCGACCGTCTGCTCGACGTAAACATCAATAATCTCACACCGATTCAGGCTCTCAATCTCCTTTGCGACCTTCAAGGGCTCCTCACAGGGAAATAAATCACCCCAGCGAGGCGTTATATAGGTGTGAAAAATCGCTCTTTACATATAGGAGGCCGTAAGGGCCTGCGCCTCGCCGCAAACGTGGTGTGGCTTGCCGTCGTGGCCGTGCTGTTGGCCTCGTGCGGCACGAAGAAGAACACCACGCTCTCGCGTCAGTGGCAGGCGTTCAACACCCGCTACAACGTATATTTCAACGGCTCCGAGCATTACAAGGAGCAATTGAAAAATATGGAGCAGAATTATGAAGACGACTATACGCGCACTCTTCTCACCCATCCGGCCGAGGCGCGGGGCGACAACAAGCTCCCCCAGCCTTCGGGCGATTTCAAGCGCACCATAGAGAAGATGCAGAAGGCCATACAGCTCCATAGCATCAAGAAGAAGCCCGCGAAGCGTTCGGGCTCGGCCAAAGACAAGGAGTTCAGGGCGCGCGACGAGTTCAACCCCTTCCTCCACAACGCGTGGCTCACGATGGGGCGCGCACAGTTTCTCAACGGCGATTTCCTCGGAGCGGCCTCCACGTTTCTCTACACGGCGAAGCATTTCACGTGGCTTCCGGCCACAGTGACCGAGGCGCGGCTCTGGCAGGCACGTTGCTATTGCGCCCTCGATTGGCTCTACGAGGCCGAGAATACGCTCCGTCTCGTAAAGGAGAAAGACCTCACCAACAAGTCGCTACGCCAGCTCTACAATATCACGCGGGCCGATTATCTCGTGCGTGCCGGAGAGTATGAGCAGGCCGTCACTCCTCTGCGTGCCGCGGCCGAAGGAGCCTCGGGCACGCAGAAAAACCGTCTCTGGTTTCTCCTCGGGCAGGTGTATTCGCAACTGGGCCGTAAATCGCTCGCCTACGAGGCTTACAAGAAAGCGGGAAGCGGAGCGTCGACCCCCTACCGCGCCAAATTCAACGCGCGCATAAAGCAGTCGGAGGTGTTCACCGGGAGCAATATCCGCAAGGAGGTGAACGCGCTGAAGGGTATGGCTCGCTACGAGCGCAACAAGGAGTATCTCGACCAGATCTACTATGCAATAGGCAATCTCTATCTCTCGCGTGGCGACACGGCCAAGGCGAAGGAGAATTACATCATAGCCGTAGACAAATCTACTCGCAACGGCATCGACAAGGCCATGGCCCAGCTTTCGCTCGGCAACATCTATTTCGATGAGGGCGACTATGTTAAGGCCCAGCCCTGCTATTCGGAGGCTGTGCCGCAACTGCCCGACAATTATCCCAACTACAAGACGCTCGTGCTGCGCAGCGACGTGCTCGACGAGCTCGCCCTCTATTCGGGCAATGTGCAGCTGCAAGACTCTCTGCTCACTCTCTCGGCCATGACGCCCGAGGAGCGTTTGGCTGTATGTCAGCGTCTTGCCGACGAGCTCACGAAGCGTGAGAAGGAGGCCGAGGAGGCTGCCAAGAAGGAGGAATATCTCGCCCAGCAGCAGGGCAACGGGTCGCCGATGGATAAGAACGCCCCCACGAATCCGGCTCTTTCGATGAATAGCGACAAGTCGTGGTATTTCTATAATACGATGACCAAGAACGCCGGCAAAACGGAATTCCAGCGCAAATGGGGTGCGCGTAAACTGGAAGACGACTGGCGACGCCGCAACAAGCAGACCTTCTCGCTCGACGATGATGAGGAGGAGAATGAAGAGGGCCAGGAGGGTGAGAATGTGGCCGCCAACGATTCTGTGAGCGCAGCCGACAAGGAGAAGATGGAGAAGGCCAACGACCCCCACAACGCCGAATTCTACCTCAAGCAGATCCCCACGACTCCCGAGGAGATACAGACGGCCAACGAGGTGATTCAGGAGGGTTTGTACAATATGGGTATCATATTGAAAGACAAGCTTGAAGATTATCCTGCGGCGCGCCATGAGTTTACGGAGCTCGACACCCGTTATCCCGACAATACGTATCGACTGGACGTCTACTACAACATGTATCTCATGGCTGTGCGCGAGAATGATACGGCCTTGGCCGAGCAATGGCGCCAGAAGATACTCGCCGACTTCCCAGAGAGCCCCTACGGACAGGCTATGCTCGATCCCGACTATTTCGAGAATCTACGCCGTATGCACGATGTGCAGGAAAAGCTCTACGAGGAGGCCTATACGGCGTATCTCGACAACGACAATACGCTGGTGCATGAGATCACGGCGCGCGTGGAGACCGATTTCCCCCTCTCCCCCATTCTGCCGAAATTCGTCTTCATCGACGCTCTCTCCTATCTCACGGAGAAAGACTACCAGCAATTTCAGAATCGTCTCACGGAGCTTCTGCGCCGCTGGCCAGACACGGATATGACCGATATGGCTTCGGCTATCGTGAAGGGGCTCAAGGAGGGGCGCGAGCCGAACGCCGGAATGTCGAATCAGCGCGGTATGCTCTGGGATATCCGCCTCACCGACAAGGATGCCGACGCTGTGGGCGAAGATGGGCAGCCGGCGCGTTTCGAGCGCGATCCCAACGCGCCGCAATACCTCGTGTTTGCTTTCCCGCTTGATAAGGTGAACGCCAACTTGGTGCTCTACGATGTGGCGCGCTTCAACTTCTCCTCGTTTACGGTGCGCGACTTCGATCTGGAGCCTATGAGCTTCTCCAACATCGGTTTGCTCGTGGTGAAAGGCTTCGCAAATATGCGCGAACTGGAATATTACCGCGAAGTGATGGCCCGCAACGATTTCAAGCTTCCGGAAGATGTGCGCCCCATCATGATCAGCAAGGCGAATTTCGAGCTGCTGCTGAGAGAGGGCCGCTCGTTTGAAGAATATTTCCGCTTCCAGGAGGAGGCCGAAGCTGAGGAGACGGAGGAGCGTCTGCTCGGCCCCGGCATGACAATGCCCACGCCCGATGATGTGGAGCCGGGTTCTGCTCCCGAGGGCTCGGAAGAAGCCGTAGAGGAGGCCGCTGAAGAAGGTTCAGAGGGCTCGGAAGAAGCCGTAGAGGAGCCGTCGGAAGAGGAGGCTGAATAAACCTCTGAGGCTGTAATGCGTTTTTGTAGAATATAAACCCTGTAACCACCGAACACACACGATATGGATAAGATACTCTGGGCCGACGACGAGATCGATCTCCTCAAGCCCCACATAATGTTTCTCAAAGCCAAAGGCTACGACGTCACGACCGTCTCTAACGGTCGCGATGCCCTCGATATGCTCGACAACGAACGTTTCAGCCTCATTCTGCTCGATGAGAATATGCCCGGCCTTTCCGGTCTCGAAACCCTCTCGCGCATCAACCAGACGCATCCCGAAGTGCCTGTAATAATGATTACAAAATCGGAGGAGGAGAACCTTATGAATCAGGCAATCGGCAATCAGATAGCCGATTACCTCATCAAGCCCGTCAACCCCAACCAGATTCTCCTCTCTATCAAGAAGAATCTGCACAGCGGCGAATTGATGGCGCGTCAGGCCTCCACCAATTATCAGCAGGAGTTTCAGAAGATCTCCTCGCTAATCAATATGGCCTCCAATGTAGAAGATTGGATGGAGGTGTATCGCCAGCTCGTGTATTGGGAGCTGAAGCTCTCTGACACCGACAACTCCATGGCCGAGCTGCTGCTCATGCAGAAGCGCGACGCCAACAGTAATTTCTGCAAATTCGTGAAGCGCGAGTATGAGGGATGGGTAAATAGCGACGATCATCCGCTGATGAGCTACGAGCTCTTCAAGCGCCGCGTGTTCCCGATGCTCGACAATGGCGAGAAGGTATGCTTCGTGCTTATCGATAATTTCCGTCTCGACCAGTGGAAGGTGCTACAGCCGCTGCTCGCGGAGTGGTTTGACATGAACGAGGAGCTCTACACCACTATCCTGCCTACCTCCACACAGTATGCCCGCAACGCTATCTTCGCAGGACTGATGCCGCTTCAGATCTCCACGATGTTCCCCCAGTTTTGGGTAGACGAAGATGAAGACGAGGGGCTCAATATCCATGAGAGCGAGCTGATAAAGACACAGTTGCAGCGCTTCCGCCGCAAGGAGAGCTTCACCTACAACAAGCTCAACGATTCGTCGGCAGGCGAGAAATTCCTCCAGAAGATCAAGACGTTGAAAGATACGCCGCTCAATGTGGTGGTGCTCAACTTCATAGATATGCTTTCTCACGCCCGAACGGAGTCTAAGATGATTCGCGAATTGGCTAATTCCGATGCGGCCTACCGCTCGCTGACGGAGTCGTGGTTTCGCCACTCCTCCACGCTCGACATCTTCCGCCGCATGGCCGAGATGGGCTTCAAGGTGATCGTGACCACCGACCACGGCACTATCCGCGTGGATAATCCGATAAAGGTGGTGGGCGACCGCAACACCAACACCAACCTGCGCTATAAGGTGGGAAAGAACCTCAACTACAACCCGCGCCAGGTGTATGAGATGCACAATCCCAAGAAGTTCGGGCTCCCGGCTCCGAATCTCTCGAGCACGTTTATCTACGCCTGCAACGAAGATTTCTTCTCCTACCCGAACAATTACAACTATTACGTGCAGTATTACACGGGCACGTTCCAGCACGGCGGCATCTCCCTGCAGGAAATGCTCGTGCCCTTCGTGACGCTCACCCCGAAAGGGAATTCATAATTCACAATTTATAATTGATAATTTATCGTTGAAAAGCGTATTCTACATATTTCTGTGCTCGATAGCCATTATAGCCGCCGCGGCCACGCCGGAGCGTGTGGCCGTGCGCCATGTGGCCGAGTTGGCAGCCAAGGGCGACCCAAAGGGGCTCTACGATCTCGCCGTTTTACACGACATAGGCTACGACTCCATCGCGGTAGATTCAGCGCGTTCTACGGCCTTATATCGCCTCTCAGCGCAATCCGGCTACGCTCCTGCGCAGAATTATCTCGGTTTTCGCTATTTCAACGGCGAAGGGGTGAGTGAAAACGTCGACTCCGCCCTCTTCTGGCTCGCCAAAGCGGCCGGACAGGGTGATGCCAAGGCGGCCAACAATCTCGGCTTTCTGCTGGCCAACAGCGACCGCGTGACGCGCAACTATCCACAGGCTATGAGGTGGCTCGGGAAGGCGGCCGACGCCGGCGTGGCCACAGCCGAATCTCTGCTCGCCGACCTCTACCGCCAAGGACTCGGCACGGCTCCCGACACCGTGGCGGCCGAAGCCCTCTACAACAAGGCTATCCTTCACGGCCTGCGCGATGCCGAGCTGAAGCT
>CAZGJH010000027.1:19518-22028 GCA_964525735.1 uncultured Sangeribacter sp.
AAGCCCTCTACAACAAGGCTATCCTTCACGGCCTGCGCGATGCCGAGCTGAAGCTTCTCGCCATGAAGGGGCACGCATGGGAGCGTCTGCCGGCCGATTCGGCCCTCAGTCTGGGCCAATACCATTACTCTCACGGCGCTCCCCTCATCGCCGTCACCCTCTTCGAGACAGCCGCCAAAGGCAACGTAGATCCCACCGATAGCAACGTAGGGACATGCCTTTGGCATGTAGCGGAGCCCACAGAAGCACATGCAAAAGCATTGGCACTGTTGGGCGATGCCTACTCCCGTGGCGTAGGCGTGGCGTATGATCACGACAAATCTGTAGACTACTACCTCCAGGCTGCCCGCTTGGGCGACCCCTCGGCCCAATTCGTAATAGCCGAACTCCTCGACATCTTCCCCGACGCTCTCACCGAATTGCCCTCGGAGGAGCAAACGGCGGCCTACTGGTATGAACGCGCGGCGGCTCAGGGCGTAGGCGATGCCGAAACCGCCACTCTCCGCCTCCTTAATCCGTAGGAGTTTCGCTGTTGGCGCGATGGTCGATAATGGTCTTCATGTTCTTCTGCGCCCACTCTGTAAGCTGCATGATGATAGGCACCAGACTGCGTCCGGTGTCGGTGAGGGAGTATTCAACCCGTGGGGGCACCTCCTGATAATACGTGCGCATCACGAGGGCGTCGGCTTCGAGCACGCGCAGCGTGTTGGAGAGCACGCGTGAGGAAATGTCGGGTATCTGGTGGCGTAGATCTATAAAACGTATTGGCTCGTTTTCGCTGATCACGAGAATCACGAGCAGGCCCCATTTATTGCCGAAGCGGGCAATGACATTTCTCACCGGGCATATCTCGATAATGGAGTTCAATTGTTCTTTCTTCCTCATTTACAGGTAGGTTTTAGCCACAAAGTTACCTCTTTTATCCTACAAATGCAAACGTAGTGATAAAAAGAAATTATTTTATTTCGCAAATGGCTGATTATCACAAAAGCGATAAATAGGTTACTTAGTTTGCTAAATGTAACGTGTTGATTTATTGAATTTGAATTGTTAACTTTGCAGGGATAAGAGAAAGTTTCACCTTATAAAAAACATTACGACTATGACCCGTATTTCAAATTGTGCAGTAAAGCACACCGCACAGGGTTATCTCTGTGCAGAGGCTGAAAACGCTACTCCTTCAGGAGCTTGTGGCTCAGCTTGCGGCGCAGGCGACGCAAAGCCCGAGGAGAAACCCGCAGAGAAACCCGCAGCTTGCGGCTCTGCTTGCGGCGCAGGCGAGAAGTAATTCGCCATCGGTTATCGCTGTGCTTCCGATGCATCGCCCCAAGGCCTTGCATCGGAAGCATCTTCTTACTCCACCCCACCTCTCACCGTATATCATCCATCCCCCCGCACACCTCATGGAATACTTTGCTTTTCAATGGCATATCACCGACAGCTGCGACCAGCGTTGCGAGCATTGCTACATCTTCTCCGAAGGACATCCCCACATCATCGAGATGCCGCTCGAAAAGGCGGCAGCCGTTATAGCGCAATGTGAGGAGATGTGTAGCCGAATGAAACGGCTCCCCTATTTCTACATCACCGGCGGCGACCCTATACTTCACCGTAATTTCTGGGACATTCTCGCCATGCTCAAGGAGAGGGATATCCCTTTCACCATTCTCGGCAATCCCTTCCACCTCACCGATGATGTGTGCCGGCGGCTCAAGGAGATGGGCTGCCAGAAGTATCAGCTCTCTATCGACGGCATGAGGGCCACGCACGATGCCATACGCAAGGCGGGGTCGTTTGACACGACGGTAGAGAAGATCGACGTGCTCAAAAGAAACGGCATACGCGTTGCGGTGATGACCACCGTTTCGGGCACGAATATCGATGAAATTCCGGCTGTGGTCGACCTTGTTGTGGAGAAGGGTGTGGATGTATTCGCATTCGGGCGCTATTGCCCTACGTCGGAAGAGAAGTCTACCCATATTTCACCGGTGGAATATCGCGATTTCCTCGATCGGATATGGAAGAAATTCGAGGAGTATAAGGATTCGGGCACAATCTTCAATCTCAAAGATCATCTCTGGACACTCTTCCTCTACGAGAAAGGATTGTTCAAGATACCGGAAGACAGCGATCCGGAGGCAATCTACGACGGTTGCCATTGCGGCGACTGCCATTTCACCATCCAGCCCAACGGCACCGTGATGGCCTGCCGGCGTTTCGAGAGCGAAGTGGGCAATCTTTTCCGCAAACCGATCCATGAGATCTGGGAGGGGGAAGAGATGGAGCAGTATCGGCAATATGAGAAGTTTGAGAAATGCTCCAAGTGTGAGTTGCTCCGCTTCTGCAGAGGTTGCCCGGCCGTGGCTTACGGCTATCATCGTTCATTTTATTCACCTGATCCTCAATGTTGGAAAGAGATATGAAAGCTGTAGTGATAGATGCCCCTTGTCGGGCCGAAGAGATGCGTCTCACAGAGTTGCCGGTGCCTGAAGTGCGCCCCGGTTGGGTGT
>CAZGJH010000027.1:22128-27141 GCA_964525735.1 uncultured Sangeribacter sp.
GAAGAGATGCGTCTCACAGAGTTGCCGGTGCCTGAAGTGCGCCCCGGTTGGGTGTTGGTAAAGGTAAAAGGGTTCGGCCTCAACCATTCGGAGGTGCTGTTGCGCCAGTTTGAAGTGGCCCAATCATACATCAATAAGCCGATCGTGCCCGGCATAGAGTGCGTGGGCGAGGTGGTAGATCCGTCAGATAGCGGTCTGAAGGTCGGCCAGCGAGTAATTGCGTTGATGGGAGGCATGGGCCGCAGCTTCAACGGCAGCTATGCCGAGTATGCGTTGCTGCCTGCGAGCCATGTGTTTGCCGTTAACAGTCAACTGGATTGGGCCGAATTGGCGGCTATCCCTGAGACGTTTTATACGGCCTACGGATCGCTCGTGATGTCGCTGCAGATTTCAGCTGCCGACACGCTGCTGATACGTGGCGGCAGCTCCACGGTAGGGATCGCCGCCATTCAACTCGCGAAAGCTGTGGGGGCGAAGGTTGTGGCCACTACGCGCAGTGAGCGGAAGGGTGAATTGCTGCGTGAATATGGGGCCGACGATGTGGTTTTGGAGGGGGATGATTTTCGTCGGCGATTCCTGGCAAAATACCCTGAGGGAGCCACGAAAGTGCTCGAACTGATAGGCGCCTCTACCCTACGCGAATCGTTGCGCCTCACTGCCTACCATGGCATTGTGTGCCACACGGGGCTGTTGGGAGGCGTCTACGGTCTGAAGAGCTTCGACCCGATCAAAGAGGTGCCTACGGGGGTTTATCTCACAGGATTTTACAGCAATAATCCCACGCAGGAGCAGATCGACGGCATGATGCGCCTCATCGAGAAGGGGCACATTCACCCGGTAATCGCCCAGACTTTCCCCCTCTCCCGTATCGCCGACGCGCATCTTCTGGCTGAGCAACGAGGCCAGATCGGCAAAATCGTCGTCATTCCCGACTGACGTCACTCCTCCAAGGTGTTCATTTCGCGGAAGAGTTGCCGATACTCTGGCCAATATTTCTTTACGAAAAGTACCAAGCATATCACCGGCGCGGCAGCCATGGCCCAGAATCCATCAGGGTTGTAAAACCATGCATAAAGCATCATAAGCAGGATGTAGACCATAAAAAACACTTCGCCTGTTATGACCAACAATCTGAATCTCGCAGTCTTCGCCAAAAGTGTTGCCGGCGGGAGAGCCCCGATATTGATGTTTCTCAGCCGATAGAAGAGGAATCCATACCAGACGCCTGCTATGGCCACGAATACCACAAGCAGTATTTTCAAGGTCATGGAAACTTTGCTTGGACCAATACCGAGCCCTAACATGGCCACACCTAAAATGATAGCGATAATGATACCTGAGATGGAAGACTGACGAAATTTCTCCAACAGCTTAGTCTGCCCTGTCGTCGATGCTTCCACATTTATTCTGAGATTGCGGTCGGTCTTGGCGAGTGTCTTATCCAATTCCGCCATTCTTTTTTTGAATTCGTCGAGTTGCATACTATATGAGTTTAGAGAGTTTGTCCTTGATACGGTGAATTTTACTGGCCACAGTATTGCGCTTCATACCGAGAGTTTCGGCTATTTCATCATACGAATACTCTTCAAGCCAGAGCAGGATAATTGCCTTCTCGATTTCTTCGAGGCGATTTATGAGCGTATGTAGAGTTTTGAGATTTTCGCGTTGCTCATCGTCGATTTCAGTTGAAAATTCGGGCAACGCGAAATCTAACGAGACGGTTTCGACGCGCGATTTCGAAGAGCGCAGGGCCATAAGCGCGGAGTTTACGGCTACGCGATACACCCATGTGGATATTTTGCTCTCACATCTGAACTGATCTAAAGCCAGCCAGAGGTTTGCGAGCACCTCTTGCCGCAAATCCTCATAAGGGATGTTTGGGCAAGCGTATACCCAGCAGACCTTATTTATGATTCGGGAATGTTCTCTGACGAAGAAGGCGAATTCCCGGCTTGTTTGTGGTAAATTTCCCATATCGAGTCATGTTTACTCCGGAGATTTCTCCCGCAGTTTACTTCCGCAGTCACTCCGCAGTTTACTCCGTAGTTTTCTTCGTTAGGTGCATTTCCGCTCCCAAAAGTTGCACCCCGCCCCAATTTTTACAAAGCAATACAACCCCGCCTGCTTCGATGCGGAAGCAGGCGGGGCCATCGCTATGCTAAAATTCGGGGATGGAGTAGAGATTGTTGATGAAGATGCGAAGAAGAGGATCGTTGAGGCGATAGCCGGTCTCTTCCTTTACGATCAGGCCTGTGCGAAGAAGAATGCCGAGGGCACTCTGAACGGAGCTTGTCGACGGCAATGAATGCTGCTTTATGAATTGTCCGCTCATCGGATTCTTGACAATCTTATCTTTCGCTATCGCAAGGATTACCGCTTTCTGGCTCACTGTTACGTTTGAAAGAATCTCTCTGTAAATCACCTCATTTGCTGCCAACATTCCACGAATAGACCTCCTCACTTCTGTATCTCCGCATACGCTTCCCTCCTGAGTGTCGGCAAAAGCACCGTTCATTGTCCGCTGAAGATAGAAAGTGTTGCCATCAAATAATTTGAAAGCTAATTGCAGTGGGGCAGCCTCTAAGGTTCTGTTTCGCTCAGCAAACAGGCGCTGGGCAAAGTCGATATAGACAGCTTCCGGAATTGGTCCGAGATGCATTATCTCGGCACTGTTATAGAATGGACGATTCGACGATATGAACATTTCCTGAAGCAAAGTTCTCTCACTTCCAGCAAATATGAAAGAGGCGTTTGTCATCTGCTGTATGTGAGAACGTAGCAGTGCCTCGACATTCTTTTCCGGGTATTTCGCTATCTGCTGGAATTCATCGATCACCACTATTACCGGTCGGTCGCTTTTCTCCAGAAAGCCAAAGATTTCCTCAAGTGTATACATCGGGTTGCGAAGGTCGCCAAGTTGGAGATCAAATGACGGGGTACCTGTGATAGGATCGAATCCAAATGTGCCCTTGATTGATTTCAGAGCAGCGAGAAACCTTCGGAGTCCTGATTCACTCTTCTTACTCAATTTGTCGAATATCGCTTTTCCGAGAAGGAAAGTGAATTCGGACAGAGAGTTAGTTTGGAGGATATCGAAGAAGAAGGTAAGGTAATCCTTCTCGATTTCCTCTGAATCATGAAGGGCAACGTATACCAACGAAGTTTTTCCCATACGACGCGGGGAGATCAACACTGTATTTCTTCCATTGACAACGTTAGAAATCAGGCATTTCTCCTCATCTTCGCGGTCGCAGAAGTAAGGACGGCTGATGCGGTGGCCCAATATAAACGGATTTCGAGGTTTTTCCATATTCCCTAAAAAATAGTTTGGCTGCAAAAATAAAAAATTCCCCTCAATTATGCAAATAGCATTATGCTTTTTACATAATGCTATTTACATAATTGGTCAATTCCTATGCGCTTGCTGGCGCGATTCCTCTGACTTTTTTCAAAAATATCCCTATTATTCCTCTGACTTTTTTCAAAAAAGGGGTTATTATTCCTCTGACTTTTTTCAGATATTCTGTAAAAGTCTTGATTATTAAGCAAAAATGAATTATCTTTGCAGCCATGAACTACATACCCCGACATATAGACAAATTTCTCCTGAAATGGAAGGATGATAGCCGTCGTAAACCATTGTTGCTACGTGGTGCCCGACAAGTAGGTAAATCCTCTTCTGTAAGGCATCTTGGCGAGACGTTTAAGTATTTTTTGGAGATTAATCTTGAAAAGCGCCAGGACGCACGGCAAATTTTCGAGACCGTAACAGATGTTCATGAAATTGCGGAACGGCTCGCAGTCTTGACTGGCGTGCCAGTAATTCCTGGTGACACACTCCTGTTTATCGACGAAATACAATTCTCTCCTGATGCCATCAGAATGCTCCGGTATTTTAAGGAAGATTTCCCGGAACTACATTTGGTTGCAGCCGGCTCATTGCTCGAATTCGCTCTCGCCAACTTGTCATCGTTTGGCGTAGGACGAATCACTTCCCTCTTCATGTATCCATTGTCTTTTAAGGAATTTTTGTTGGCTACTGGTAAAGTAATGTGGGTGGATGAAATTGAGAAAGCTGGAGTTGACAAGCCGATTTTCGAAGCGTTGCATAATAATCTTGTTGAAGAGTTCCGATCATTTCTGCTTGTAGGTGGTATGCCAGCAAGTGTGGCTGTCTGGCTTGAGGAGCACAGTTACTTGAAATGTGCGGAGATTCAAGAAGATATCCAGCAGACCTACTTTGATGATTTTTCAAAGTATTCTAACAAAGTAAATCCTGAATTGCTGCGCATAACTTTGCAGAGCGTGATAGCTCAGAACGGTAAGAAATTCGTCTACAGCAGAGCGATGGAAGCCTATAAGATTCAGGAGGTAAAGGAAGCTCTCCAGATGCTATGCCGTGCAGGGTTGATTCATGAAGTGGCAATGACTGCGGCCAATGGACTGCCATTGGGGGCCGAAGTGAACCCCAAATTCAAGAAATACATCTTCCTTGATACGGGACTTATGCTCCGCATCCAATCGCTGGATATGGGTGATGAAAATGCTATGGAAACTTTCATCCTGACGTCATCTACCATCGACCTTGTGAATAAGGGGGCATTAGCAGAGATGTTCGTGGGGTTAGAATTTATCAAAAATGGACACACCAGAATGCCCGAGAATCTCTTTTATTGGGAAAATCTTAGCAGAGGTGCTTCGGCTGAGGTTGATTATGTTTCAGCATATCATATGACGGTTTTGCCTATAGAGGTAAAATCGGGTGTTAGTGGCAAGATGAAGAGCCTTCGTTTGTTTATGGAGGCTAAGTCTCTGCACACAGCCATACGCACATCGCTTGAAAATTTCGGCAAACTCACAATAGCTACACCCAATAATGAGAATGAATCAGCCGCATCTCAGACCTCCACAGTAAACATCATCCCCCTCTACGCTATCTATAATTATCGAAGCTACTTGTCGTAAACCTCTTTGCTAACTCAGAAGGTTTCTGGTGGGGAAGTTTGTGAGTAG
>CAZGJH010000028.1:0-25596 GCA_964525735.1 uncultured Sangeribacter sp.
GAAGCCACCCTTTTTATCATAACCCAAAACCTGACACCCCACAGTGGAGAGACTTTATCAATATCTTTGGCAATCCCGAATGTTCGGCCGCACTCTCAAAGAATGTGGCGGACAGGATGTGCTCGTTATCGACCCCGGACGACTAAACACCGACGCCGGGCCCGATTTCTTCAACTCCAAAATCAAAATGGGAGGTACGGAATGGGCCGGAAACATCGAAATTCATGTCAAAGCATCCGACTGGACACGCCACTCTCATCAAGACGACCCGGCCTACGATAATATCATACTCCACGTTGTCGGTGTCTCCGACAAGCGCATACATCGTAGCGACGGATCGCTCATTCCGCAGGTGGAGATCACGATGCCCCCGGGGTTCTTCCAGACGTATTCCGAACTGGAATCAGATATTTTCGCCATCCGTTGCGCCCACCGGCTGCCTGAAATACCGCAGCTCTCCGTCACCGATTGGCTCGAAACCCTCTCCATAGAGCGTGTCCAGGCGAAAGCGGCACGCGTAAACGACATATTCAAAAACAGCGGCTGCGACTGGGAACAGGCATGTTTCATCATACTCGGCCGCGCCCTCGGGTTCGGCCTCAATGGCGATCCTTTCGAGATGCTCGCACGCTCCATCCCGCTCAAAATACTCCACCACCACTCCGACAATCCTCTCCAGCTCCAGGCCCTCCTCTTCGGCCAAGCTGCCATGCTCGACTCCTCACAACATATCTTCGACGAATATTACCAGCTCCTCTGCCGCGAATATTATTTTCTGGCCCGCAAGTATGGATTGCGACCCATGCGCCCCGGTCTTTGGAAATATGCCCGCACACGTCCGCAGAATTTCCCTCACCGCCGCATCGCCCTGCTCGCCAAGGCCTGCGAAGGGGGCTTCTCCCTCTTCTCAAGCATCATTGCGGCCGAAGGGAAGGAGGAGAAACTCCGCGAGCTTTTCTCATGGACTCTCGACGGCTACTGGCATTCTCACTTCTCTTTCGATGTGGAAGCCAAGAATCCCTCCGACTCTCTCTCAAACGCAAGCATCACGCTACTCCTTATTAATGTAGTGGCTCCGCTCATCTACGCTTACGGCGGACGCGTCGGCAATCCCGACCTCGCCGAGAAGGGCCTTGACCTGCTCACGTCGCTCCCGGCCGAAAGCAACGGCATAATCCGCGACTGGCAACAATACGGTCTGCGCGCCAAGGATGCCCTGCGCTCGCAGGCTCTGCTTCATCTACGAAAGGAGTATTGCGACCGCCGCAAGTGTCTCTACTGCCGATTCGGCCACCATCTTCTGCGAAAATCGGCCCACACTTAAGCGCGGCTGCAACTTCATCACCCGATTTTTGTTGTTACATTTGAGGCTGAGCCTCAACCCACACATATCTTAATCTCCGGCAAAGAGGGGCTGTCTCAGCACTCTCAGCCGCCGGAAAATCTGAATGAAATAATGGCACGTACCGTTCGAAATAATCGCGTCAACAACGCTCAGCGTCTACGCAAGGAAGACCGCATCTTCACATTTATCAATGACACCGACACGGCTCAGCCGCTGCTCAGTTTCGTGGCCGAGAAGTTTAAGGATAAGAGCCGCACAGATCTCAAGGCCTGGCTCCGCCACGGACATATGCGCGTAGACGGGCAGGTGACGTCGGCCTTCGACACCCCGGTGCCCCCGGGAGGTAAAGCCGAGGTAAACGTCGGCCGCCCCTTCGTAGTCTTGAAGCATCCACGCCTGCAACTCGTGTATGAAGACGACGATGTCATTGTGATCAACAAAGGCTACGGGCTCCTCTCCGTGGGCACCCAGAGCCATAAGAAGGAGGAATCGGCCTACGATATCCTCCGCAACTACGTCAAGGAACAGAATCCGCGCAACAAGCTCTACGTAGTGCATCGCCTCGACCGCGACACTTCGGGCCTGATGATGTTTGCCAAGAGCGAGGAGGCGCAGGAGACGCTGCGCCACAACTGGAACAATATGGTGCTCGACCGCCTCTATGTGGCGCTTCTCGAGGGCTATGTGAAAGAGGATTCCGGCTACCGCAAGAGCCGTCTGGCCGAGAACTCGCAGTTTGTGGTCTATTCTACCGACAATCCCGACGAGGGGAAACTGGCGCTGACCCGTTTCAATGTGCTCAAGCGTGCCAACGGGCTCTCGCTGGTGGAGTTCTCGCTCGATACGGGGCGTAAGAATCAGATCCGCGTTCACGCCTCCGAGATGGGTCATCCCATTTCGGGCGACCGCAAATATGGCGCGAAAGAGAGCCGTCTGCACCGCCTCTGCCTGCATGCGCGCACCCTTCGCTTTGCCCACCCCATCACCCGCAAGGATATGAACTTCGAGCTTCCCATCCCCTCGCGTTTCCTTGATGCCGTGAAGACCACCCCTCCGAAATCTCAGGCTGATGATTCCGCCTCGGCCTCCTAAATAAATTACTGCTATGGGAATAGATACATCATCATATTATCCGGAAGTGCCGTCGCAGAATAGCGACGGCTACAGCCTCAACAATCGTTCCGGCGGCCTCTTCGGCGACTCCGAGAAGCCCTCCGGCGACCCGTCGGATGAGCCTTCAGGCGGTCCTTCCAGCGAGCCTTCAGGCGAGCCTGGGAAACCCTTGAGCAACCCCGACCAACCGTCGGATAAGGAGGAGGAAACCTCCGTCATCAACTTCACCGACAGCACCCCGGCTGAGAAGGCCGCGACTCTCTTCTCCAACCTCCTCTCCTGGATCCTCGTGCCGCTGCTGATGCCCGTCTACGGGCTCATGCTCGCCTTCGGCCTCTCTATACTCGATGTGGCTCCCTTCGGCATGCGCGTCACATTCACGCTCATCGTGGCCGGAATCTGCGTAGTGGTGCCGATGCTCCTTATCCTCCTACTGAAATTCCTCGGGATCATCCAGGATGTGGGGCTCAACGGCCGCAAAGAGCGACTCATACCCTACATAATCACAGCCGTTTGCTTTGCCGTGACCGGCTGGTTTATGGCCTCGAAAGGCGCCCCCTCATGGCTCTACCTCTTCTTCTTCGGAGGAGCGGCCGCCACGGTGGTAAACACCATTATCAACTTCTGGTGGAAGATTTCGGCTCACGCAGCCGGCATCGCCGGAGTTGTGGCCCTCCTTATCCGCATCGAGAAAGAGAGCGCCTCGCAACCTGAACTCTTCTTCTGGCTCATCCTTACGATCGGATTGGCGGGTTTGCTCGGTTCGGCCCGAGTGTGGCTCGGACGCCACACCACATGGCAGGTGCTCGCCGGCTACGTCGTAGGCTTCTGCGCCGTATTCTTCCTCTCCTGACAAACCTCTCTCCTAACCCTTCTCTCCTGACCGATCTCTCCTGCGAAATTTCTCTCCTGACCAATTTTAAACTGCTCTATCATGTACAATTATAAACGACGCAAATCGAGCGTCACGAAAGTAGGCAACACGGCTATCGGCGGCGACAACCCGATACGTGTGCAATCAATGAACAACACCTCGACACTCGACACGGAAAAGAGTGTCGCACAAGCCCTTCGCATCGCGGAGGCCGGCGGTGAACTCGTGCGCCTCACCACCCAGGGCGTGCGCGAAGCCGAAAACATGGCCAATATCCGCGCCGGACTGGATGCCGCCGGATGCCACGTGCCCCTCGTGGCCGACGTACACTTCAATCCGAATGCCGCTTTCAAGGCGGCCGAAACTTGCGAGAAGGTGCGCATCAATCCGGGCAACTTCGTCGACGCTGCCCGCACGTTCCGTAAACTGGAGTTTACCGACGAGGAGTATGCCGAAGAGATTGAGAAGATCCGCGCTACGCTCGTCCCCTTCCTGAACGTCTGCAAGCAGCACGGCACGGCGATACGTCTCGGCGTGAACCATGGCTCACTCTCCGATCGCATCATGAGCCGCTATGGCGACACTCCGGCCGGTATGGTGGAATCGGTGATGGAATTCCTGCGCATCTGCCGCGAGGAGAATTTCAACGATATCGTGATCTCGATCAAGGCCTCAAACGTGGTGGTGATGGTAGAGACGATGCTCCTGCTCGATAAGAAGATGGCCGAAGAGGATATGCATTACCCTCTCCACCTGGGCGTGACGGAAGCCGGCGACGGCGAGGATGGACGCATCAAGAGCGCCGTGGGCATCGGCACCGTGCTCTCGCATGGCATCGGCGACACAATCCGCGTCTCGCTCACCGAAGACCCTGAGAAAGAGATACCGGTAGCCGTAAAACTGCGCGATTACATCACTTCGCGCGAAGGGCATCGCCCCGTGGTTGAACCGGCCGGCGCGAAGGGAGCTGACAAGGAGACTGGCGTGCCGGCAAGATCGATTGCGGAGAAGGTGCCCGGGTTCGAAGATGTGACGTATCCGCTGCTGATCGGCCTTGATTTGGCCGCCGTGCCTGCGGCATGGCATGTGGTGGACGCCGCATCAGAGCCTGCGCTTTTCGACGATACACTCCCCGTGGTAATCTCGTCTGACAATGCCAACCGCCCGGGAGAGATCGCTGCATGGATCGACTGTTTCGTAGCCCTCGGCGCCAAGAACCCCGTCTTCATTCATGCTGAATACGACGACAGCGACTTGGAAGACCTTCAGGTGAAGGCCGGAGCCGACATCGGTCCGCTCCTCTTGGGAGGCTACGGCAACGGACTTTGGATAGAGAATCCGGCTTTCGGTGCCGACGAACTCAATTCGCTCGCACTCGGTCTGCTCCAGGCTGCCCGCCTGCGTATCAGCAAGACCGAATACATCGCCTGCCCTGGTTGCGGACGCACGCTCTTCGACCTTCAGACCACACTCCGCGAAGTAAAGGAGGCTACATCCGATCTTAAAGGACTGAAAATCGGCGTGATGGGTTGCATCGTCAACGGGCCTGGAGAGATGGCCGACGCCGATTACGGCTACGTCGGAGCCGGTCCGGGACGCGTGAGCCTCTACAAAGGGAAGCAGCTCGTGAAGAAGAATATCCCGAGCGATCAGGCCATCCCCGAGCTTCTCGCCCTCATCCGCGCCAATGAATCGGATTGAACCTTGTAGGGACGCAATCCATCACCCTGTAGGGACGCGATTCTTCGCGTCTACCGAGCACATCGCAACGTCGGACGATTGAACCTTCTTTTCCGAAAAAATGTTAAAATATAGGGATCGAGAAAGATTCCAGGAATCGTAAAAAAGATTCCTTAGTCAGACAATAGAAATAAAAGAAATTATTATGAATAGCAACGTACAAACCGGGAGACTCTCGAAAATGTGGTGGCTCCCACTCATCACCGGTCTTATCTGTATCGGTCTCGGGGTCTGGACTCTTCTCGATCCCTCGCAATCAATTCCAGTGTTCGCACTGACCTTCACCGCCCTGCTTATGGCAGCCGGTGTGGCACAGCTTTGCTCCTGCATCTTCGTAGCGAGAGTGGGTGCCTCCTGGGGCTGGAGCCTTGTGATCGGCCTGCTCGACATCATAGCCTCCGTATGGCTCTTCTCGCTCCCTGAGAGTGTGCTCAGCACCACCTTCATCTACATCATAGCCATCTGGATCCTGGTAGTGGCCATCAACGCTGTGATCGAGGCCACTTCGCTTGCCTCCTACTCCCCCATCTCGCTCGTGCTCATGATCATCCTGCTGATTGCCACGATCGCCTTCGCCGTGATCTTCTTGAGCAACCCGATCCTTAGCGGCATGACGGCATGGCTTTGGTTGGGCCTTTCGCTGATCTCCTTCGGCGTCTACCGCCTCATCCTCTCCCACCGCATCTACAACCTCCGCAACATCCGCCTCTACTAATCCGTGAGGCTCGCAACGGAGCTATCGACACTGAATTATATAATAATATCGTAATAAGGGCGTTCAATCTATGGGGAACGCCCTTTTTTCGTTATATAACACCATATATGAAAAATACCTCCAGACAATATGACAGAATCCTTGTATTGATGGCCACTTACAATGGCGAGCAATACCTTCGTGAGCAGATTGACAGCATTCTGCAACAGGAAGATGTCGATGTCTCTATCCTAATACGCGACGACGGCTCCAAAGATCAAACCCCGGCCATTCTCAAAGAATATGCCAGCCACTACCCGAATATCCATATCCTTCTCGAAGAGAACGTGGGATGCAAACGCTGCTTCGCAAGATTGGCTGATTACGCTCTCCAGAATTTCACGCAATTCGAATATTTCGCCTTTGCCGACCAAGATGACTTCTGGCTGAAAAACAAACTCTCTATCGGCCTCTCCAATATCAGCAATGCCGATGCCTCGATGCCGAATCTCTATTGCTGTCGCACCCAGCTCACCGACGAGAAGCTTAACCCGTTGCCTGTGACACAAGTGCCCCATCGCAACACATTCGGAGAGGCTCTGATGTTTCAGCCCTATGCCGGCTGCACAATGATCTTCAACCGCCGCGCCCTTCAGCTCTTCACGCTCGGCGATCCCGATAAAATGTATCTTCACGACGAATGGCTCTATAAGATGTGTATGGCCTGCGGCGGCACAGTCGTAGGCGACCCCAACCGATTCATACTCTATCGGCAACATGGCCACAACGTAGTGGGAGGCAACCAAAGCATGCTCAAAAGTTGGAAGCGCCGTCTCAATATGTTTCTCAGCTCCGACTTCCAACGTTCTCACGAAGCGGCCGATATCCTCGACACCTATTCCGAATGGATCAGTCCGCAACGTCTCCACACGCTCGAAGCGGTGGCCGGCTATAAGAATTCGCTCAAACGGAAAGCCACGCTTCTCCGCTCATCTGAATTCAAGACCAACCGCCGCGTTTTCAATACTATTTTCAAATTGGCTGTACTCTTCAATAGATTCTGATCATGGCTACAAGAACTGTCGTATTCTGCAACAACGTCCTCTCCGGCCTTCTTCATTTCAGAGGCAATATCATGAGAGATTTTGTCTCTCAGGGATGGAGAGTAGTGGTCATTGTGCCCGCTTCGACGGTGACCGACGATCTGCTGGCATCGCTCGACCCTCGATGGGTGTTCTACACCGTAAAGGTCAACCCCAACGATATCAATCCTGCAGGCGATTTCAAATATCTCCAACAGTTGCTCAAGATCTATCGTAAAGAGAAGCCGGAGATAGTGTTTCAATTCACCATCAAACCGAATATCTACAGCACACTCGCCTGCAAGATGCTTCACATACCCTGCGTCTCTATGGTGGCAGGCCTCGGCTACGTTTTTGAAGGCGACTCGGCCAAGAAAAAGATTGGTCGCACCCTCTATAAGATGGGGCTGCGCCTCTCCGACAGAGTGTTCGTGCTGAATGAGCCCAACAAAAAGACTCTGCTCAACGGTGGCTACGTTAAGCCCTCGAAACTCATACATCTCACAGGGGGCGAAGGCGTAAATCTCAACGATTACCCCTATCGGCCGATGCAATTCAACACTACGCGCTTCCTGATGGTGGCAAGAGTGCTCTACGACAAAGGCTACAACGAATATGTGGAGGCCGCCAAGATAGTGAAAGAGAAATATCCCGATATCGAGATAGAGCTTCTCGGCCCCCTGGCCCCCAACAGCAAGATGGGTGTGCCCGAAAAGCAGGTGATGGCCGACAACGATGCCGGCTATATCAAATACTTGGGACGCACCAACGATGTCCCCTCCTACGTGTTGCGCGACGGCACTGTAATGGTGCTCCCGAGCAAATATCTTGAAGGTCTCAACCGCTCTCTGATGGAAGCCTGCTCAATGGGGCGCCCAATCATCACTACCGACATCCCTGGATGCCGCGAGACGGTAGAAGATGGCGTGAGCGGATTCTTGGTGCCCAAGGGGGATGCGAAAGCTTTGGCTGAGGCCATGATAAAGATTATCGAGATGCCGAAAGAGAAGAAAATAGCCATGAGCGAGGCAGCCCGAAAGCGAGCTGAAACACTATTTGATGAAGAGAATGTAATCAAAGTATACCGCGATGTTGAGAAAACCCTTACGAACGGCGGTAATAAATCCTGAATCCCAACGTTTATTCTTATGAACCACTTTTGAAGTGAAGCTACAAAAGGCTTCAATTAAAAAGCAGTTGATATTATCGATGAATCTGTATAGACGTTTTTTCAAAAGAGCCATAGATATGAGCTTGTCTGGAGTTGCGCTCATAGGATTATCCGTTCCTATGGCGATTGTATCCGTATGGTTGCATTTTGCCAATAAAGGAGCCGGAGTATTCTTCTCACAGGAGCGTCCGGGCAAAGACAGCAAGATTTTTAAAGTCTACAAGTTCAAGACTATGACCGACGAACGTGATGCCGACGGGAAATTACTGCCTGATGCCCAACGTCTCACAAAAGTAGGGAAATTTATCAGGTCGACCTCTATCGATGAGTTGCCGCAGCTTTGGAATGTGTTTAAAGGTGATATGGCAATCATCGGGCCGCGCCCATTGCGCACACATTATCTGCCGCTATACAGCAAGGAACAGGCTCGCCGTCACGACGTGCGCCCCGGCATAACCGGATGGGCACAGACGCATGGCCGCAATTCTATCACGTGGACGAAAAAGTTTGAATACGACGTCTGGTATGTCGACAACATCTCTTTCCTTCTCGATTGCAAAATCATTCTCCTCACCATCCAGAAGGTGTTTAAACGTGAAGGAATTTCTGCCGAAGGACAGGCCACTGTAGGACCGTTTAATGGACACAATTGAAATGAAGAGCGTTATTATTGGTGCCGGGAAATACGGCGAGGTATATCTTTCGTATCTGCGTGAAGCGGGAGTGAATGTGATCGGTTTTCTTGATGATGATGAAACACTTCATTCCAAACGTATTTGGGGGCTGCCCATCTTTGGCGATACCACCCTGCTTCCTGATTTAAGAAGCCGCTATGGCGTTGAAGCTATATATTGCCCTATCGGCAGCAATCGCATACGCTCCAACTTCCTTGAAGAGGCCCGCCGCTGCGGATATCTCACGCCGAATTTTATCCATAGAGATGTCATTGTGTCGCCCGATGTGGAGATTGCCAGCGAAGGGGTGTATATCCTGTGTGGCACGATTTTGATGCCTCATGTCAAGATCGAGAAAGATGTGATGATCTCTGTAGGCACCAGCATCGTGCATCACACCGTGTTGCGCCAAGGTGTATTCGTATCAAACGGTGTAAACGTAGGCGCAAGTATCATAGCCGAAAAATATGCCTATATCGGCATGGGCTCCACCATCATGACTGGCGTAACCCGTATCGGCACCGACTGCCTCATTGGAGCGGGAGCCGTCGTGATTCGCGATGTGCCCGACGGCGCAGTAATGGCCGGATTGCCAGCTAAAATTATCAAATACAAACCGGAATACGCTCCTCAAGAGCCGGCGGCACCGGCAAAATAATTTCCAAGACATAAAAAATAAGCCTCTGAGATCTGATCTCAGAGGCTTATTTTTTATGGGGTTCTATTGTTTAGCGGAGTATGAGCATCGCGTCGCCGTAGGCGCCGAACTGGTATTTCTCTTTGACGGCTACGTCGTAGGCCTTCATCACGAGGTCGTAGCCTCCGAAGGCCGCTACCATCATGAGCATGGTGCTCAGGGGAAGATGGAAGTTGGATACGAGCGAATTGCAGACGGTGAAGTCGTAGGGAGGGAAGATGAATTTGTTGGTCCAGCCCTCGAACGTCATCAGATGGCCGTTCATGCAAACGGCCGTTGCCAATGCGCGGAGCACGGAGGTGCCCACGGCGCAGACGTTTGAGTTGCGGTCTTTGGCCGCGTTGACGATATCCACGAGGGTTTCGTTTACAAACATCTCCTCGCTGTCCATGCGATGTTTGGTGAGATCTTCAACGTCGATATCCTTGAAGTTGCCTCGACCGCTGTGAAGCGTGAGGAAACCGCGTTCCACACCCTTTATCTCCAGGCGTTTCAGAAGCTCGCGGCTGAAGTGCAAGCCGGCGGCAGGAGCCATCACCGCTCCCTCTTTCTCTGCGAAGATGCACTGGTAGCGCTCGGCGTCGCTATCCTCTACAGGACGAGTGATATATTCAGGAAGCGGAGTCTCCCCCATAGAATAGAGCACCTCCTTGAATTCGTCGTGCGGCCCGTCGTAAAGGAAGCGGAGCGTGCGGCCACGCGAGGTGGTGTTGTCGATCACCTCTGCCACCATCGAATCGTCTTCGCCGAAGTATAGCTTGTTGCCTATGCGGATTTTACGGGCCGGCTCCACGAGCACGTCCCAAAACTTATTTTCCTCATTCAATTCTCGGAGCAGGAAAACCTCGATACGCGCACCGGTCTTCTCCTTATTCCCATAAAGACGCGCCGGAAACACTTTCGTATCGTTGAAAATCATCACGTCGCCATCGTCAAAGAAATTGATTATCTCCTTGAATACATGGTGAGTTATCTCTTTTGTGCGTGTGTTGACAACCATAAGGCGGCACTCATCCCTATTCTCTGAGGGATACTGAGCTATCAGGTTGTCGGGTAGCTTAAACTTAAACTGTGAAAGTTTCATGTCTGCTGTCTGTGATATTGAGGCCTATACAAGACCTCTCGGTATATGTTGTTGTGTTTTCTATGATCAGCTATCAGTCTTGCTGGGGCAAGCGGTAGTCGTCGGGGAAGGTGAGCTCGGCCTCGGCTATACGCGCCACGGCCTCGTCGACACTCATGCACGATGTGATCGGCACTACGCCTACCCGTGTGCGACGCAGCCCCGTGAGATGCGCGCCGCTTCCGAGAGCCTCGCCGAAATCGCGAGCCAAAGCGCGTATGTAGGTGCCTTTGCTGCACACGATGCGCAGCGTCACCTCGGGCAAGGAGCAATCGAGAATCTCCATCTCCTTTATTTCAAGCGGCTTCGCCTTGAGCTCTACATCCTTACCTTTGCGGGCCAGATTATAGGCCCTCTTACCCTCTACCTTTACGGCCGAGAATATCGGGGGCACCTGCATGATACGCCCCGTGAAACGCGGCAATATCTCCTCGATCTTCTCGCGGGTGATGTGCTCCCAGGGATATTCGGCATCGATCTCCTTCTCGAGGTCGAAACTCGGGGTGGTGGCACCCAATTTGATTGTGGCCACATACTCCTTGTCGCCGTTCTGAAGCTCCTCGATGCGTCGGGTAGCACGCCCGGTGCAGATTATCAGCACTCCGGTGGCGAGAGGATCGAGCGTGCCGGCGTGTCCCACCTTGAATTTCTTCACGTGGAGCCGTCGCTGTATCGCCCCGCGTATGCGTTTTACGGCATCGAAGGAGGTCCACCCCAACGGCTTGTCAATTCCTATTATTTCTCCTGTTATAAAATCCATTCTTGTGTCGTTTCCATTTTATCAATGCCAGAGGAGGCAGAGCACACCCATCACAACGCAATAGATGGAAAACCAGATCAGTTTGCCTTTCTTCACCAGATTGATCATCCATTTACATGCGCAGCAGCCAACGGTGAACGCAGCCACGAAGCCAACCACAAGAGCAAGCGCACCTACGGTGGTGTCGCTCTGATCGGCCGGGGTGGAGATAATATCTTTCATATCGAGAAGTGCCTCGCCCAAAATCGGGATAATCACCATGAGGAAAGAGAAGGAGGCCACCTTGTCGCGCTTGTCGCCGATAAGGATACCGGTGGCGATCGTCGTGCCTGAACGGCTCAGACCGGGCAACACTGCCACAGCCTGTGAGCAACCGATCACGAAAGCGTCGAGCCAGGTGATGTCGCGTCCCTTATCGGCGCTCACCATACCCTTGCCGTTGGTTTTCAGGCCGCTCCAATGAGCGAACGCGAGAAGACAGGCCGTAATGAGCAGACATGTGCCCACCACCGTGAGGCCGCCGCCGAAAATCTCCTCTACCTGATCCTTGAAGAATACGCCCACGATTCCGATTGGAATGCAGGAGATCAGAATCTTGCACACATAATAGAAATCATTGTCTCTGCGGAAAGTGAAGAAACTCTGACAAAGCTTGGCAAACATCGGCCAGAGCACTACGATAGTGGAGAGCACAGTGGCCGCGTGAAGGATCACATCGAATTGCACAGCCTCATCTGTGGGGAGATCTACACCTAAGATCTCTCTGAATATCACAAGATGACCGCTTGAGCTGATTGGCAGATACTCGGCAAGGCCCTGAACGATGCCGAGTATGAGGGCGTCTAACCATTCCATTTATATATCTTCTTTTATTGACGTTGATTTTACTGTTGCTGGGTTGAAGCGCGGCGCGATTTCGGAGTGTAGATTATCGCGAAGGCCATCAACAGGAAGCCCAAGAAAGAGAAAGCGGGGCCAACGATGATGCGGCGCGTGCTGAAGATCTCGGGATTGAAACCGTTTTCAACGGTGCTGCCGCCTCCACTCATCAGAATGAAGCCGAGCACTATGAGCACAATGCATCCTCCCATCAGATAATAATTGATCTTCGAGAAGGGACGATCAGAATTCTTGATACGGTCGAGCCCCTGGGGATCGGGCTCCTCTATTTCAAATTTTTTCGCCACGTTTTATCTGTTTTGAATTTATTGTATGAAGTTCTATTTGAAAAGTTCGTCGTAATCCTGCTTCAGATAGCGCGAGGTGGCTATCCAGGCCGCGATTCCGCAGAGCAGAATGCCGAGCAGAATCAGGGCTGCGGCCACGATGCCGAGCATATCCCAGCCTATATATTCCGTCACGTCGCTGAAGCCGGCCTGAGGAGCGGCGGAGATGGCCGCGCATATCAGACAGGCTGCCACACACCCGGCCAAGAAGCCGGAGAGCATGTTGTTGTTGACGAAAGGACGACGGATAAAGCCATTTGTGGCCCCGACGAGCTGCATCGTGTGTATCGTGAAGCGTCGGGCATATATGGCAAGATGAACGGTGTTGTTGATCAGCACGAAAGAGATTATGATCATCACGAGAGCTATCGCGCCGAGAATCATGGTGAAGCGTTCAATATTACGGTTCATACCCTCTACAAGTGTAGAGTCGGGAAGGGCTATACCCTCCACTCCCGGCAAAGCCTTGAGCTGCTTCTCGATTTTCCGTATTGAGTCGGGGCTGGCATATTCTGAGCGCAAAGTGAAGGTGACTTCAGGCGATAGCGGATTCACTCCGAAAAGGGCTTCGAGGTCTTCGCCTGTATCCGCTTTCCAGTTTTTCAACGCATCCTCTTTGCTCACCACCCCCACCGCCAGGGCGTAGGGCGTCTGCTCGATTCGCTTGCCTAAAGCTTCGGCAGCTACATTCTGCACAGTATCGGCCATGACGATGTTCACCTCGAGCTTCTCGCGAAGCCTACGGGTTTCATTGGCCGCCCCGATGCTTATCAGAGCGATGATGCCGATAATTATGAGCACAAGCGTCACGCTCACAATCGTAGTGAGATGAGCTGCCCAATATGAGATTTTTACCTCTTTGTTATTTTTCATATCCTCAGGATAGTGAAGCTGATTGCTTCTGTGCCATGTGGCTCGCACATGTATAAACCGGACTGCAAAGTTAATAAATTACTACCCCCTTTGTCAATCTTTTCTCACGTTTTTTTATTCCCAAGCCCATATTTTAACCCCGTTTTATTATTTTTATGACTCTCCAACCCCTCTTCATGCTCTTTTTTCACTAATTTTGCATCGGAAGCCTTTCTGCATCCTCTTCTCCCCCGGGCCCTCTCTTCGCTGCGTGGAGAAGACTGCGCTTCCGACAATCATATTTCTTATGACCGACAACTCTCAAATATTAAAGGCAGCCTACTATACCCTGGGCTGTAAACTCAATTTCTCCGAAACCTCCACCATCGGGAAGATGCTCTCCGAGCGCGGCATTATCAAAGCCGCCAAGGGGGAGACGCCCGATATCTGCATCGTCAATACTTGCTCCGTCACAGAGATGGCCGATAAGAAGGGGCGTCGCCTCATACGCAGCCTTGCCTCCAAGTATCCCGATGCCTCTATCGCCGTCACCGGTTGCTACGCCCAGCTCAAGCCGCAGGAGGTGGCCGCTCTCCCGGGTGTGGAGATCGTGCTCGGCTCTAACGAGAAATTGCGCATGGCCGACTATATCGACTCCTGGCTCGCCTCTCGCAAAAAGCATGTGGAGGTGACGCCTACTTTCGAGATATCCCGTTTCAGCCCCTCTTGCGAACGGGGCGACCGCACCCGCTTCTTCCTCAAGGTGCAGGATGGCTGCAATTATTTCTGCACGTATTGCACCATCCCCTTCGCACGCGGCAAATCTCGCTCAGGCGATATCGCGGCCCTCACGCAGATGGCCCGCGAAGCAGCCGCGGCCGGCGGCAAGGAGATTGTGATCACAGGAGTGAATATCGGTGAATTCGGCTCCGACAACGGCCAGACATTCTTCGACCTGCTCAAAAGCCTCGACAGCGTGGAGGGGATAGAGCGTTTCCGAATCTCCTCGATCGAGCCCAATCTGCTCACGGAGGAGATTATCCGCTGGACAGCCGAAGAGGCACGCGCTTTCATGCCCCATTTCCACATACCGCTGCAGTCGGGTTCCGACAAGGTGCTCCGATTGATGAACAGGCGTTACGACACGTCTCTCTTCCGCCAGAAGGTGGAGACTGTGCGCCGCTATCTGCCCGACGCCTTCATCGGAGTTGACATAATGGCCGGATCGAGAGGTGAGACTCCTGAAGAATGGGATAAGAGCCTCGAATTCGCTCGCAGCATCGACGTGACCCGTTATCACATATTCCCTTATTCCGAACGCCCAGGCACGAAGGCCCTGCTGCTCGATGAGAGCGTGAGCCAGGAGGAGAAACACCGCCGGGTGGCGGAACTCACCCGCGTGTCTGACAGCAAGATGGAGGCTTTCATGACCCGCCATCGCGGCACAGTGCGCCCTGTGCTTTGGGAACAGGCTGCCGGAGAGGAGCATATGCACGGACTCACCGACAATTATATCCGCGTGGAGGCCCCGCTACGCCCGAAACTGATCAACACGGTATCCGACGTTTACTTGGAGGCCATACATCCCGAAGAACCCGAGATGATGACGGCCTCTCACGTAACCCCCCTTGCAAACAAACCCGAGTGATATGAAAGAGCTCGCTGTAATTATTCTCAACTGGAATGGAGAGAAACTGCTCCAGGAGTTCATCCCGACAGCTGTAAAATACACTGTCAGCGACGAAGCTGATTTGATTGTGGCCGACAATGGCTCTACCGACGGCTCTGTGGCATGGCTCCGCGCCAACGCCCCGGAGGTGGAGGTGGTGGAACTCGGCACAAACTATGGTTTTGCCGAGGGCTACAACCGCGCCATAGAGATCGTGAATGAGGCGAGGGTGGCGAAGGGATTGCCCCCCTACCCTTTCACGCTTCTTCTCAACAGCGACGTGGAGGTGACGCCCGGCTGGTGCCGTCCCCTTCTTGTCTTCATGCGCTCGCATCAGGATGTGGCGGCCGTGCAACCGAAAATCAAAAGCTATCACGCACGCGACAGCTTCGAATATGCCGGGGCGGCCGGTGGGTATCTCGACAAATTAGGCTATCCCTATTGCCGCGGCCGCCTCTTCGACTCCATCGAGAAAGATTTGGGGCAATACGACTCAGCCCCGGCCGACATTTGCTGGGCATCGGGAGCCGCCTTGATGGTGCGCACGGAGATCTACCGCAGTCTCGGCGGGCTCGACCCGAAGTTTTTCGCCCATATGGAGGAGATCGACCTATGCTGCCGCATGCACGCCGCCGGCTATCGCGTCTGCGCAGTTCCCTCCTCAGAGGTTTACCATGTAGGCGGCGCATCCCTCGCGCAAGGGAATCCGCAGAAAACCTACCTCAACTTCCGCAACAACCTCCTGCTTCTTCACAAAAACCTGCCGCGCAAGCAGGGCAAGAGGAAGCTCTTCGTGCGTCGCCTCGCCGACACTCTCGCTTTCGCGATGTTTCTTGCCAAGGCAGACGTGGCCAACGCGAAAGCCGTGATTCGGGCGCACAATGATTTCCGGAAGATGCGCAAGGACTATACCACCTTCCCCTCTACCGACACTCTCTCCTCGCTTCCCGGTGCCGACCGATGCATCATCATCGACCGCTACCTTCTCCGCAAAAAGAAATAACTTCAACTGTTTATTCATATGGAAACCAAGAAGCCTCTTATCTTCGTGAGCAACGACGACGGCATTTTCGCCAACGGCGTGCATTGCCTTATCGACCGCCTGCTTCAGTTTGGCGATGTCGTGGCCGTGTGTCCCGATTCACCCCGTTCGGCACAATCCATGGCGTTGACGGTGAATTCGCCTCTGCGTGTCATGCAGGTCGACGATTATCACGGCGCCAAGATGTATAAAGTGAACGGCACACCCGTAGATTGTGTCAAGCTGTCGATGCACAATGTGCTTCCCCGCATACCCGATCTGGTGGTGAGCGGTATCAACCACGGCTCCAACGCCTCTATCAACGTGCTATATTCAGGCACAATGGGTGTGGCCTTCGAAGGATGCGCTTTCGGTATCCCGTCGATAGGCTTCTCACTCACCGACCATTCACCTGCTGCCGATTTCGAGCCTTGCTATCCTTTTATCGACGCCATCGTGAAAGGGGTGCTTGAGCATGGTTTGCCCGAAGGTGTGTGCCTTAACGTGAACATACCAAATTCTGCCACCCCTCCTACGGAGATGCGGCTCACGAAATCATGCAAAGGCAACTGGACCGACGAATACCGCGAATACATCGACCCGCAAGGGGGAAAATTCTATTGGTTGACGGGCAAATTCGAGAATGAGGAGCCCGATAATGAAGACACCGACGAGTGGTGTCTCTCCCACGGAATAGTCTCCGTTGTGCCCGTCATGCTCGACCGTACCTATCCCTCTGAAAGCAAATTAGGATGGCTAAAAGAGGCGTTTCACATTAATTAACATAAATTTCGGCCCGAAATAGCTGATTAACTAAATTTAAATCAAAAAAATTAAGGTTTTAACAAAAAATTATTAGTAACTTTGCAACGTGATTCCACGCTCAACATTCCTGCCGAGCCTCTCGGCAGCGATTGGGCATATAACAGAATATTTGATTCTGGCGGGATGCGCACACTCCATCGCTGAGTAAAGTCCTGCCATACAAAGATAAAATATCCTGTTTTATATTTTAAAATAGGATAGTTAAATTCTTCTCATAAGACCAATTAATCGTTTCATTGACAAATTAATTGTTGCATTAGTAAAGTTATGGATTAATAGTTAAAATTAGGATTAGGACCTGCAATTTCCTTCGACGTGGTTCGAGGGTTATTGGAAAAAATGGATGCGTAGTGATTATGCGTCCTTTTTTTTATCCTAATCGCAAGTCTTCCCGCCACTCTTTTTGCTTCTCATCGCAAGTCTTCCGGTCACTCTTTTTTATCATCATAGCAAGTCTACACTCCCTCCTCTTTTTGCTCCTCTTTGCAATTTACTCCTCCTCTTTTTGCTCATATGGAGATTTAATTGTAATTTTGAATCGGATTTCTCTCTCCCGATGTAAAAAAGTCTTTTCAATTCACTCTGCTAATGAGACTCCCATACTCCGAAATAGCCGATCGATTCGGCATAAAGGCCGATTCGAATGTCGTGATCGACACTCTCCTCACAGATTCCAGAAGCCTTACCCGTCCCGCCTCCTCACTCTTCTTCGCTATCCGAACTCCAGGGGGCAACGATGGCCACCGCTTCATCAAGAATCTATACGACAAGGGAGTAAGACACTTCGTAGCCAACGAAATTCCTGATGAGATGAAGCCTCTCACGGATGCCTCTTTCATCATTACCGACGACGTGATCGGTGCTCTCCAAAAGATAGCCGCCTCCACCCGCAACCCCTCTCCCGCAGATGCTTCGGAAGCCGCGACCGAAGTGGTAGGTATCACCGGAAGCCGTGGGAAGACAACAGTAAAGGAATGGATCTTCCAGCTTCTCGAACCCCTCTATGAAATAGCCCGCTCTCCACGCAGTTTCAATTCCAGAATCGGCGTGCCCCTCTCCATGTGGGAGATCGAAGACTCTACCCAGCTCGCACTCATTGAGGCCGGGGTATCGAAACGGGGTGAAATGGAAAGCCTGGCCAAATGTATACGACCGCTGACGGTGATCATTACCAATATCGGCGACGCTCATGCCGATGGCTTCGCCTCTCTCAAGGAGAAGGCTGAAGAGAAGGCTCTGCTCGCCTCTACCTCCGCCACCCACACAATAATCTACAATCTTGACTCACCCTTTCTGAAAGAGGCTCTGAAGCCTTACGCATCGCGATGCCAACTCATCAGCTGGTCGGCGCGCGACCGCTCGGCCGATATCTTCGTGGAGAAGATCGGAGCGGATAAAAGTGAGAAAGGTGAAGCCTCTGTGAAATATACCTATCGGGGTAAGACTCACGAAGTGAAGGCCCCGATCGTACACGACTACGACCTTGAAAACGCCGGCGCGGCTCTCGCTTTCCTCATCTCGAAGGGGTTATCCGCGCAGCAAATAGCCGAGCGCTTCTCACTGCTCAAAAGAATAGGCACACGCCTGAATGTAAGCGAGGGCATAAACGGCTGCTCCGTGATTCACGACTCCTACACGAGCGATTTCTCATCGCTCCGTCCGGCCATCGACTTCATGATGCGCCGCGCTATGCCTCACCAGCATCCTGCCCTCATCATGAGCGACATACGCCATGAAACCTCAGGCGGCAGCGAAACATATGAGGCGATAGCCAGAGTGGTGAAGGAGTCGGGAGTTGAAAAATTTATCGGTGTGGGTAAAAATCTGATGGCCCACGCCCACCTCTTCGGCAAGGAGGCACGTTTCTTCAGCGACACTGAAGAATTGCTGTCGCAGCTCACTCCGGCCGATTTCAACTCGGAGATCATCCTCGTGAAGGGGGCCCCCGAATTTGAATTCGATCGCGTCACGGAGATGCTGGAGGCTCGCAAGCATGAAACGGTGTTGGAGGTTAACCTCGATGCCATGGTGGAGAATTACAATTATTTCCGCAGCCTGATACCCACCGGAACAGGAATTGTGGCCATGGTGAAGGCTTTCGGCTATGGAGCGGGCAGTTATGAGATTGCCAAGACTCTTCAGGATTGCGGAGCGGCTTATTTGGCTGTGGCTGTGCTCGACGAGGGTATCGACCTGCGCCGCAACGGCATAACAATGCCCATCATGGTGATGAACCCGAAGGCCGTAAACTATAAGGCGATGTTCTCCAACCGTCTCGAACCGGAGATCTACTCGCTCGATATGCTGCGCGATGTTATAACGGAGGCTCAACGGAATGGTGTGGAGAATTACCCCATCCACCTCAAACTCGACACGGGTATGCACCGCACTGGTCTTCTGATGGATGAATTGGATGAGGCGGCCGCGCTGATCAACGGCCAGAAAGCCGTGAAATTAGCTTCGATGTTCTCTCACCTTGCCACAGCCGATTGCCTCGACATGGATCTATACACGGAGGGGCAGCTCACTCGCTTCCGCGATATGACGGAGAGAGTGATGCAGGCAATCCCCTACCCGGTGAAGCGCCACGTGCTCAACACAGCCGGCATCGTAAGGTATCCCGAGCATCATTACGATATGGTGCGCCTCGGAATCGGACTTTACGGCGCGAACACCCTCCCCGAGGATATAGAGAAGCCCCTCCGGCCGATCTCTACCCTCCGCACCGTGATTATCTCTATCAGAGAATGGGATACGGATCAGGCTATTGGATACGGCCGCAAGGGGACTCTTACGCGGAAGTCGCGTATCGCCACCATTCCTATCGGTTATGCCGACGGCATGAACCGCCGCTTCGGATATGGCAACGTGAAGGTGAAAGTGAACGGAAAGGAGGCACCGACCGTAGGCACCATCTGCATGGACGCCTGCATGATCGATGTCACCGATATAGATTGCAAAGTGGGCGATTCAGTTGAGATCTTCGGGCCCGATGCCCCTGTGCAGCGTCTGGCCGATCTGCTTCAGACGATCCCTTACGAGATTCTCACTTCTGTGTCGCCACGTGTGAAACGCGTCTATTACCGCGAATAATCAAATCTTCTATTACCGCGAGTAATCAGACCTTCGTCAATGCTTCGAGACACTTCTTCACCTCCTCATCGGTGGTGTGAAGTTTCTCTTTGCAGTATTTGAGGAGTTCGAGCGCACGCGATGTGTAGCCCGCGAGGCTGTCGATGTCGCAATTGTCTGATTGCATCTTGGCTACAATCCCTTCCAATTCGGCCACAGCCTTCGAATATGTCATATCTTCCATAATTCTTTTGTTTACAATTAATTATTTCACTACCGATTCTACCGTGCCATCTCTCAGCTCGGTGGCGATAACATCGCCGTGATTGAGCGTGGAGGCATCTGTGACGGCCTTCCCGTTTATGCGCGTTATGGAGTAGCCACGACGCAAAGTGTTTGAAGGGCTGAGCACCTCCACCATACCTGCGATGCGAGCTATATCGGCCGACGATCGCTTCAGTATCGTATCGGTCAATATACCGAGGCGCCGCTTATACTCCTCTAAGCGGCTGCCGGCGAGTGTGCATTGGCGATTGCTCAATACTCCCAAGACTCTTGAGGCCGTGTTGAGCTGATTGTAGGCTGTCTGTATGCGCGACGTCACCAACACCGGAATGCGCGTTATCTCCTTGTCGAGATGCGCTTTGGCTGCTTCCAAGCGACTGCGGGCTATGACGGGAATTGTAGCCTCAAGGTTGTCGAGACGGCGATGTTCACCCATAAGACGATCGGCAGAGTAACGTGTGACGAAATCTACCAGACCAGACACCTTCATAAATGCGTTGCGCAGGGTGTCTACGAAGAAGGAGGCTACCGCTGTCGGGGTCTTCAGACGAGTATGCGCTATTTCGTCGAGCACCGTGCGATCGCGTTCATGACCGATTCCCACTACCACCGGGAGCGGGAATGTAGCGATGCGTCGGGCAAGATCGTAATCGTCGAAGCCATTCAGATCGGTAGTGGCGCCGCCGCCACGCACAATAGCCACACAATCCCATTCATCTTTCGAAGCCTCGATCATATCGAGAGCACCCCTTACGGAAGCGGAGACGCGATCGCCCTGCATCACAGCCGGGAAAAGCTTGGGGGTGAAGCGGAAACGCTCCGGATTGTTTACAAGCTGGTCGATGAAATCGCCGTAGCCGGCCGCGCCATCGGCAGAAATGATGGCTATGCGCTGCGGGGTGATGGGCATCTGGAGTTGCTGATTGCGCGTAAGTATACCCTCGCGATGCAGCCGCTCAAGGATTTCCCTGCGGAGCCGCTCCATATCTCCCATCGTATAAGAGGGGTCGATATCCTGAATCGTAAAGGATAGGCCATAGAGCGTGTGATGAGTGGCTGTGCCCTGCACCATCACTTTCAGTCCGGAAACGATATCGCTCCCTGTGGCGAGATAGAACTTGCGACGTATCGCGTTGACGTTCGAAGCCCAGATGGCCGCACGCAGTTTGGCCACTGTCTGCCCCAACTCATTTTTCTCTATGAGCTCCATGTAGCAGTGGCCTCCGCTGAACCGCACGTCGCTCAATTCGGCACGCACCCAGGCATTCTTCAGATTCTGAGCGGCGCGAATGGCATTGCCGATAGCAGAAGTGTATTGCGAGAGTGAAAATGACGGCCTGGCCTGGGCTGCTTCAGGAGCGCCGTAAGGCGACGCGCCATACGCCCCGTTGTCATTCTGGCTGAAAATATTAGGCTGATACATAGGCCTGTGGGTTTACTCCTGAGCATCTTTCAACGCTCCGATTTCACGCAACGCACCTGTGACAGGATCGAAGACAGCATACGAGGGAGCTTTCTTGTCGCTGAAAAGCAACGGATTCAGGCCGAACACCACGCCAAACTGAGCCATATCAAACTCCTGGGAGAAGAAATTCTTCCCCTTGAAAGAGAGCGACACTTTGGCCGCGCCAGGGATGTTGTAGGCGATCGCATCTTTCGGCACCTTCTTCACCTCACCTTTGGCATCTACGGGAAGCGCCCCCTCCTCAGTGGGAGTGACGGTGATGTAAACGGGTTCGCCGGAGTAATCGTCGGTATCAACGAAGCCGTCGAAGTCGCTGAGACGGAAGAGCACACTCTTACCCTCCTCCGTGGGGAGGAAAGTGTAGATCTTCGAAACAGTCTCTTTCGTGACGTTGCCGATGAAGGCAGCCGTGAGAGCCGCCTCCTGGTGACGCAGCGAGTTAAGCATCAGCTCCAGCTGGCGACCGTCGGTAGGCATCTGGTCGGCCGTGCCACGTGTGAGCGAGAGCTTGGCATCGCGAATCTCCATAAGATTTTCGGCCAGCATCTGAGCCTGTTTGGCCGACGATTGCGAGGCGATGAAATCTTCATCTACATATTGCAGATATTCGCGGTCGGCCAGCTGCTCCCCCTCCATATCCTTCTCGGGAGAAGCTTTGAATTCGGGCAAATCGGCCGGATTGGTATTGATAGAGAGCAACATACCGTCTTCAGCCACGCCGATAAAGGTCGTGGCCCCCGGTTTGAGCTGCATCAGATAGCGTGTGTCAGTGTTGGGCACGCCATAAGGAGCCACCCTGACGGAGGAGATTGTCCAGATTTCGGCATCCTCCTTTATCACGACATCCGTTCCGATATATTTCTTGGCATACTGATAGTAAGGCCCGGCTTTGCGCACCTCTCGCGTAGCCGTCACCTCTATTTTGAGAGCGGTCTGGGGGAGAGTGTAAACAAGGCCATACTCATTGTGTTTGTCGGCGGTCAAGACCTTGGTCTGCTGGCCGTAGCCTGGAGCGAACGCCAGGAGGGCCATGGCAAACGGAAGCCATTTTCTTGAGGCACGTTTCATATCTTGAATCTTTTATTTATTAGAGGAGGGTGAAGCTCACACCTCCTTATTAATAATAGCACGTATAGCGAGGCCGCACCAATCGGCTATGTCGGAGGCCGTGAGACCGAACTCTCCGATCTGCTCAGCCGCCATGTCGCCGGCCAGGCCGTGTACGAAAGCCCCGATCGTAGCGGCGTGTTCAGGACGATAGCCCTGCGCGAGGAAAGCCGCGATCACGCCTGTAAGCACATCGCCGCTGCCGGCTGTGGCCATGCCCGGATTGCCCGTAGAGTTGAAATAGACACGTCCGGTGGGGCGCACGGTGGCGGTGTAGTGCCCTTTCAGCACGATGATGATGTTGTAATAGTTGGCCATATCGAGGGCCTTCTTCAAGCGCTCCTCAGAATTGGGTTGCTCGCCGAAGAGGCGGTCGAACTCACCCACATGGGGCGTGATGATGGTCTGCGGCGGGAGAAGCTGAAGAAGAGCCGGGCGATGCGCTATGCAGTTGAGGGCGTCGGCGTCGAGCACCAAAGGCACCTTGCAGGTCTTGAGAAGCTGTTCGAGGGCATCGATAGTGCGAGTGTTTGTCCCGATGCCCGGGCCCACAGCCACAGCCTGGTGAGTGTGGTGTATGGTCATGTCGGTGATGAAGTTCTCATTCCTGTCGGGCTCGAACATGGCCACCGGCACGGCCGTCTGTACAATCTGCATACCTACTTTGGCACTGTGCACCGTCACAAGCCCGGCGCCGCTCTTCATCGTGGCTTTTGCCGCGAGCACAGCCGCACCCATCATGCCCACGCTGCCGGCCATCAGGAGCACAGAGCCATAGTCGCGTTTCCCCGAGAAGAGCGGACGCGGATGCAGGAGGGGACGCACGCTGCGTGATTCTACCACCATATAGTCTGACGGTAGCTCCTTCATCTTGTGCTCGTCGAGGTCGATATCGAGCAGCTTGAGCTCGCCGATTATCTCGGCGTTCTCCTCGAAGAAGAACGAGAGGCGCGGAGTCTGGAAAGCGAGCGTGAGATCGGCGTGCACCATATCGCGACGCGGCACATTCTCATTCCATTCGCCGAAGAGACCCGATGGGACATCGATAGAGATCACGTAGGCCTGGCTCTCATTGATGAGGCGAGCGAGCATCACGAAGCCCCCTTGCAAAGGGCGGCGCAGCCCGGAGCCGAAGAGGCCGTCGATCACGACATCTTTCGCGCCCAAATATGGAGGTGAGAATTCATGTTTCACCTCCGTGAAGTCGAGCCCCTCCATCGTGATCAGTTTCTTGCGCTCCTCGTCGCAGTCGTGGGAGAGCTTGCCGATCACATTGAAGAGGAACACCTCTATTTTCTTGTAGCCCTGCTCGTAAAGCATACGCGCCACGGCGAGGGCGTCGCCGCCGTTGTTACCCGGGCCGGCTATCACCACTATGCGCTGGCTCGGGAGGAAGCGGGAGATCACCTCAAACGTGACGGCATTGGCCGCACGCTCCATGAGATCGAGCGAATCTATTCCCTGTGCCTCACAAGTGGCATTATCTATTTCTCGAATAAGATTTGATGTGAATATTTTCATAAGAGTCTAAAAGAGAGCGGTTGGGGTGGGGAAAATATCAAGCCTTAGCGAATGATATTCTCCTTGATGACATCTACGATATAACGCACGTCGTCATCTTTTACGTATGGCCCGGCGGGGAGGCAGAGGCCTTTGAAGAAGAGCTCCTCGCTCACGCCGTTGACGAAAGCGGGGGCATTGCGGAAGACGGGCTGCTTGTGCATGGGCTTCCAGAGGGGACGTGCCTCGACATTTGCGGCATCGAGAGCCATGCGCATGGCCTCGACGTTGGCGTTGGGCTGGCAGTCGGTGACGGCCGTCGACACGGCGTGTACGACACCGGCGGCTCCACCCACGGCCCCTTTTATCACCTGCTTGTAGGCGTTCTCCTCACCCTTCACCTTGAGCGAGGGGTCGAGCGTTATGGCGCAGAGCCAGAAATTGGAGTCGAAGCGTGGCGAGGGATTCTTGTGGAGCGTGATCCCCTCTACATCCTTGAAGAGCTCGGCGTAGAGTTGCTGCACATGGCGGTGATGGGCGAGGTGTTCCTCCACAATCGTCATCTGGCCGCGGCCGATGCCGGCACAGATGTTGCTCATGCGATAGTTGTAGCCGATGGTCTCGTGCTGATAGTAGGGATACGACTCTCTCGCCTGAGTGGCGAGCCAGAGAATCTCGCGGGCCGACTTGGCATCTTCGCAAATGAGGGCGCCGCCGCCTGAGGTAGTGATCATCTTATTGCCGTTGAACGACAAGACGCCGTAGCGGCCGAATGTGCCGAGCACCTGCCCGTCGAAGCGCGAGCCGAAGCCTTCGGCAGCGTCTTCCACCACCGGAATGTCGTAGCGGCGGGCTATCTCCATGATTTCGTCTACTTTATAAGGCATACCGTAGAGGGCCACGGGCACAATAGCCTTAGGCTTGCGACCCGTAGTGGCCATGCGTTCTACGATAGCCTTTTCAAGGAGCGCGGGATCCATGTTCCAGGTTTCCGGTTCGGAATCAACGAGCACAGGAGTAGCTCCAAGGTAAGCCACAGGGTTGGTGGATGCGCAGAAAGTGAAACTTTGCACGATCACGTCGTCGCCCGGACCGACGCCACAGGCTATCAGGGCGAGATGCACAGCGGCTGTGCCTGAAGAGAGGGCCACGACCGACTTGTCGAGAGAAGGCTGTCCCTCCCGACGGTTGACAAAGTCCTGGAGGTCAGCTTCAAAGCCATTGACGTTCGGACCGAGAGGCACCACCCAGTTGCTGGCGAAAGCCTCGTTGATAAAATCCATTTCCCTGCCGCTCATATG
>CAZGJH010000029.1:0-6970 GCA_964525735.1 uncultured Sangeribacter sp.
GGCCCGCGACTACGTCGCCTCCTTCCCACGATTCAATGCCATTGATCCAATGGCGGCAAGCTCTGCCGCCTACTCTCCATACCTCTATAGCAATGGAGACCCTGTGAATAACATAGATCCAAACGGACGTTCAACTCAAGTGAAGCAAACAGGAGCCAATACCTACGAAGTGATAGGCGGTGAGCTCGACGGTGATCTGAACGTGTACCTCTACACCCCTGACGAGAATGGGAACTACACAGTTCAGGGTGAATCAATAGGTACAACCACAACGGAGACCGCTTTCTATAATAGCGATTCAAAGAGTTGGCGAAAAGGTGCAATAATAGATCTTAGTGATCCCAGTGGACAAATATTTCTTTCTAAACTTTTTAGCTCTACCCCCTACTTATTGCCATATATTTTGACTGCAGGGAATGGAGCGCCTCTTGATTTCAAAGCTCAGAATCAAAATAATTATATATTAGACGAAAATAACAACCCTGATCAGGAAAAGAAAACAAAATATTATTATCGGGGAATGTTAATATATTTAAATGAGGATGGTTCCGCCCAGATAGCGTCTGCACGAGATATTGGAAATATTGCTGCTGGCTACGTTGCAGCTGTTAATGGGTTACCGTATCCTTTAGCTCGATTGGGATTTGATGCATATCAAGGCTCGAAAGAAGGTATTTCATCTACTCAAGCACAACAGTTGGGATATGATTTGGGGCTTCACAATAGCAGTTCCATTGAGCGACAATTACGCTTAGTCTCCCCTCTTCACCATTTAATGCTTAATGCCTTATCAAAATTATTTAAGTGAGGTTGACCTATGAAGCAATTTCTTGAACCAATAAATAGATCCATAGGACTATTTAAATTTTTTGGCATAGTATGCATGGCAGTAGGTATTTTCTGCCTCTATCTGTGTTTCCTGCCTAAGATCAGTGCGTTCTTCGACAGAACACGAATGCATCGGCCTTACACCTTCATGCTCGGCGATAAAAACGCCGAGTATGTTACCTACGAACGTATTGGCGAGACTCGCTACAAGATCTTTTTCCATCCTACACCGAAAAATCCAGGAACCGACTATATTATCACCACGAGCGAACACAGCAAGAATTATCCACCTTTGTGGTGGAGTTATACTGAAGGTGAGGGTAATCAGATTTATTTGGACGTCAGCGATTTCGGACCTTTCTGGATAGATACGATTGTTTCACATCACTACGAGTTTGAGCCCGTACATTATCTTTTACGGAAGGATACAATTGTTAGCCTTAAGGATCATGACCGACTCAAGGAGAAGGAGGATACCACGACACCCAGACGCTTCAGGATGGCAGTTGTTACACAAAACCACAGCGTGCTGACGTATTATTACCCGTCTCACAAAAGATACCCAGATCTTAAAGAAGCAAAAATTTTGAGACATTGAGTTTTTAATAACGGAATCCAATTACTTAACAAATGGCAATAAAAGACGATACTCCAATTAGAGTTTTAGGCCTTGTCGTTCTGTTATTCTTCGGAATATATGTTCAGATATACGTGTATGCAGATACTGTAGCCCGGTTATGGTATTATTTCCAAGAGCCGAGGGCACACCCCCCGCACCTCCACGAACGGACGACATACTATCTTGACAATGCAGCTCCGGAATATCTCACGGTTGAACGTATCGGCCAGAAGCGCTACAAAGTATTCTTTCACAAGACGCCGGAAAATCCCATGAGTGACTATGTGGTAATAACAAATCCGAATGGGGAAAATTATCCCTACTTTCAAGCGTCTTATCTGAGAAGTGAAGGAAACATCGTACTTCTGACATTAGTTGAGCACATACCATATCTGATCGATACCATTGTCAGCGAAAAATACCAATTTGTGTTGCAATCATATTCTTATTGGGCACACCGTCTGGAGGGCTACGACAACTATAATATCATCACTGACTCTGATTTTTCAAGTATAAATCGTTATACTATCCCCCTTTACAAAATTGCAGTCGATTTCGAGCCCGACAATAAAGTAGTGTATGGGGATTCGATACAATGGCCACGTAAAAAGGCGGTAATTGTACAAAAAGAAAAATGATGTTATTCTCTGTACTCCCTCATACAGTTTTCTGGAATCTCTCCTTTTTAAGAACAATTCATGGCAAATATGATCAGAAGTGACAACGGACGCTCAGGGATTGTGAAGCATCGCGAATACACAGGCAACGGCCATATCATTGTTGACGATTCATTGAAGATGACTCGTTTCCCGGGTGGGTATTTCACACCTGACGGCGGGGGGTATTTGGCCCGCGACTACGTCGCCTCCTTCCCACGATTCAATGCCATTGATCCAATGGCGGCAAGCTCTGCCGCCTACTCTCCATACCTCTATAGCAATGGAGACCCTGTGAATAACATAGATCCAAACGGACGTTCAACTCAAGTGAAGCAAACAGGAGCCAATACCTACGAAGTGATAGGCGGTGCCCTCGACGGTGATCTTAACGTTTATCAATATACTCAGGATAAAAATGGTAATTTCACTGTCAAAGGTAATTCGATTGGAACATCCGTCACCGAGACATCTTTCTATGACAGCGATAAGAATGCATGGAATAAAGGTTCTGTGATTGACTTAAGCGACACCAGCGGACAGGAGTTCTTGTCAAGAATGATGACCGACACTCCTTTCTTAGATGACTATGCTATAAACGCAAAAAATGCCCATCCTTATGATTTTAAATCAACTAATGGGACAGCAACGAAGAAATATGATCGCGATCAATATCACAGAGGTATGCCTATTTCTTTAAGTGAGGATGGTCCATCTCAGATAGCTTCAGCCCGTGATGTAGGTAATATTGCAGCTGGCTATGTCGTAGCGTCTAACGGTCTTCCGTATAAGGTTGCCAGGGTCTTTTTTGACGCCTATCAAAGATTGCAGTCCGGAGATGCTATGGAGGGAGTGACCTCAACCAGTGCGCAACGATTGGGTTATAATTTGGGAATTCAAAATACCAATTCTTTCTCACGAACCTTACGTTTAGTTCGAACTCCTCATCATTTTATTTTTGGTTTTTAGTAACGGATAGAAAGTAAAATGAAAAAGTTGCATCAACTAATCAAGCAGTCCATAGGATGGTATGGTGTTGTGCTTTTGATCTGCGGTATTTTTTTCATATGCCGCTTCAAACCACCCTATTCACTCATAAGTCTATTTCTGTACTTCGATAGGGCACAGCTTAATCGACCCTATACTTATAAGGTTGAAAGAGATTCCCCGGAATACATAACCTTTGAGCGTGTAGGCGATACGAGTTATAAGGTTTCTTTTCATAAGACTCCACACAATCCAGGGACTGATTATTTCATTATTTCCAATAAATCCCGTACAGGTTATCCGCCTATAAAATGCAGATACCTTGACACGGATGCCAATGAGGTGTTCGTATCTCTTATAGACTTTGGGAATTATTATCTGGATACTGTGGTAACGACGCAGTACAGGCTGATCTCAACGCCAGATCTTCTAAAAGTGGACACTTTGGAGTACCCTCAACCTATGTCTGTAAAGGCCTTGGAATTGAGTCATCAACGCATGGACTGGATAGATTCCATACGGAATCTACCATTCCGTGAGAATGTATATGCTGTCGGTAACCAGATAGAAATCGACGATTCCTTGTCCAATAATAGAATAGCACCAATTGTAATTAAGTGATAAGAGGGCAACTCTTTGAAAGAAAGCTCACTATATGAAGCATTAATAAATTTTATGAAACAGCTCCTTGTGTTTACTATGCTCAGCGTCATCCTGACCGCTTTTGGTCAGGATGAGCCTGATGCTCTCCCAGCCGAGCAAAAAGCCATAAAAACAGCTTGTGAGATCATGAAGCTATATTATCCAGTAGGCGATATATGTTTCTCGGATTCAATCTATGTTCAGATTGGTTTTAGCAAGGAGAGGTAATGAAAGCTCGAGGAACTACAGATAATATCACTCTCTTGGAGAAGATCTTGTTATTACTAATAGGATTAGTAGGTGTATACTTCTTCTCAAATATTATCACATGCCAATTAAAAATGTACGATCAAACCAGGATGCATCGTCCTTATACTTATAAGATTGGCAATGAAGAGGATGTCGAGTATCTCACCATTGAAAAAATCGGAAAGTATAGATACGCTTATTACTTTCACCCTACTCCTTATAATCCAAAGACCGATTATTTCATCACATCTGATTCAATTGACCGTCTTTATCCTCCAATTGAATTAACTTATCTGGCAAATCAGGAAAACGAAATCTTCGTATGGACATATGATCGCTATCATGTTTATGTAGACACGATTGTCTCATCCAACTATAAGCTTACTCCCGAACCAGATCTCTTTAAGAATGACCCATTACAAACAATGAGTCGCAATGATGAATACTTTAAGGAAACTGCACGCCAACGAGAATGGAGGGATTCGATGTTTAACCTACCTAAAAAATACTGGGTGAGTAAACACGACTTTAACGAGATAGTGTATAAACTTCCGACGGAAAATACCTTTCAAGAGGCTGCAGTGGTTAGTAAGGGCAGATGATCAATAGCGTTATAAGGTTTCTTTTCATAAGAAAGACCTCTGGCTTATACTTTCTTGCCTGTCAGCTTCACTTGCAGAAGTCGGAATTTAATGTTAAATTTGCCGGAAAGAAGAAATTTGATAATTATGGACGCTTTGCAAAAACAGAGATACGCTATAGGCCAACAGAACTTCCGGATTCTCCGGGAGGATGAATGCAAGGAGATACTTCCGCTATACGTAAAGGTCAAAAAGAGGCGGTGATTCAGAGACAGTAGTACAACACATGGAAATGATGATGGAATTGATGAGGGAGAGGATTTGGGAGGATGAGGAGGTTATGGCGCAATGCGTGTATCCGGGAGCTGGAGAGGTGGATGGAGCTGTGCGTGAGCTCTATCGGGACTTTGCCATCTTCCCTCAACAAACACACTCTACAAACATCAAAATTGTCGGTGCCTCTGAGCCTCTTGACGATGAGAGAGTGAATACTGAGAGATTAGCCTCACAGCATTCTGGATTGGTAGCACCCGTAGCTGGGTTGGTAGCACACGTAGCTGGGTTGGAGGATACGGATGGGGTGGTGACTTTTGAAGAGGGGCTGCCGATTGGAGTCGTCACTGCTGATTGTGTGCCGATACTGGTTTATATGCCGGATATCAGAGCCGTCGCTGCGCTACACGCCGGCTGGAAAGGCACTCTTAACGGCATCGTCGATTCTCTGTTCGACCTCCTCGACAATGCTGACCCGGCGAAGATGAAGGTGTTCTTCGGGCCATCGATTAGCATGGAGCATTATGAGGTCAGTCAGGAGTTGGCACAGCAATTCCTCGATGCCGGCTTCGGCGACTTCGTCGCCGCTCCTACCGTTAAGCCGCATATCGACCTGCAAGGGGTGAATGTAGAGAGGTTTCTAAGACAAGGTGTACACCCTGAGAATATCCACAAGCATCCAGGCTGCACGTTCGCCTCGCGCAACGCCCAAGGGCAGCCCCTCTATCCGAGTCATCGCCGCAGCGGCGGAGCCCCCGGCCGCCTTCTAACCTGCATCACCTTACGCTAAGAATGTGGCAGAGAGGGAAAGAAATGAGTCAGGGTAGGCGGTTTTCAGCAAATTTTTCATTTTTTAGAGCATCAGAGGGACGCGATTTGCATTTTTTAGACGAACTTTGCATCGTCAATCCGATAGAGATGCTTTCACCGAAAGCGCTCTGCGGAGCAGACAGTCTCTCTGATAGCATCACATTATCCATTGGATATGTCGCAGTATTTCTGCACACACTGTGCTCGGTATATGCATACCGTGATAACGGCGCAACAGGTGCTCGGTGGACGCGAAAAATCGCGTCCCTACCGGATGCTCGGAGCTCAAACTCGCAAACATAGGCAAATACAATATAGGTTAAACTTTTCATGTCAGGCCGTGAGGCCGTATCTTTCATAGATTATTGCAATCGCAATCATATTGTAAGGTTATAGTATAGGTATTGATTGTTTTTAGGTAACGATATTCAGGTAAAAATTCCTTCCGGAAGTGCAGGCCCACCAGCCTGCACTTCCTCTTTATTAACCCTGCCTCAAATGATCCAAAAAGTTGCAAAATCAGGGCCGATTTTCAAAAAATCCCGATTTTTCCGCATTTGTTGCATTATTTAAACCAAAAATAGCATATTTGAAGCACTGATTTTCCTAATTTTGCACCTGTAATCTGAGCCCAAAGCCACCGATTCAAAGCCCAAGCGAAGCTCCTCCGAAGCCCGCGCGAAGCTCCTCCGAAGCTCCTCCGAAGCTCCTCCGAAGCCCACACGAAGCTCTCCAGAAGCTCTCCTCCGGCGGCCCAACGGCTCCCAAAACACTAATTCATGAAACCAACTTTTGCACATTCAATTCTCGTAACTCTCCTCCTCGCCGCCGCTCTCCCGGTAGCCGCTGCCCCGTCCGAATACACCTTCGGCAAATGGGCAGTAGAAGTAACCGAAGAGGGCCTCATCAATATCGCTTACTCCGACCGTCAGGTGCTCAAAAACGCCTACGCCGAAACAACCTTCAGCCTCCTCCCCGACGGCTCCGCCTCTTCATTTAAGACCGGAACTGACGCCCCCACCGTCACCCTCGAGCCCGTAGACGATTGCTTCGGCCCCGGCCAATCGCTCAGCATCTCAACTTCTACGACAATTGGGAAGGCTTCTTCGCCTCCCTTTCCATAGCCGCACCCGAAGGCTCGACCGTGGCCTCAAACTATATGGTGCCCCTCGCATCAGTCGAGAAGACCAACCCATTCAACGGCTCATCCAACCGATTCATCACCGTGCCCTACGACAACGACGGCCATATCCGCTACGGCAACGACCGCGTGTCGGAAGAGCCCGCGCTCTCTCACGAAGTAACCGCCATCTACGACCCCGAAT
>CAZGJH010000029.1:7070-25138 GCA_964525735.1 uncultured Sangeribacter sp.
GTGTCGGAAGAGCCCGCGCTCTCTCACGAAGTAACCGCCATCTACGACCCCGAATCGCGCCTCGGCCTCGTGGCCGGTTCGGTCGACCACGACAAATGGAAGAGCGGCGTAGAGTTCGGCTCCTACGGCAAGGGCTACGGCATGAATCACTTCCGCCTCGTCTCCGGCGTGGCCAATTACCTCACGCGCGACGTCACCGACCATGGCTATGTGAAAGGCTCAGAGATAGAATCGGCCCGCTTCATCGTAGGCATGTTCGACGATTGGCGAGTAGGCCTCGAAACCTTTGCTGATGCCAACACCGCCGTCGTGCCCCGCCTCGAATGGGCCGCCGGCAATCCTATGGGATGGAGCTCCTGGGGCGTGATGATGAACTACATCAACTATAACGGTGTGCTCGAAACAGCACAATGGATGCGCGACAATCTCACCGACCTCGGCTTCCACCGCCAGGACGGCAAGATGGTGATCTCGCTCGACTCTTTCGCCGAAGACAATCTCGGCACCCGCATCTCAACCCTCGGCAACAAGGTGTTCAGTGAAGGCACCTACCGCGAAGGGCGCGAAACAAAGCAGGGCCTCAACATGGATCTCGGCCTCTACGGCGGTCCGTTCGTGCTCTGGGGCTGGGTGCTCGACAGCACTGTCCCCGGCACAGGCGTCGGAGCCGAGCCCGCCTACAAATGGAGCGACGTGGCCCTGCGTCACAATGGCGAGCTGATCAAGGTAAAATCCAACCAGGCTTACGCCATCGACCCTACCCACCCGGCCATCAAGACCCACATCAAATGGGCCTTCAAGAAATATGCCGACTATGGCGCGAAATACGTCAAGATCGACTTCCTCAACAATGGCATGTGTGAGGGCGACTCATGGTACGACCCCGAGATCACAACCGGCGTAATGGCCTACAATTATGGCATGAGCATCGTGCGCGAGGAGGCCGAGCGCTACGGCATGTATATCGTAGAGTCGATCGCCCCTCTCTTCCCTTATCAGTATGCCCACGGACGCCGTCAGTGCTGCGACCGCTTCTCCGAAATCGGTGAGAGCGAATATGTGATGAACGCAATAAGCAACGGCTGGTGGGCCGACCGCCTATACACCGTCAACGACCCCGACCAGCTCGTGCTCTGCAAAGCCGGCCACGACATGCAGGAGACTATGGGCGAAAACCGCGCCCGCGCCACTTCGGGCATGACCTCCGGAGCATACATCTTCGGCGACAACCTCTCCGAGCCCAACACCGTCACCAACGACGGCAAGGAGGTGGGCTACTCCGCCGAATCGCGCCGCCGCGCCCTCGAAATCATGGGCAACCGCGACATCAACGACTATGTGCGCGAAAACATCGGCTCCTTCCGTCCCATCGACGGCGGCCATCCCACAACCTCCTCAGCCACTTCCCGCCAATATTCCGAATCGCTCTTCATGCGCGACACCGAACGCTATCTCTACGTGGCCCACTTCAACTTCGAGAAGGGAATCTTCGGCCACGACTCCGAAGAAACAATCAGCTTCGAGCGTATCGGCATCGACCCGGCCGACGTGAAAGAGATCAAGGAGCTCTGGACAGGCGAGATGATCGCCCCCGAAGCCGACGGCTTCAAATCCGTCGTTCCGAAAGCCGACGCCCGCGTATATCGCATCGAGAAAGCCTCCTGGAGCGGCATCGAGGAGATTGCTGGCGAGCCCGCTAACGCCCCGAAACTCACGGCCTTCTTCACAGCCTCGGGCCTCTGCCGCGTCGACGCTGGCGCCCAGATTGCATCAGTGAGCGCCTGGCTCCCCGACGGCTCGCTCGTAGGCCGCGCAGAGGGCGTCAAAGACACAAATGTCACGTTCGCCGTGCGCGCTCTCGCAGCCACTCCGGTGATAATCACCTGCATCCTCTCCGACGGCACACCCCTCACAGCAAAAGTCATAAAATAACACTATGAATACCCTTTTCCGACATATCTGCCTGTGGCTTACGCTCATTGCTTTGGGCGCAGGCGCATCTGCCGTGTCGGCCAAGCCCCTCGGTGTCTCCGTGATCGACAACCGCTCCGGCCTGTCGTCATCATCGGTGAAAGCCGTGATTCAAGACAACATGGGCCTCATGTGGTTTGGCACAAAAAACGGCCTCAACCGCTACGACGGCGTGACGATGAAGACCTACCGCGTATTCGACGAGGCCGCCAACCGGGGCAACAACAACGTATCGGCTCTCTATCAGGACCCCTCGGGTACGATCTGGGTGGGCACCGACCGTGGCATATACCTCTTCGACCCACGCCACGAAACCTTCACCCTCCTCGCCCCAAAATCGGCCGATGGCATCAGCCCCGACGACTGGGTGAGCCAGATCTACCCCGACGCCGACTCCAACCATTGGGCCCTCATACCCAATCAGGGTGCCTTCCGCTTCTACAACGACAAGGTGGATTTCTACCCCATCACCGACCATAACGGCAACAAAGAGCGCATTCCGCTCGTGCTCATGGTGTCAAACGTGGGTAAGGTGTACGTAGGCACCTCGCGCGACGGCATTTACACTTACGAGAAGACCAACAACAGCTTCCGCCCCGTAGGTCACGGCCGCCCCGATTTCGCCAATCTCCGCGGTCAATCAGTATCTCAGTTTATCGACAACGGCCAGGAGCTCATGATCATTCTCAACGATGGCAAAGTGCTCAGCATGGATATTGCCGAGGAGTCGCTCACACCGATAAATATACCCTTCGGCCAGGAGGTGTTCATGCGCACGGCGGCCATAGTGGATAATGAGCTCTGCCTCGGCACTACCCAAGGCCTCTGGATCTACAACCTCACCACCCATCAGCTCTCTCACCTCTACAACTCCACGAGCCGCTCCAACCGCATCTCCGACAATACCGTCAACACCATCGGCATCGACAGCGACAAGAATATCTGGGTGGGCACGATGTATGGCGGCGTCAACCACATTCGCCGCCAGGGACTCGTGTTTGAAGATTTCTCGCGCGACGACCGCCTCTTCCAGCTTTCGAGCGACCGCGTGCGCGGCATGTGCACCGACTCGCAAGGGCGCATCTGGATCGGCACCGAGGAGAACGGCCTCAATCTCTACGACCCGGCCACCAACCTCGTGACCCGCCCCATCGCCCCTGATGCTCATCATCGCATCTGCCTCTCGCTCCTCAACGACGGGCCTCGCGTCTACGCCGGCTTCAACCAGGGAGGCATCGACGTGATCGAAGGCACATCGGTGACCGGCAACTTCGGCAGCAATCTCCTGCCAGGCTTCACGAGCGGCTACGCCGTGCTCACCGACAGCCGTGGGGCCACTTGGATCTCAGCCGACTGGGGTGTGTTCTGCCGCGAGCCGGGCAGCTCCGAATTCAACATCGTGAAAGAGATGGAGATGGATTGGGTGACGGATATGATCGAAGATTCGAGACACACCGTCTGGTTTGCCTCCATGGGCAACGGCATATGGCGCTACGACATACCCTCATCTACCTTCCGCCATTATCCCTACGACGAAAACCATACCAACGGCCTGCGCTCCAATTCCGTCTCGGCCGTGATGGAAGATTCGAAGGGGAATCTCTGGTTTTCTACCGAGCGCGGCGGCCTGGCAAAATACGACCGCGCCTCCGATAGCTTCATCTCCTACGGTATGGCCGAGGGCTTGCCCGACGATATGGTATATTCCGTGCTCGAAGATTCGCGCGGATTCCTCTGGTTTGGCACGGGGCGCGGCCTGGTGAAATTCAATCCCGCCACAGGAGGCGTGAAGATCTTCAACGAGCAGAACGGCCTGCACGTGACGCAATTCAACTACAACGCCGCCACAAAGGGTCTCGACGGACGCTTCTACATGGGCGGACTCACCGGCATGGTGGCCTTCAACCCTCTGCTCGACGCCGGACGCGACTCCCTGCCCCCCGTCTACGTGACGCGCTTCCGCACGGGCAACGACGAGACGATGGTCGACGCCGGCAGCGGCGAGGTGGTCAACGTGCTCTACACCGACGAGATACGCATACCCTGGGGCATCAACAATTTCTCGCTCAGTTTGGCCTCCCCCTCCTACGACACCCCCAACACGATGGTGTATTCTTACCGCCTCCTCCCGAAAGATAAGGAGTGGACGGTGATTCCCGACCCCTCCAACCTCTCGTTCGTGGGCGTGGCCCCGGGCAATTACACCCTCGAGGTGCGCGCGCAGAGCGACAATGCCGAAAGCGTGCGCCAGATACGCCTCCGCATTCTCCCGCCGTGGTATCAAACCATCTGGGCCCTGATTCTCTTCACTCTCCTTGGCATAGCCGTGATTCTCGGCACTCTCTGGCTCTATCGCCGCCGCCAGATGGAGAAGATCAAGGAGCAGGAGAAGCTCTTCACCGTGAGCCAGGAGAAGGAGCTCTACAAATCGAAAATGCAATTCTTCACCGAGATAGCCCACGAGATACGCACTCCCCTCACCCTCATCGGCACTCCCCTTGAGGCTATCGAGGAGATCGGAGTCAACGACAAGCGCGTGCAGAATTACATGGCCGTGATTCGCCAGAACACCGACCGCCTGATGGATCTCTCAACCCAGCTGCTCGATTTCCAGAAGCTCGATTCCGAACGCCCCGCGCTGAAGTTTGAATCTGTAAATATCACCGACCTCGTGAAGGAGATCGTGGCCCGCTTCGAAACCACCATGACCCTCAAGCAGAAGGAGCTCACGGTAGAGATTCCCGAAAAGCCCATCATGGCTCATTGCGACAAGGAGGCTGTGACGAAGATTATCTCCAACCTCCTCAACAATGCCCTGAAGTATTCATCTTCGCGCATTTCTGTGGCTCTCTCGGCCGACGACGCCGCTTTCCGCCTCCAGGTGGTGAGCGACGGCAACAAGATCGAAGGCGAAGACGTGATGCGCATCTTCATGCCTTTCTATCAGATAGATAAGAACAACGACAATAAGGGCGTAGGCCTTGGCCTCCCCCTCACCCGCACCCTCGCCGCCATGCATGGCGGCTCTATCGAGCTCGAAAATCTCGAAGGGCCCTACAATACATTCGTGCTCACCATCCCGCTGAAACGCGAGGGGGTGGAGACTCCCGACGTGGAGACCAATCCCACCATGACGGAGTATGTGATGGAAGATGAGAAAGCCACCCTCACGGAGCCCACGGCCGGATATTCGCTCCTCTTCGTCGACGACAACGACGAGATGCGCACCTTCCTCTACGACCAGCTCTCGCAATCATTTCTCGTGGAGACGGCCGCCACCGGCGCCGAAGCCCTTGAGAAGCTCAAGACGGGCAAATTCGACATCATCGTCACCGATATCATGATGCCCGAGATGGATGGCTACGAGCTCTGCCGTCGCATCAAGGAGGATGCCGACCTGAGCCACCTCCCCGTGGTGTTCCTCACGGCTAAAAACGACCTTGAAAGCAAGGTGAAAGCCCTCAAGACGGGAGGCGAGGCCTACATCGAGAAGCCCTTCTCCATCAAGTATTTCCGCCAGCAGGTGATGGCTCTGCTCGAAAACCGCCGCCAGGAACGCAAGGCCTTCCTCAACAAGCCCTTCTTCTCTGTCGACAACATGAAGCTCAACCCCGCCGACGAGGAATTCATGAACAAGGTGATAAAGGTGATCAACGACAATATCGCCGACGAGAGCTTCTCCGTGGAGGGTATGGCCGACATCATGTGCATGAGCCGCTCCTCGCTGCTGCGCAAGATCAAGACCATCTTCAATCTCTCGCCCGTGGAGCTGATTCGCCTCGTGCGCCTCAAGAAGGCGGCCGAGCTCATCCAGGAGGGGAAATACCGCATCGCCGACGTCTGCTTCATGGTGGGCATCAACTCCTCCTCTTATTTCAGCAAGCTCTTCTTCAAGCAGTTTGGCGTCACGCCGAAGGCTTTCGAGAAGCAATGCCAGAAAAACACCCACATCATCCTCACTACTACCAACAAACCTGAAGATAAAGAATGAAACCAGCAATCGTAATCGCCTCCCTCCTTCTCCCGCTCGCGGCCTCGGCTGCCGTGAAGCTCCCCGCCTACATCACCTCCAACATGGTGATGCAACACGACGCCACTCTCACCGTGAAGGGCTCGGCCACACCCGACTCGCAGGTGACGGCCTCCCCCTCCTGGCTCTCGAAAGATATCTCTGCCAAAGCCGGCAAGGATGGCCGCTTCACGCTCAGCATTCCCACTCCCGCCCCCGGCGGCCCGTTCTCTGTGGTGTTCTCCGACGGCGAGGAGACCGTGATCGACAATCTCCTCTCGGGCGAGCTCTGGCTCTGCTCGGGCCAGAGCAATATGGAATTCCCCATACAGGGATGGACCTCCGTGATGGATGCCGACCATGTCGTGGCCACAGCCCACAATCCCGACATCCGTCTGCTTCAGGTGCGCAAAAAAACCGCCTTCACACCGCAAGAGGATGTGGAGACGAATATGGGGGGCTGGGTTGAAGCCGCTTCCAATACGATGGACTTCTCCGCCATAGCCTATCTCTTCGCCAAAGAGCTCAGAGACAGCCTGAAAGTGCCCGTCGGCGTGATCGACGCCACCTGGGGTGGCACCCCCGCCGAGGCCTGGACGGGCTACGAGGCTCTCAAGAGCGTACCTGGGTTCGAAACGGAGCTCGCTACTCTCGCCAATGGCAAGACGCCGCAAATCGCCGAGGGAAGTTCGAGCTATCCTACGGTGCTCTACAACGCCATGCTCTATCCGCTTCAGAATCTGCCGATTCAGGGTGTGCTCTGGTATCAAGGTTGCGCCAATGTGGGTCGCGCCGATCAGTATGAACCCCTCTTCCAGGCTCTTATCAAGGATTGGCGCGGGCTCTGGGGCCGCGATTTCCCCTTCTATTTCGTACAGCTCGCCGGTTGGCTCCAGCCTAAGACCGTGCAACCCGACTCCGACTGGGCCGCTCTCCGCAACGCCCAAAGCAAAGCCCTCGCGCTCCCCAACACGGCGATGGTCAGCGCCATCGACCTCGGGCATCCGGGCGACATCCACCCGCGCGACAAGCAGACCGTGGCCCACCGCCTCGCCCTGACGGCTCTCAACCGCGACTATGGTCATGCCGAGGCCGATTACAAGGCTCCTCTCTGCACAGGCATGAAGCGTGAGGGCGACAAGATTCGCCTCACTTTCGACTCCGACGTGCAGCCCACCTCCGTAGCCGCCATCGGCTTCATAATCGGCGACAAGGAGGGCAATTTCGTACAAGCCATGACCGAGATGCCCGACAGCCGCACCGTAGTGGTATGGTCGCCCCGTCTGAAGAATCCCGACCGCGTGCGCTACAATTGGGCCGACTATCCCAACGGCAACCTCTACAGCCCCTCCGGCATCCCCCTCGCCCCCTTCGCCACCGACAAATAAAGTCCCCACCGCCTCAAGGCCCCACCGCCTCATCGTAGGGCCCCACCGCCTCAACGTAGGGACATGCCTTTGGCATGTAGCGGAGCCTACAAAAGCACACAATCACAGCAAATTACAATAGCAATAATCGTATGACCCTTATCATGAAATATTCCCTTCCGTGTCTGCTGCTGCTATCAGCGGCAGCCGTCTACGGAGCCAAAATACCACCCTACAAAGACCCCTCCCTCCCCGTGAAGGAGCGTGTGGCCGACCTCCTCTCGCGCATGACCCTACGCGAAAAGTCCGCCCAGCTCCGCAACCACTCCACCTCCGACCGCAACTCCTTCGCCTCCAACTACGGCGACTGCTCCCCGGGCACCGTTCACGACATGGATCTCCCCGTGAAGGAGACCGCCGAACTCTTCAACGGCATGCAACGCTATCTTGCCGACTCCACACGCCTCGGCATCCCGGCCCTCACCACCGTTGAAGGCATCAACGGTATCTCGCAAGATGGCTGCACCATATTCCCGCAGGCCATAGCCCAGGGCTCCACCTTCAATCCGCAACTCATCGAACGCATGACGGGCGCGATTGCCCAGGAGGCTCAAGCCATGGGCATCCGCCAGCTCCTCTCCCCCGTGCTCGACATCGCCCGCGAGCTCCGCTGGGGTCGCGTGGAGGAAACCTACGGCGAAGACCCCTTCCTTATCGGCGAGATCGGCACGGCTTTCGTGAATGGAGCGCAGAAGAATGGAGTAGGCTGTATGCCTAAGCATTTCATGGCGCACGGCTCCCCCACAGGCGGCCTCAACTGCGCTTTCGTGGCCGGCGGTCCGCGCGAACTCCGCTCTATCTACACCTACCCCTTCGCGAAGGTGATCAAGAATGCCTCTCCGGCCGCTATCATGACGGCCTATTCATCATACGACGGCATACCCGTAACCGGTTCGGCTTATTATATGACCGATTTCCTTCGCAGTGAACTCGGATTCCAGGGCTACCTCTATTCCGACTGGGGGTCGATCGACCGTCTGAAGGTGTTCCATCACAGCCTCGCCACCACCGAAGAGTGTGGCCGCCAGGCCCTGATGGCCGGCGTGGACATGGACGTGTGGGACTGGGCCTACAATTCGCTTGAGCAGCAAGTGGAGGAGGGTCTGCTCGATGAAGCTTACGTCGACCGTGCATGCGCCCGCATCCTTGAGGCGAAGTTCAACCTCGGCCTTTTCGACGCCCCCTGGTGCGACCCCGCCAAGGCCACCGATAAAGTGCACACCCCCGCCCACGTGGCTCTGGCCAAGGAAGTGGCCGACGAAAGCATCGTGCTTCTTGAAAACAACGGCATCCTCCCGCTCGATCCGGCCAAGTATCAGCGCATCGCGCTTCTCGGCCCCAACAGCAACGTAGCCATCATGGGCGACTATGGCTGGACTCGCGACTGGCTCCCCGAAGGAGGCCTGACCGACGCCATGACGCGCCGCCTCGGCAGCCGACGGATAGCCCAGGCCGACGGTTGCGACTGGTGGAGCCAGGATGATTCTTCAATCGCCGAAGCCGCCCGCGTAGCTGCCGAAAGCGACCTGGCAATCGTAGCCGTGGGCACCCGCAGCATCTGGCTCGGACGCGGCGCGAAGGGTAAACATGTCACGTGCGGCGAGGGCTTCGACCTCTCTTCGCTCGATCTCCCCGGGCGCCAGCTCGATCTGCTCAAGGCCGTCAAGGCCACCGGCACTCCGATGGTGGTGGTGATGATCACCGGCAAACCGCTCGTGATGGACTGGGCGCAGAAGAACGCCGACGCGGTGGTGCTCCAGTTCTACGGCGGCGAGCAGCAGGGTGAGGCCTTGGCCGATGTGCTCTTCGGCAACGTCAATCCCTCCGGAAAGCTCAACGTGTCGTTTCCGCGCAGCACGGGCAACACCCCTTGCTTCTACAATTTCTATGCCGGCGACCGCGAGCAGGAGTTCGACAAAGGCGGCTCGTATGAAGAGCCCGACGGCCACTACATCTTCGAGCGCCCCTACGCTCTCTGGAATTTCGGCCACGGAAAGAGCTACACCACATTCGATTACACCGACGCCCGCGTAAACGCCTCGACGTTCTCGCCCGACGATACGATCACGGTGGAGGTAGACGTGCGCAACTCCGGCACTCGCCCCGGCAAAGAGGTGGTACAGGTCTACGTCAACGATAAGGTAGCCTCCGTCTCCACCCCGCTCCAGATGCTCAAGGCTTTCGACAAGCAGCTGATTCTCCCGGGCGAGACACGCACCTTCACCCTCACCATCCCTGTCGACGAGCTGGCTCTCTACAACGCCGACATGCAGCGTGTGGTGGAGCCGGGCGAATTTGAGCTCCAGATCGGAAGCGCTTCCGACGATATCCGCCTGCGTCACACCATCTCCGTTTCACCCAACTGACCCCATTTAAAAACCACAAAAACACGCCTTTACATATGAAACTCAATGCTTTCGCTCTCCTTCTTCCTCTCGCGGCCCTTTGCGCCAACGCCGAGGATATCGTGATCTCTACCGACAACACCGGCCTGGTGTATAACGTGGCCGACAATGGCCGCGTATATCAGAAATATTTCGGCAAGCGTCTCTCGAATCCTGCCGACTATGCCTCGCTCCCCAATGGCAAGGAGATCTACATCACCAGCGGCATGGAAGACTATTTCGAGCCCGCTCTCCACATAAACCACTCCGACGGCAATAAATCTACCCTCCTCACCTATACCGGCCACAAGACCACCACACTCCCCGACGGCGGCCAGCAGACCGTCATCTCTCTGACCGACAAGGAGTATGGCGACAACGTGGATGTCTATTTCATCGCTTATCCGAAGCAGGATGTGATCAAGACCTTCACCGAAATCACCAACGGAGAGAAGAAGCCGATTCAGCTTGAGAAGTTCTCCTCTTCGATGCTCCATTTCGACCGCGATGCCTACTATCTGAAGCAGTTCAACGGCGACTGGGCCGACGAGGTGAACGCCTCCGAGCTCCCCCTCTCTTTCGGCAAGAAGGATATCGGCACCAAGCTTGGCACCCGCGCCGACATGTTCGTGAGCCCCTTCTTCCAGCTCGCTTTCGACGCTCCCGCTCAGGAGGAGCAGGGGGATGTACTCGTGGGCACTCTCGGCTGGACGGGCAACTTCCTCTTCGAATTCGAAGTGGATAACGACGAGCAACTCCGCGTGATCTCGGGCATCAACCCCTACGCTTCGCAATACACCCTGGCGAAGGGTGAATCGTTCCGCACTCCGGAGTTCATCTTCACACTCTCGGGCGCAGGCACCGGCAAAGCGAGCCGCAACCTCCACGACTGGGCGCGCAATTATCAACTCAACAAGGGCAACGACACGCGCATGACTCTCCTCAACAACTGGGAGGCCACCTACTTTGATTTCAACGAAGATAAGCTCATCGAGCTCATCGGCGCAGCAAAGGAGCTCGGCGTCGATATGTTCCTTCTCGACGATGGCTGGTTTGCCAACAAGTATCCCCGCCACAGCGACACTCAGGGTCTGGGAGATTGGGACGAAACAAAAGATAAGCTCCCCAACGGCATCGGCCGTCTCACAGAGGAGGCCAAGAAGCAGGGCGTGAAGTTCGGTCTCTGGATCGAGCCGGAGATGGTAAACCCCAAGAGCGAACTCTATGAGAAGCATAAGGATTGGGTGATCACCCTCCCCAACCGCGACGAGTATTATTTCCGCAATCAGCTCGTGCTCGATCTCTCCAACCCGAAGGTGCAGGATTACGTGTTCGGCGTTGTCGACGGCCTCATGACGAAGTATCCCGACATCGCTTATTTCAAATGGGATTGCAACTCTCCCATCACCAATATCTACTCCAATTATGAGAAGGATCAGGCTCATCTTTACGTAGATTACGTTCGCGGTCTCTACAATGTGCTCGATCGAATCAAGGCGAAGTATCCCGACCTGCCGATGATGCTCTGCTCGGGTGGCGGCGGCCGCACCGACTATGAGGGCCTGAAATATTTCACTGAGTTCTGGCCCAGCGACAACACCGACCCGATCGAGCGTCTCTTCATCCAATGGGGTTATTCCCAGGCGTTCCCTGTCAAGGCTCAGAGCGCACACGTGACTACCTGGAACAAGGACGCTTCCATAAAATTCCGCACTGACGTAGCCATGATGGGCAAACTCGGTTTCGACCTCAACCTCCACGATCTCTCCGACAGCGACTTGCGCTACGTGAAGAACGCCATCAAGGAATACAACCGCCTCAAACCGGTGATTCTCGAAGGCGACCGCTACGGCCTCGTTTCCCCCTACTCCGGCAACCACACCGCCACGATGTACGTCTCGAAGAATGGCCGTCAGGCAGCCGTCTTCGCCTTCGATATCCATCCGCGCTACAAGGAGCACACCACCAACGTGAAGCTGCGCGGCCTCAACCCCTCGCTAAAATACAATGTGAAAGAGATCAACAAGGCCGACGCCTCCACCTCTGAAGTAGGCACCTACTCCGGCGACTACCTCATGACCGTCGGCCTCCCCATGTTCACCGGCTCGAAGCTCTCCAGCCGCATCTACGAACTCAACGCCCGCTGATCCTGATGAAAGCAATCACAATAGGCCTGGCGGCCGCACTGTTGGCTTCGGCAGCCTCCGCTGTCTCGACCGTCTCCGCTGGCAATTTCACCCGCTATGTCGATCCTTTCATCGGCACCGGGGCTATCGAAGGGGGCCTCTCGGGCAATAATTACCCGGGAGCCACCCTCCCCTTCGGCATGGTGCAGCTCAGCCCCGACACCCACGAAGCCCCCGACTGGTATAACGCCTCGGGCTACGACCACAACGACTCCCGTATCTACGGCTTCTCCCACACGCGCCTCAGCGGCACCGGCGCGAGCGACCTTATCGACATCCTCGTGATGCCCACCACGGCCGACGCCCGCGTGTCATCTTTCAGTCACGCCCGCGAGGAGGCCGCCCCAGGTTATTACAAGGTGCATCTCGACGACGAGGATATCCTCGCCGAACTCACCGCCACCACCCGCACTGGCATACATCGCTACACGTATCCCGCTGGCCATGAGCGCAAAGTCTGGCTCGATCTCGACCATTCGGCCAACAAAGGGAGCTGGGACCGCCGCATCATCAACGCTCAGATCCGCCAGACTGGCCCCAACACCCTCGAGGGCTATCGCGTCATCACCGGTTGGGCGAAGTTGCGCAAGGTGTATTTCGTGGCGGAGTTCTCGGAGCCGATCGCCTCTCTGGAGCTCTTCGACAGCGACGGCCGTCATTACACCGATGGCGCATCCAACGTCGTCAACGGTCGCGGCCCGCGCGCTCTCGTTTCGATGGGCACGGGCAGCAAACCTGTCACGGTTAAGATCGGTCTGAGTCCTGTCTCGATTGCCAACGCCCGCGAGAACCTCGATAAGGAGGCTCCCGGCTTCGATTTCGATGGCCTCCGCGCCGAGGCCGACCGCACGTGGGACCGCCAACTCGGCAAGATCGAAGTGGAGGGCGACCAGGAGCGTATGAAGACGTTCTACACGGCTCTCTATCACATGATGATTCAGCCCAACACTTTCTCCGACGCAAACGGCCAGTGGATGGCACCCGACTATACCGTAGCCCAACTCCCTGACGGCGAGCGCCAATACACTACCTTCTCCCTCTGGGACACCTACCGCGCCGCCCATCCGCTCTACACCATCATCGAGCCGGAGCTGACGCGCGATTTCGTCAACAGCATGCTGCGCCACTACGACCATTACGGCTATCTCCCCATCTGGCACCTCTGGGGTCAGGACAATTATTGCATGATCGGCAACCACGCCATCCCCGTGGTGGTGGATGCCGTGCTGAAGGATATCCCGGGCATCGACAAGGCCCACGCCTGGGAGGCAGTGACAAATAGCTCCCTCCAGGCGCATCCCAACTCCCCCTTCCATGTGTGGGAGGAGAAGGGCTATATGCCTGAGGATGTGCAGAGTCAGTCGGTTTCGATCACGCTCGAAATGGCCTACGACGATTGGTGTGCCGCTCAGTTGGCCAAGGCCGTGGGCGATGAGGAGAGCGCCGCGCGTTTCGGCCGCCGCGCCGGTTTCTTCCGCAATCTCCACAACCCGGCCCACGGTTTCTTCGCCCCGAAAGACAACAACGGCGAGTGGATGGAGCCGTTCGACCCCCTGAAGTATGGCGCCAACGGCGGCAATCCCTTCACGGAGGGGAACGCCTGGCAGTATTACTGGTATGTGCCGCATGATGTCGATGCCCTCATCGAGCTCACCGGCGGCAAGAAGGCGTTTGTTGAGCGTCTCGACACATTCTTCACTCTCACAGACACTTCCGGCGAGAAAAACGACAATATCTCGGGCCTCATCGGCCAGTATGCCCACGGCAACGAACCGAGCCATCACGTGGCCTATCTCTACGACTATGCGGGCCGCCCCGACAAGACCCGCGACATGGTGTGGCGCATTACGACGGAGCTCTACAACAACAATTACAATGGCTATGCCGGCAACGACGATTGCGGCGAGATGTCGGCCTGGTATGTCTTCTCCGCCCTTGGTTTCTACCCCGTAAATCCGGCCTCGGGCGAGTATGCCTTGGGCATCCCTCTCTTTGAGAAGGCCGTGATTCATCTCCCCTCGGGGCGCGACTTCACCGTGCTCGCCGACCGCCGTGGCCGTAAGGCTGAATCGTCGGCCGTGAAGAGCATCAAGCTCGACGGGCGTCCACTCGACGGCTACATCCTCCCTCACTCGGCCATCACCGACGGAGGCACCCTTTCGTTTACACTCAAATAACTCACAGCAAATACATTATGAAAAGATTACCGTTTTTCCTTCTCCTCCCGGCCTTCATCAGTTGCTCGGCCGGAAACAATGTAGCCGACTCCGGCGTGGCGGCTAAGCTCGACAAGAAGTCGCAGACCGTCACCATCTCTCACAAGGGCAACACCGTGGCGCGCGACGCCTACGTGAAGGCCACGCTCGACGACGGCACCGTGATCGACTCGCGCCGCTATCCGAAGGTGAAGCTCTCGAAGCAGAGCATCAACGACGGCTACGGCAAGGGCACACGCTACACCTATACTTATTCCGGGCTCGACGCCTCTCCCGTGATCGAGCAGAATTTCTACGTCTACCCCGGCAAGAACTATTTCCTGGTCGACGCCGTGCTCACGGGCCAGAACAACGCCGCGTCGAGCATCTCGCCGATAGCCTCCGACTCGGCGTTCGGTCTCCCCTTCGCCAAGCAGGGCAACATGATCTACGACATGCCGTTTGCCAACGACAACTGGGCCACTTTCCACAGCTACGACATGACTCCTGGCTCGCCCGTGACGTCGTGTGAGGCTACGGTGCTCTTCAACGCCGATTCGCGCGAGGGCCTGATACTCGGTTCCGTCGACCATTCCACTTGGAAATCGGCCGTCACGGTGCAGCCGTCGGCCGCGGATTCCGTTGGTGGTCTCGACGTTATGGCCGGTTATATCAGCGATCGCACGTGGGATGTGCTCCCCGGCAAATCGTCGGCCAAGCGCCACGGCGTGGTGAAGGGCGAGCGCGTGGAGTCGCCCCGTTTCATGGTGGGCTACTATCCCGACTGGCGCGAGGCCCTGGAGGAGTATGGCGAGGCCAACACTGTCGTTTGCCCGAAGATGGAGTGGACCAAAGACAACGCCCTGTTCGGCTGGCAGTCGTGGGGCGGCATGGAGTTCGCGCTCAATTATGAGTCGGCCATGAGTGTGCTCGATTTCTACGAGAAGGAGCTGATTCCGGCGGGGTTTGTCAACGAAGGGGGCCGCACGCTGATGGTGCTCGATTCCGGCTGGGGCGCGCTCAACGAGGAGCAGCTGCGCGAGTATGTAGCTAAGTGTAAGCGAAATAATATGGTGCCGGGCATCTACACCACCCCCTTCTCCTATTGGGGCAGCGAGCAGGATGCCATCGACAATCGCGAATGGGAGGGGGGCCGTCTCGGCGAGATGTCGCTCAAATCCGACGGCCGCTATCGCACGATCAACGCCGTGTCGCTCGACCCCACCCATCCGAAGGTGAAGGAGCACACCGAGCGCGAGTTCAAGCACTTCCGCGACCTCGGTTTCGAGTTTGTGAAGATCGATTTCATGAACAACGGTTCGCAGGAGGCCGACAGTTTCTATCTGCCGGGGATCACCACCGGTATGCAGGCGTATAATTATGGCATGGATTATCTCCTGGAGGCCGCCGGCGACATGATGATCGATTTCTCGATCGCCCCTGTCTTCCCCGCCAAGGCTCACGTGCGCCGCATCGGTTGCGACGCGTGGGGCGACCTTCCGCAGTCGATGTATACGCTCAACTGTATCAATGGCTCCTGGTGGCTCGACCGCTGCTACGCCTTCAACGACCCCGACCATATGACGCTCTCGAAGGTGGCACTCAACGGCAAGGGCTCCAACGATGAGCAAGAGGCGCGCATCCGCTACACCTGCGGCCTGATCACGGGCATGACGCTGCTCGGCGGCACGTATGCCTACGAGGGCCCGGAGAAGGACTACAACGGCGCGGTGCGTCCCGTGATCGGCACCGACGAGGAGCGTGCCCGCGTGGTGTCGTTTGCCAAGAATAAGGACCTGATGAAGATGGGCAACATCGGCCGCACGTTCCGTCCCGTAGAGGGGCGCTTCGGCCACAAGGCCTCGCTCTTCTCCACCGACGATGTCACTGTAGATAACGAGTTTATCTACGACAACGGCGACGAGTTCTATTACGTGGTGTTCAACTACGACCGCGACAACGCTTTGGAGAAGACCCCCGACTTCGCGCGCCTCGGCATCGACCCCTCCGCCTATAAGAGTGTGAAGGAGCTTTGGACGGGCTCTTCGGCTGCCCCTGGGAATTTGAAAGTGAGCGTACCCGCCAAAGACGTCCGCATCTACCGCTTCAGCTAAGCTGACTGGGCTCGCCTTCGATAGCAACGTAGGGACATGCCGTGGCATGTCCGCCGAGCCCTCCGAGTCCTGGTTCCGTGAGGCGTCTTCAGGCGCCTACCGAAGAAAAATTTGCACATACGGCGGTAATTGATTAATTTTGCATCATGCAAAATTTTATCGCAATAATAATTACCGCAATAGCTCTCACAGCCTGCGCCGGCAACAAGTCAGCGCAGGCCGTGTCTGCATCTGCCCCTGAGCAACCCGCGCCCGAAGTGGCCTTCGACGCCGACAGCGCCTACGCCTACGTGGCGCGCCAGGTGGCTTTCGGTCCGCGCGTACCCAACACGGAGGCCCATCGCCTCTGCGGCGACTGGCTCGCCTCCGAGCTCCGTCGCCACGGCGCGGAAGTTACCGAGCAAACCGCCGACCTCAAGGCTTTCGACGGCACCGTCCTACACGCCCGCAACATCTTCGGCCAGATCAACCCGGAGGCTTCCGACCGTATCCTCCTGCTCGCCCACTGGGATTGTCGCCCGTGGGCCGACGCCGACCCTGACCCGGCCAATCATTCGAAACCCGTCGACGGCGCCAACGACGGCGCGAGCGGCGTGGGCGTGATCCTCGAGATTGCCCGTCAACTGAAGTTGGCCGACTCCAAGCAGGGGGTCGACTTCCTCTTCGTGGATGCCGAAGACTGGGGGCAGGATGACTACGAGGATTCCTGGGCCCTCGGCACGCGTTATTTCGCGGAGCACCTCCCGGTGGAGAACTACAACCCTGCCGGCGCCATCCTGCTCGACATGGTGGGCGCACCCGACGCTACTTTCTACCGCGAATATTTCTCGCAGCAGGCTGCTCCCGGACTGGCCGACAAGGTGTGGAGCGCGGCGGCCCGTCTCGGCTACGGCGACTCTTTCATCAACCGCCTCGGCGGAGCCGTGACCGACGACCATGTGCAGCTCATCACCCACGGCATCCCGGCGATCGACATCATCGAGTATCACCCCGGCGCGGCCTCGGGCTTCAACTCCCGCTGGCACACCGTCGCCGACAACATGGAGGGCATCTCCCCCCAGACGCTCGCCACCGTCGGCCGCACCGTATTATTTACGCTGCAACCCCCACAGTAGGGACGCGATTCTTCGCGTCCACCGCGTACCACCCGCCTCAACGTAGGGACATGCCTTCGGCATGTAGCGGAGCTCCCGCCGAGTCGTGGTTCCGTGAGGCGTCTTCAGGCGCCCCCCAAAAGCACTTCCGAATTAACACAAAATACACACAAAATATATGGATTTCATTGAAGAACTAACCTGGCGCGGCATGATCCACACCGTGATGCCAGGCACTGAAGACGAGCTCAAAAAAGGCATGACAACCGCCTACCTCGGTATCGACCCCACGGCCGACAGCCTCCACATCGGCCACCTCTGCGGCGTCATGATGCTCCGCCATTTCCAGCGTTGCGGCCACAAACCGCTCGCCCTCATCGGCGGCGCAACCGGCATGATCGGCGACCCCTCCGGCAAGAGCGCCGAGCGTAACCTCCTCGACGAGGCCACCCTCCGCCACAACCAGGAGGCCATCAAGAAGCAGCTCTCAAAATTCCTCGATTTCGAAAGCGACGCCCCCAACAAGGCGGAGATGGTAAACAACTACGACTGGACCAAAGACGTCTCCTTCCTCGACTTCGCCCGCGAAATCGGCAAGCACATCACCGTCAACTATATGATGGCTAAAGACTCTGTGCAGAAGCGTCTTAACGGCGAGGCACGCGACGGCCTTAGCTTCACGGAGTTT
>CAZGJH010000030.1:0-15326 GCA_964525735.1 uncultured Sangeribacter sp.
CTTCTGACCGTGTGTGGGCACGAATTCCGGGTAAGTCGTCTCCGCGCGTCCCTCTCCGAGGCCGCACAGCAACGTCATCACGAGGCAAATCGCCACCACAATTTTATCCGACAATCCATGTTTCATAAGATCCACTCTATTATATCTTTATTATATAAGGTATAAAGATGATGGCGCCGATTATCGCGGCGGCCAACGCGAGCAACGTCACGGCTGTGGCTCCAAGGTCTTTCGCCCTCCCGATAAGCGGGTCGCGTTCAAGCGTGATCTTGTCGGCCAACGCTTCTACGGCACTGTTCAACGCCTCGGCAGCGATCACCAGCGCGATGCAAAGCACAATCAGACACCATTCCGTAGGTGTGATTCCGAACAGGAACCCCGCAGCGATTGCCACAACCGCTGCCACAAGATGTATACGCGCATTATGCTCATAACGCAGCAGCGCACGCATCCCTTGCCCGGCATATTTGAAAGCCATCGCCCGCTTGCGCCAAGAAAACTTGCTATCAGTAATCATAAGAGCTATCAGTAATCATAAGAGAATGAGAATTGGTCAACGTAGAGCACCGCACCGGCGCCCCCCGTGAAATAGTCGCCATACTTCGAAGCCGCCGCCGTAATTTGCAAATATGAAGGCACCCTCGACGTAGACCGGTAATCGATCTCGATCTCAAACGGCTGATATTCATCCATCGTGCCGCCAAAGATCAATTCGCCATAACCGATCACATAGTCGGCGTTCTTGTCAAACAGGTTACGGTTTTTAGGATTGGTACGAATCTCGAAGGGAGCAGTCCAATCGGTCAGGGCCACATAAATATGGCAGGAATCGGGACGATCCTTGAGGTCGGCGAGTTCCGTCGAAACGTAATTGATCGGCGCAGTCTTATATTGGAAGTAGCCCCTCAGCTTTGTAGGACGCAGTGTCCATGGGCGACCGAAATCGAGAATACCGTTCGTGCCGTCGACCTTCTGGAACGAGCCCGTATAGATCGAGCCCGCGGCCAACTTGCCGATGCTGCCGATACCGACGAACACCGTCTTCAACTCGGCAGCTTGTCCGCCGAGGCCAGCAGGCACGTAATCGGTAGGCATCACGTTGCTCTGCCCGAGCGTAGCCGCGCCAGTGTTACCCGTATCCCAGAAGCGTTCACCGTTCTCATTCCAGGGACACCACACCTTCTTGTTGAGCCACCACTCGTCGAAATCGCCGTCGGGTATGTCGGCCGTGCCGTAGGTTTTCACCGTAACTTCGTTACCTGTCTCGTTGTCGGCCACCGCTCTAACCACATATTCAGTCTCCGGCTCCAGGTGAGGAATAGAGCAAGAGAAGGCACCTTGCGTCTGCACAACACGCGAAGCGTCAACCGTTATCCACTGCGACGAATCGCTCTTACGATACTGGAAGCCACCCTTCATGCCATCCTGGCAGTTGCCGTAAGCCCAGATCACCTGGCTCCACGGGTCAACCCCCGACGTGCTCACCAACACCTCCGTTTTCTCGACGTAGATAGTCCACTCCTCCGTGCGACCGAAGGCCGTGACTGCCACACGCACGGGGCGCGAGAAATCGTACTCCCCTACCGATATGTCAGGTGTCATCACGCTCACACCCTTCGCTCCGAGCTTCACCGAAGTGACACGAAGTCGGCTGAGATTGGCCGTTTCGGGCACGTCAACCAACACACGGTGAGCCACGGCATCGATGGTAGTTTCGCCAATCTGTCCTTCGATAGTGAAGTATCGCTCAATAGGCTGCTCCGCCTTCAGAAGCCATTGATATGTCTGATAGAGAGTTATGTTTACCACCATCGCCTTCGAAAGGTCGTAAGTGCCTTCGAGGAGATCAGGATCGGCTGTGCCTCCCTCCGACACTTTGAACACGCTGAACTGCACATTCTCGATATCGACATCCTCTTCGAGATATACGGTAGCGTTGAGATTTGTGGAGTCGATGAAAGCCGGACGACTCTCACCCACGGCAGCCAATTGACGGATATTCTGCTGGATACGCGGATATGGGAGATCGTTGTGGATACACCCTCCAAGCACGATCAGCATAACCGCCGTTACGAGTAAATATATGTGATGTTTTTGATAATTCATGGATAATCAAATGATTGGGATCGACGATGAAACGTGAAGCTACGCCTCGCGCTTATACATTGACCGCGATACCGAAATTGATGTTGAAGATATTGAAGCGGAAATTGGCACCCGACGTGAATCGGCTACCCATTTTCTCGCCGTTGACAATCTGCTTATCCTTACGCATGGAGATACCGAACACACCGAAGGAGACGTTGAAAGAAACCTTCTCCATGATGAAGATGCAGACACCGGGCGAGAAATTCAGCGCGGCCTGTACGGTGGTGGTGTGCGTATGACGCGGCTCGTTGTTGTAAGGTCGGATAAAATCAGACGTTCCACCCGAGAGGGCCAGCTCCACCTCATTGAAGATACCGAAGCGACCCGCCGGTGAGATGCCGTAATACTGATTGAAGGTAGCAGCTGCCGTATACGACTTGCTTTGGTAAGAGATATCGTGTAGCTTGAAACTCATATCTTCATCGATATCAACGCCAAAGGAGTTGATTCGCGCATCGCCCGAAGTGAGACCGAGACGCATACCCATCGACATGTTATTGCCGAGGAAATAAGAGAAATAGGGCCGGATCGACCATATGTGACCGGAGAAATCTACATCGGAAACCAAGTCGAGAATCTCCAGATTGTCAGTGGTAAACTCGCCGTATGAGGCCGTGATTCCGATTTGCCATATACCTTTCGGGATGAAGAGGTGGTTGTAAAGTCCGCGGTCGTAACGCCCGAGATTTCGCGTGCGCAGCATCGTAGGGATCGTGTCGCCACGGAAACGGACGAATTCAGTGACAGGCCGCTCGGCGACTGGAATTTCAGCTCTTACAGTCGGTGGGACTGCCTGGGGCAAACGTCCCTCCATCAATAGACGCACCTTCTCGTCGAGAGAATCCGGCACCCACACATAATTGCCCCCAGCGGGTGCATTTGCGGGTGGATTGAATTGCGTAATCTCCTCTGTGACAATTCCTGCCGGAGTAGGTATTTCTACGATTGAGGTAGCGGCCGGGGTGGCTGGTGCCGGGGCTTTCGGTGCCGGGAGTGATGGAGAAGCGGGCGCTGGGATCACTGAGGACGCCTGCAAACCGTTGAGCGCACTGGGATTGCTGTTGCCTACGAGAGAATCCTTACGCACGATTACTTCGCGACGCGAGAGAATGTCGGTGCGCGTGATTACTTCGGTGCGAATTACGGTGTCGACGTTTACGATCGTATCGACGCGCACGTTATTGCTGACAGTGCGTGTGACAGGCGCAGAGGGCGACTGGGCGAATATCGGTAAAGTGGCGAAAGCCACGAAGAGATGCGATAACAAGGCTATTCTTTTCATAACTTTCACATTTACAAGTAAAACGACACACCAAATTGTATTGAGAAGAGATTGATACGGAAGTTGGCCGACTTCGAGTTGCGCCGCGAGACGTAGATCTGATCGCGAATGGCCTTTGTAGCGGTATAGCTGAATCCGAGCACACCGATGTTCACCTCCAACGCCGAATAGTTGTTCAGAAAGAGGCAGATACCGGGCATCAAACCGATGTCGAGCGAGAAATTTCGCTCATACATACCGGTAAGGTCGGTGCCCACACCTGTGGTAAGTTTCGTTTGGCCGCCACCCATTTGAAGCTGCAACTCGTTGAAGAAGCCGAATCGCTTCGACTTGCCGATCGAGAAGTAATTGCGGGTCATGGCCGTGAAATAATAATTGTGGGAGAGTCGATAGAGGTGGTCTACCTGGTAATCGGTTTCCGAATCGAGCACGATATCAGCGTTTTCTACCTTTGTGAGCGAACGGGCATAGGCGAAGCGTCCGCCGACACCGAGATCGGGGATTACGACATGCATAAGCATCGGCGAGATCTTGAAACTGTAAGTGTCGCCGGAGATGCCCTCGAAAATCAGAAACTGGTATTTGCTTTGCGAAGAGGTTGCATACGATACGGAAATGCCCGTGACCCACTGCCCTTTCGGCACAAACACCACCGACTCAATATCGCGATAAAACTCCGGCACCGTATCCGCTGCCGCAGCCTTCCCCGCCACCGCATTTTGCGCCGTCTGCGTGTTAGCCTCTGTAAGCGTGTTAGTTGGATGTAACGCTACCTCGCTCGCCGGGCCAGCAACAGCCAAGCTCGCAGCAGAAGCCACATCAGAAAGCGCAGAAGCCATTTCGCTCCCCTCGTCAGACACCTCATCAGCTACAATAGCTAACTGAGCATCGCTTGGCTGAGCCAACGTAGCATGGCTCGGCTGAGCCAACGGCGAATCCTCAGGCAGCTGAGCCAACGGCGAAGCAAACGCTCCTGAAAAAGCAGCGAAGCCTATGGAAAACAATAAAGAAAATAGTTTAGCTCGAATCATGTTGCAAAGTTACAAAAAATCCCTCAAACTCCCCTAATTATTTCTCTTCCAAAACCATACCCCTCCCCATTTTCCCCTCAATTACTTACATAAAGATCCCAAGGTTGGTTTTTATACTTATAATTTATTTCCCCATCAAATAAAAGTGTATGGAATGTTAACAATTAACTTATAACACAACTTTTTCAATAAATCTCTTGTTTATTTTATACAATAGTATTATCTTTGCATAAAATTAACCCAAACGATAATATATTGGAAATAGTCAGCATATACCCCGACAACCTTTTCGCCGTCAAGTTCGACGATAAGGACCAAGATGAATACGAAGCAGCGTTTTTATTGTGGCGTGACCTTGATTATCTTGTCGATTTCTTTGACGAGAACAGAGAGCTTCTTGAAACGGAGTTTTGGCATAATGCCCTTTCCTCCACAGATTCAGAAGATTTGGCACAAGAGGTTGTAAGTGAGTCTTTTGATTTTGAAAGGCATATCAAACAATTAGCGGCTAACACCGCAAATAATGAACGACCCGATTTCGATGAGTTTTTCAAAGAATTGGGTGGTCAGTACAAATTTCTATGCGAACATGTGCCTCACAAATCCTATGGTACTGCCTCACCGACTATGCTTCGCCTCTATGCTATACGAATCAACGCAAATTGTTATGTCGTGGTACACGGTGGCATTAAACTGACTAAGCAGATACAAGATACACCACAACTCAGAAAAGAGTTGTTTTCAAAGATTGATAACGTACTTCGGTTCTTTAAGGCCAATGGCATTATAGATACGGAAGACCTAAAAGAATAAGTGATGAAATTCAATGTCGAGAAACTTAAGGCTATAGCCCGTCCAATGACTCCTGAAGAAAAGGCCGCTATGGACTACCGTATTGAGAACGCCGATTGGCTTCAATTGTCGGCAACCATAGCGTTGAAAATTCGTAAAATCCTGCGTCAAAAAGGTATCTCACAAGCCGAACTTGCTACTCGTCTCGGTGTAACACCACCCCAGGTTAGCAAGTTACTTTCCGGCAAAATTAATTTTGAACTTAAAACTCTCGTCAGCATTCAGAAAGCTATCGGACAAACCATTATTGATATAGACTTCAAAGAGGAACATCCGAGCTCTGAACAGATTATCAAAACGCACGTGGTGGTAATGACACCATATGTTAAAAGCACACCTATTCGCAGCAGCACACGTTTTGGTTCGGAAACATTATTTACTAACTTCAAACCTGTTGGCTGATGGACAATGGAATATATTACCGCTTCGCCGGTCTTGAACTCAAGCAGTTTGCCACTTTTGAGGATGGCTACACAGAGGATGGCAGAGAGATAGCAATCTCCTGTAAATTCACTTTTGCCTACAATTTCGCTGATAACGTTGTATGCTGCACAAACTCAATAATTATATCTAAAGAGGATAGTGTGCTTGTCAAAGCCGATCTTGACGCTTATTTTGCTATAAATCCAGAATCGGCAGCTAATCTATCCGAAGCTAACGCGGTAGTTATTCCACCTGGACTGCAAGCACAATTTGCATCTCTCACCTATGGAACCATGCGCGGCGTTGTGTTTACCAAAACACTCGGAACACCTTTCAGCAAGATTATATTGCCGCCCAATGATGTACTTGAGGTGATAAAGTCTCCTCTAAGAATTGAAGCCCCAATGCAGCGCAACAGTTAATTTTCATATCCCTCCTGGTCTTAATAACATTCACCATACCTTCCCAAACTCTCTCCGTATGTCCCCTGAATGAATTTTCTCAACTGATACCATTGGTGTCCTAAAGTGATTGTTACCAAAATGAGATAAGGTTGAAGTCATTGGAACTTCAACCTTATCTCATTTCATTAACTATTCATTCGTTTATTCATAAACCAGTTCAAAGTCATCAACATACATTGTTGAGCCTTCACCTCCGCAGAAGTAGTCACCGAATTTCGATGCCGAGCAAACAATAATCAAGTGCGTTGGCTTATTCGTCTTCGCTCTTTCATTATACTCAATCGGAATAGTAACTTCCTGAAGCTGTCCATCAGGTCCAAAATTCTCCGTCCAAGTCACCTGCCCATAAGCCAAAATCTCGGGATCATTAATATTGAACAATTTTGCTGCACTCTTCGTACGTATCTCTACGGGAGCAGTCGAGATAGCAACATAAATTTGTGCTTGATCAAGGTCACCTTCCTTCAAATAATTATTATTAGCACCTTTTTTATTGGCTCTCTCAGGACGATAATTTGCCCACAATTTCAATGCAGTAGGATGAGATCCGTTGTAGGGACGACCAAACTCTAGTACTCCATCCGTACCGTCTGTCTTGACATATCTTCCTACAAACAAATTGCCTGCGGCAAACTTGCCTACGCCAAAAATCGAAGCAAACTTAGATTCCAATCTCGCTGATTTAGTACCAATATGTGCCATATCAGTTGATTGGTCTGTTAGTATTTCACCAGCTTTGTTTGCCCCCTCATTACCAGAATCCCAGAAAGTCCGGGTATCCCCAGTTCCGGGAAATATGATCTTCTGAGACCCATATTTTGACCAATCTTCCATTGAAGAATTCGGAACAATGAATTCTGATTCTGTAGTGAAAGATGTTATATCAGAGGAAAATTGATACTCCCCATTTGTAACTTCACCCGCTACCGCTCGACACTCATATGTTGTAGCGGATTTAAGATTCTTCAATTCTGCGACTCCAGAAAGAGCACGAGTTACTGTTACGGGCACTACAGACCAGTTTGATGTTCCAGACTCCCTATATTGGAGAGCGGGATTTTCAACGTCATCCTTTGTAAATACAACCGGGAGTGTAGCCGATTTAGCCAACACTGCCATAGGATTGCTTTCACTATCCCAGGAAGATGGTTCAAGCCTTACGGGAGAAGTATAAATGATAGCTTCTTCTGTATTCGCAATTCTCACTTGCATAACACAGTCTTTAGGAACCTGCTGCATATCGATGGCCTCAATTGTAAGGACATATTCCGTAGACGATGACGGAAGAGAATTTAAGAAATCGGCAGAGAACTCTATAAAATACTTATAAAGTTCATTGGAAGGTTCAGACGTTGTGATTCTGATTCCTTTTTCTTCCATTTTTGCCATACCTTGTTCAGTCATATCGTCGATTTCGAACTCTCTTCCTCCTAATAGACGAATGAGTTCTGCATCCTCAGTGGTCATAACAAGAGCTTCAAAACCCTTATACGCTGCTATACGGAGCACTTTACTTTCGAATGTACCAGGCGTACCGATCAACTGTTCCTCTATGGAAGGTGTATTTCCCACCCAAGAGAATGCTGGGGCTCCATAGATTATCACTTCGTCTTCTTCCGGTTTTTCCTCAACAATGATAATACTGAACATCGCACCACCGTCCTCTGAACCCGAAGATGTCCAATTGAACTCTAAGCGGTATTCATAGCCTGGCTTAACGTTTTCAATTTCGCCAACTTTAGTAAAAGTATTCCCTTTGAGTATATTAGTCCCTGAAATGGTGTATTTGATTGTAGAGTCGCCCTCAGGCATCATGAAATATCCCTTTTTGAAAAGATCATCTCCTTGGAAGGTCAAATCTCCACGGGAATTTTCAAATACAACACTCAAATTTTCAACTTGGTCATAGTCAATTGTTCCCTTATCGATAGAGGTAACAACATTGGCTATCTTACATACAATGTTGACTTGAGTACTCTCTACTTGGGCTCCAACCGAGAAATCCTGCTGTCCCTTGAAGTATTTCTTATCAAAGGATGCAGTTACAGAATCACCAGCGAAAGCTTCTGCCAGATAGGTGCCGTATCTTAGGTAAACCCCATCTTTGGGCACATTCTGTATGCCCACCCACTTGTGCAATACGCCCTTACTGTTGCTGATATAAATCTGGCAATTCTCCAACAATGCATTCGCATCATCTTCCGACACCGTTCTGGTAACCTTGGAATTAACGGACACATTCATTCTTACTAGACCCTCCTCAATATTTGAGAAAGGATTCTCAGAAGTACAAGACGTAAAGCCGAGTACCACTAAAACGAAAAAGTAAAGTATGATTTTAGATGTTGTTCTCATAATCAATCTTCTCCTTCTGTTATAAGAATTAATGTTTTTGTTGTCTCTCCATCATCGTCTCCCACTGTAAGTATAAACTTATGGGTTCCCTCTCCTAACATCTGAAGAAGACTTAAGAAAGGAGAAATGTCAAGAGCAACTTCTTTTTCTCCTCCTAAAGATTGCTGATTTGTCTCTTTATCAAGGAATCCAAAATTTTGTAATGGTTCCAAGAATTCTCCTGGATTAACTAAATCCAATGTATCGGTCAAACCAACATTGTCCAACTCTTCGGGAGTAAGAACATTGGAGTCAATGACTACATTAAATGAAGTAATACCTGTCTCGCTCTTTACTATGATCATACAACCATCTATTTGAGATACATACGTCGGAACACCTAATTGAACGTTCGGAGAAGTAATTTCTGGTCCCTGATCAGTGCCGGGATCAACCGGGCCTGGGCCTGGATCATCAGGTCCTGGATCTTCATTTGGCTTACGATCGTCATCCAGATATTCCTCTTCTTCCGGATCAATATTTACACCACCGTCTCCAGTGAGATCTTCTAGATTCACGGTTGCGTCAATCTTAATAGGATCCTCACCTTCTCCACCAGGAGTAATATTACCAGGCTCATTAGGGTCAATCGCGTGAAGTTTGAAAGTGATTTTGTAATGAGTACCAGGCTGCACATCGTCTTTTGTTTTCACCTCTCTTGTTTCCTCACCTTCAACCACTCCTGTGTATTCAGCAGTCAAAGTGCTGCTGCCGGACACATATTGAAAGTACCCTGCATCATCCTTTGAGGGTTCGAATTCAAGAGGACCACTGTTGCCTACCATTACACACACCTTTGAGTTCTTGCTCTTAGCGATAAGCTCTTGATCAAACAGAATGGTAACCTTAACATTGGCTAATTTACATTCTATTGGTTTGATGTTATCTACAATCTTATCCTGTTCAATTGTGAACTCCTGAGAAAAGCCCTCGTAGAAAGGAGCATTGAATCCAGCATTTTTTTCTGAATTTGTGTATGCAGCGTCATAATAGGCACGCACCTGATAAGTACCGATAGGAAGAACCACAACCTCTGGCATAGCACCATACTTGTAAGTTTTCAACGGCTTCTCACTCGGGTGTGCTGGATCAATGAAATCAACTGTAAAGTCATTCACACTTATGGTGGAAGATTCTGCTCTGATAAGAGCCTCTTCCAGAGTCACATTCACAGAAAGGGAAGTGGTCAGGAATCTTCCCTCTGCGTTTTGATCAGGCTTACCGGAAAAGGGTGCCTCATTTGAACATGAGGCCAACCCTAATCCGATTACCGTTGTGACGATAATATTTTTTAAAAATTTCATTTATTTCTGTTAGATTAGTAATTCAGAACTACTTTAGAGATAGTAAGCTGACTACCGACGCACAATGATTTATATTGGTTTGTCGCGATGGTCTGTCCACTTAAGCTTGTTGTGTTAGTAACGTCCGCAATGTCTTCTGGAACAGGAGCTGCAGGTACCTCTGCATTTGATGATCTAAAACGCACTTTTATCTTGCCAACCTTGGAACCAAACTCATAATCTGGCAATGACACTGTCACAGTGGTATTGGTAACGGCCTTCGATAAAGTTTCGTACTTAGTCGAGACTATATTGTTTCCTAAGTCCAGTAATGTTATTTCAACATCACCTTTCTCTGTGCCGACAGGATCATATCTGTAATCAAAAGATATGGATGCAGGTCTACCTTCAAAATTGATTCCATCCACACGATGCTCAGTCCCATCAAAAGAATATGTTCCCAAGAACAGTTCTCCAGCCGCATAGTCACTCCAATGAGTAGGTTTGTTCCTACTATACTTTGCTCTTACAGATGCTCCATGATTGTCAAGAGCCGGAAGTGTTCCTGCGTGATCGTAGGCTACACTTCTTATTGTTACTTCTGTCACCGTAACCTCCTCTGGCTCCTTACTCACTTCTATCACTTTACTCAACGTAGACGGTACCATGAACCATGTATTCTTTGGATTGGAGCCTTCGTAGCAGGTCTTCTTATTAATTGAAGCCCAACCGACGGGTTCATCTACGAGGATGCTTGAGTGATTTTGCATAGTATTGGCCATATACTTATACTGGCCACCGGCATTTATCGGATTTATATTTATAGTGGTATGGGTTTGAGCAAAGTCACTGTTAGGAATTTGGAGAGCTGCTTCTGTAGTGATAGTGGTCTCACTTCCGAAAGAGGTGGGATTGTCGGCTGCCAACAGAGTAGTCTTCACAGAATATGAAGTAGAAGGTGCATAACCAGTGATAGTCAGAATATTCTTTGATCGTGTTATCGCCCCTTCTGGAACTTTCTGATCATCAACGTAAACTTTGAGCTTATGTATAAATCGTTCATTCTTTACCGCGTCACCAAAATTAGTACGAAGTCTAATCTGCGTTGCTAAGGGATCAAATTCCACCTGATAGTCTGGATACTCATAAGGCACATTTACTCTTATATCCTTCATTTCATTTCCATTAAAATAAGTTCTCAATGGAAGTTCATCTCTATCTGCGGTAGGTACTGAAATCCTATAGATATAGTCATGTGTCGGGAACTCAGTACGAGTTTCCGGAGCCTTCTCTATCGATATAATCTCACAATCCTCATAAGCGGAATCCCCATTTGCAGCGAAAGTGAAAGGATTACTTGCTGGTGCAGTTGGATCCGGGCCGTTATAACTTACAATAATATCAGCATAGCCCTCTCCAAAAGGAGCTTGGAGAGGAGTTACCTTAACTTCTACCGGGATGGAAGCGAGAGTAACGTCTACAGGCTCATTTGACTGCGCATACTTATCAATAATTTGGAAAACAAACTGGTGATTTCCCTCCGGAAGAGATCTGCACAATGAAGTCAAATCCAATTGAGCCATTTGGCCGGGGTTTTTGAAGAAGCCAATAGCCTTGATACCAGCAGTCTCCATATCCTGTTGTTGAGTTGAAGTAGCTTGACAGAGATCAATCTTGCCTTCTGTCAGGAAAGAAGGCTTATAGGTATCAGAAATTATTGTAAGATTAGCCTCCTTTATCGTACCTCTTGCCATGACATTGAACTTAATCTCGCCATCAAAAGGAGTGCCCGAGAGATTGGCAAAATTTTGTCCAGACTCAAAACCTGCAGGAGTGACCACTGGAGCGGCAGCATTCATAAGGTCGTCTGATAGATCAATCTCTATAGGTTCCGTTTCAAGATTATCGTCAAACTCAATTATAAGTTTGTCAATTCCATCTATTTCACCATTATAGATATTGTAGCGCATCTTATACATATGCTGAGCTTCTGCGGTGAAAGTACCAGGGGTAAGGACAAGAGTCTTTCCATTCTGTTGTTCGGCATCAATTGTGATGGACACTTCACCGGGGGATACGTAGTTCATAGCCTCAGCACCTCCTAATTTTACTGGAGTGGCACCGGCCGTCTGCAAAGTGGTAGACCAATTCGAAAAATAATTTTTGAATTCGTCGGTATATTCAATTTCCACAATGGCATTGGCAAGACCTGCATGCAACTCAACTTGTGTAGTTTGTCCCTCCAATACTGTAATATCGGTGGTTTTGCCATAGTAATAAGCATATTCATAACCTTCTTGACCCTCTTTGATAGTACCTTGAGCGTCAGGATCACCGTAGAAGGCTTCTATCTCATATGTTCCTATTGAAAATTCAGATTCTTCGATAAAGTCATTTACGGAATTCCATGTCTTCGTCATGGAGCCGTCGGTTTTGGTAAGTCGGATGCTGAACTCCTCGATCGGCGGAGTCACAACCTCAGCTGATACCGCGCGGACGGCGGGGATGGCCGATTTCACATCATTGAGGGCGGAGAGATGCAACGTGATCTTCCCTTCGCCGTTGGCTGTGGTGCCCCATGGGGCCTCCTGACTGCAGGAGGTCAAGCCTACTGCAACCGTTGCTATGGCCAAGCATCGATGTAATAATTTCATGATCTTATAAATTAGTTTTAGTTTTTGTCTAAAGTGGATGAATTGTCTAAATTCTATCGGGGTTGATGGCAGACTTTTGGAGAGTGGAATCGTCTGTCAGTGCGTGCGTCTATGGTGGAAGCATAAACGCTTACATGAATAGGCAGAACGTTGAGCGGTGGAATCACTAAACATTCTGTGCAATTCAGCAACAAAATTACAAAAAATCTTATTTCTAAGGAAATATAATTGTAATTAAATGCGGTTTTTAGGCTGTTTTTTAACTTTTAGAACAGGTATTAGGAGTTTTGAATGGAAATTTCTATGTGGGCTGGGAGGTATAAAGAAAGCAAGCGGGAAGAGCCGTACAACACATGACTTTTCCTGCTTGCTTTTGGTTTTGAGGTTAGTTCTGACACGCGTTGACGCATTGAGGACAATGCTTTCCACCTAACTCAGACAGCACTCGCTACGGTGTGCTCTGCTACATGCCAAAGGCATGTCCCTACGTTGCTACGCGTTGTTCATTCGTTGATAGACAGTTACGTCGATAGGCATTGACTACGCGTTAGAAGGTGTAGCCGAAGCCGAGGTTGAGGTAGATGGGATACATGCTGAAGGTGATGGTCTTGAAGCTCGATTCGAAGATGCCGTTGAAGCCCCAGACTAAGTTGGCGTTGATGGAGAATTGGCGGTAGACACGCCAAGATATGCCTAACTGTCCACCCCACTGGAATTTGCGCAGGTCGGTGCTGAAGTCGTAGGAGGCACGGGCATCATCGGAAAAGCTCACCTTATTGCCGGTAGGATCTCCTTCGCGGAGGTAGCCATCATGCACGTATCCATTGAAGTCGTTGCTGAAAGCGAACGAGAGATAGGGGCCGGCGTTGAAGATGATACGGTCGTTGAGGCGGAAGAGAGCGGTGATGGGTATCACGAGTTGCTGCGAGTGATACTGTGTCGACACTTTGCCAGTCCAGCGACCTTTGAGCGTCTTGCCGTTGTTGATAATCTCCATGCCATAGTTTTTCACCTCGGCGGCGGTCTTCATACCTTTCGTTTCCAGTCTCACGCCCACGGCCACGCCCCAGCGAAGGTCGGGGGTAAGCCATTTCCTAACTGTTCCGCCAATCTGAAGATTGAGCTGAGGGTTGAACGATTCGATCTTGCGGATCTCTGCCGGGAGGGGCAACGGAGATGCGCCGCCGATATTCGTGCCGGCGTTGACCTCGAAATCCATATTTTTTAATAAGTCGTTAGTAGCCGATGCCGGCAGCACGCTCGCCCAGATCATGGCGATCAAGGGCAAAATATATCTTAACTTCATGATAATATCGTCTGTGTAAGATTATTCTGAAATACAGGTGATTGAAACTTCATCTACCATAAGGGTACTTCCGATTGCGCCTTTGAAATAGTCGCCGTCGCTGCTCGATCCCATCACGATAGCGATATTGTAGAGCCCATCTTTGAGCTTCTCGGGATCTACAGATTTTCCTGGACGATAAATGAATGGCACGGAAAACTCTACCCAATCATCCGAAGCATGGCGATCGGGAATTATGGCAGTGGAGATAATATAAGGATTATCTTCGGCCAACACGTTAATGCCGTTGAGCCACTGATGCCCGGGAGCAGTCTCATAGAGCACAGCGTAGAGGTTGAAGCTGTCTACCTTACCTGGCACGGGCACAAGGTTGCCGTCAGGGCCCGGCTCGCAATATTCCGCACCTGGCTTATACTTATAGTAGCCGCTGAATTGTGTGGGCACATTGGAGAACGGCACACCGAAATGCGTGGCTTCGAGCGGTTTGCTCATGGCATTGGTCATGTCGAAGCTGCCGAGGAAGAGGTTGCCTGAAGCAATCGGTTTCTTTAGCTTCGCTCCGTAGCTGCCGGTGGAGCGCGTCACAAGCACGGCGCACTTACCGCTCGGGCCCTCGTCGCCCTGATACGTGGGGAAGGTAGTTGGATCTGAACCCTGGAAGGTGAGCGCGAAAGCAGCGTTGGCACTCGCCCACTCAAGCGTAGTTGTGCCGGCAGGGCCTACCTCGTAGAATACATCGTAGCGGCATGCGCCACCCAACGCGCTCACCACTCTCACGTTTTCAAACGAATAGTTGAGGTTGATCGAATTGGCGCGGTCTACAGTCACAGTATACACCTTTTTCCATTCGCCATCTTGCGAAGTGACGGTATATTCCTGCGGGAAGAGGAAATTTCTCGACGTGCCGCTCGGAGGGTCGATAGTGGCTCCTTCTGTCAGAGTGAACGAAGGGGCGAGCGACATTACGGAGACGTCGTTTTTCACGATGAGCGTCACCTTATTATTTTCTATGATGGGCTGGCGATTGAGCACATCTCCTGGAAGCGTCACCTCCAAGATGTCACATTCAGCATTGAGCGGCTCTTTCCGTATGCAGCTCGTGGTGGCAATGGCCACTCCTGTCAGTGCAATATAAGCAATATGTGCAAAGTTCATAAACAGACACATTAAAGTTGGAGCCACAAAATTACTCATTTTTATTCTATCAGACAAATATCGGGCAATAAATCAGCAACTCATGAATAAAGTTTGCTCACGTAAGAAATTTTATGTAAATTTGCGGCTGTTTTGAAAGTTTGATGAGACAAACAACTATACTAATCTAATTAACTAAGTATGAAAAAGAGGTTTATTTACAGCCTTGCTTTGGCTGCTGTCGTAGGGCAGGCCTTTACATCTTGTAAAAGCGACGATCCAGAGTACCCTGGCGACGCCCTCACTGAGAAGACTTATGCTGATGAGCTTCTCAAAGTTACTCTCAATGGCGACC
>CAZGJH010000030.1:15426-24970 GCA_964525735.1 uncultured Sangeribacter sp.
CTCACTGAGAAGACTTATGCTGATGAGCTTCTCAAAGTTACTCTCAATGGCGACCAGCTCCTCGGCAAGAGCGTGACGTTCACTCCCGACGGCAAAGGAAAAGCCAACATCATCCTTCAGGGCGCGACGCTCAACCTTTCTGAGATCATCGGTATGATCGGCGGCGCCGAAACAGCGGCAGAAAATGATGCTCAGCCCTCTCTCGAAGTGCCCACAGCAGGTGTGCTTCCCGGTTCGGCTTCTGTAACAATCCCCGTAGAGCTTTCTGGCGATGCCGGCAATTGCACCTTCAGCGGAAGCGGCGAAACCGACTACTGCACTTTCAACTACACCGGTTCTGCTACCGACGCCAACCTCGAATTCAACCTCAGCGACGTGAAACTGAAAAACGTCTCGCTCGCAGGCACTTGGACTGTAGGTGATTTCGAGGGTACCAACAACTTCTACACTCTCGCCCGCGTGGTTTGGAAATCTGAAAAGGGCGTTGAGCTCTTCCCCGGTTGGGAAATGCCTATCGAGACTATCGCCTCCATGACGCTCCTCATGCCGATGCTCGCACCCGACGAGGAGGGCAACCCGACGATGAACTGCCTCCAGATGCTCCAGGCTTCTCTCAAGGATGTCACTTTCGCTGAAGATGGCACTCTCACTGCAAGATACGTAGATAGCAAGACTGGCCAGGAGATGACCGCTCCCGCAGGCGTGGCACAGTATGTGGTAGATGGCGAAGGTCAGCTCCGTCTCTTCCTCAACCCCGCCGCTATCATCGCCAACACTGTCAAGATGGCTGCCAAGACTCGCGCCGCAGATATGACCATGCTCATCGAAGGCCTCATGACCCAAGTGCTTCCGATGCTCACAAACGGTGTGCCCGTTCACTTTGGCAACGCCATTGTCGACGCCGAAGGCAATACTACAACCGACCTCACCGCCTTCTATCTCGGCACGGAGACTCTCCTCCCCCTCTTCAAGACTATCGCTCCCCTTTTCGAGGATGAAGAGTTTGTTCAGAGCCTCGTAGACGCTGCCTCTCAGGATCCCGCAATGGGAAGCATGGCCGGTATGCTCCCTGGCATTCTCAACTCACTCCCTGGCATCATCGATACCACCACTCAGCTTGAGATCGGTATCAACCTCCAGAAGTAATCAACCCACTCCCTACAACAGAGCGGCCTACCCGATATCGGATAGGCCGCTCTTATTTTTTCAGCGTATGTGTCGATTATTTCTTACGGTTGAGGATGTTCATCAGTGTGCCGATACCGCTGTCGCCAGAGGTGCTTGCGGGCACGCTGTCAGTCTCTGTGGCCGCTCCGCCGGCTGCTCCGCCGAGGATGTTCTGCAATGCGCTGCCAAGACCAGCTGCTCCTGATGCGCTCCCAGATGCATTGCCGGAGTTGGCCGGCGCGCCCGTATACTGCATCTTGAAACCGATGTTGGCTCCGTCGTAGCTGTCGAGCAGGCTCGTCATTGTCTTGGCGATGCTCATGCCGCTCATCTTACCAACGGTAGAGATAAGGTCTTTCAACTTCTTGGCGTCGAACATCAGCTTCAGATCCTGACCGCTCTTCTCGATGTAGGCGGTAAACTGACCGATCTGCATCTTGCCGGCTATCTTTACATGGAATGTAAACTCACCCTTCTCCGACTTCGGTTCTACTGTGCCGCTCAACTTTATACCCTTGATTGTCATGGTGAAATTACCGTCGCCATCGATAGTCATTGGCATACCTGTGAGGCCATATTTGTCGTAATAAGGCTGGAGCTTGGTCTCAAGAGCCGAAGCACCGGCTATACCGCCTGCCTTCTGCAAGAAATTGTCGCTCTTAAACGTGATGGCGGGGCCTTCCGACTTGTACTCGCCCACCAGATCCTGAAGTGTAAGATCCGACTTAGCAAACACACCCGAAAGCACATTGCCGATTGTCGACCCGATATCACTACCGCCGTCGCCACCTCCAAGGCCCTTCAGCAAGTCACCCAGGCCCTGGGCATTGGCTGTGGCTCCGATAAGGAGAGCCACAGCCACAAATAACATTTTGATTTTCTTCATCTTTATTTATTCCTTTGTTTTCTTAGCAGTTGTCTTTTTAGCTGCCGTGGCTTTCTTAGCCGTAGTAGCCTTCTTAGCGGTAGTTGCTTTCTTGGTAGCTGTAGCCTTCTTTGCAGCCGGCTTCTCGGCGGCTGCCTTCTTCGTAGTCGCCTTCTTAGCAGCCGTAGCCTTCTTCTCAGCGGTAGCCTTCTTAGCAGTTGCTTTCTTGGTAGCAGCAGCCTTCTTGGCGGCCGGCTTCTTCTCAGCGGCATCCTCTTTGGCTACAATCTTCTCGATAGCGGCATCCTCAGCAGCGCCCTGCACACCTCCGAGCACGATCGACTCAGCAACAGCCTCTTCGGCCGGTTTGTCGGTCTTCACAGCCTTTTTGGCGGCTATTCTCTTCTTGGCGGCAGCGGCCTCCTTCTTGTTTTCCTTTGCTACGATCTTCTCGATACCGGCATCTTCAGCTGCCCCCTGTACGCCTCCGAGCACGATCGACTCAGCAACAGCCTCCTCGGCTTTCTTGCGGCCTCTCTTAGCCGGAGCGGGCTTCTCGGCGGCCTCAGTCTTCTTCGTAGCGGCTTTCTTGGTAGCTGTTGCTTTCTTGGCAGCCGGTTTCTTCTCAGCGGCCGTAGCTTTCTTTGCACGAGTCTTCTTAGCGGCAGTAGTCTCAGGAGCGGCAGGTGCCTCAGCAAATACAACCTCATTCACTACCGGCTCTACCGTTGCCTTTACCTCTACCTCAGCTGCGGGAGCTTTCTCAGCCTCAGCCTTCTTTGCAACGCTCTTCTTGGGCTGCGGCTTTACGCGACGGAGCACCTGAGCCGTTCTCGACGGCAGATACATCTTGAGCCAGCCTTTGCCTGAAGGAGCATACAATGGGTCGGGAGTTGTGAAATGGCGAACGCTATCGTCGATATTGTCGTGGCCACCATACATTCCCTTGTCGCTGTCGAGCACCACCTCATATTCGCCCGCGGGAGCAAGGAAGCCGTAGCCCTCGAAGCTCTGCGTCGGATTCCAGTTGAATACGAATACCAAGTCGCCGCGCATGAAGGCGAGCACCTGATCGTCGTCTTTCTCCCAAAGTTTCTCAACGGGGAGGGCCTGGAAGTCGTATACACCCGAAACGATCTCTACCATAGCATTGTCGAACGCATTCAGGAAGCGATACTTAAGGTCTTCGCGGTCGACGAGATCCCACTGGCGGCGGGCATACTTATAGCTCCAGCCATTACCCTCGCGCGGGAAGTCGATCCATTCGGGATGACCGAACTCGTTGCCCATGAAGTTGAGGTAGCCGCCGTTGATGGTGGCCAGCGTCACGAGGCGTATCATCTTGTGGAGAGCCATACCGCGGTCTACGGTAAAGTTGTCGTCGCCCACCATCATGTGCCAATACATCTCCTGGTCGATCAAGCGGAAGATGATGGTCTTGTCGCCCACGAGCGCCTGGTCGTGGCTTTCGCAGTAAGAGATTGTCTTCTCGTCGGCGCGACGGTTGGTGAGCTCCCAATATATAGAGGTGGGATGCCAATCCTCATCCTTCTTCTCCTTGATCATCTTGATCCAGTAGTCGGGTATACCCATGGCCATACGATAATCGAAACCGATGCCGCCATCTTCAAACTTCACGGCGAGCCCCGGCATTCCGCTCATCTCCTCGGCAATCGTGATAGCCTTGCGATTCACATCATGAATCAGTATGTTGGCGAGCGTAAGGTAAGTGAGGGCGTTGGGATCCTGGTTGCCGTCGTAATAGTCGGCATACGAACCGAAGGCCTTACCCAGGCCGTGGTCGTAATAAAGCATCGAGGTCACGCCGTCGAAACGGAAACCGTCGAACTTATACTCCTCAAGCCAGTATTTGCAGTTGGAGAGGAGGAAATGGAGCACGCTGTTCTTGCCATAGTCGAAAAGCAGCGAGTCCCAAGCCGGATGCTCGCGGCGTCCATCGCCATAGAAATAGAGGTCGTAGGAGCCGTCGAGACGGCCAAGACCCTCTACCTCATTCTTGACGGCGTGAGAGTGTACGATATCCATGATCACGGCGATGCCCAAGCGATGAGCCTCGTCGATGAGACGCTTCAGATCGTCGGGCGTGCCGAAGCGAGAGCTGGCAGCATAGAAGCTGCTCACGTGATAACCGAACGAGCCATAGTAGGGATGCTCCTGGATAGCCATGATCTGGATGGCGTTGTAGCCATCGGCAGCAATGCGCGGGAGTGTCTTCTCGCGGAATTCGTTGTAGCTGCCTACACCCTCCTCCTGCTGAGCCATGCCGATGTGGCACTCATAAATAAGGAGTGGCTTCGTATCGGGAGAGAATTTCTTTACTTTGAATTTATAGGGATTCTCGGGGAGATACACCTCAGCCGAGAAGATCTTCGTGTCGGGATCCTGCACCACGCGCTCGGCGTAGGCCGGAATGCGCTCACCCTGGCCGCCATCCCAAGTGACGAACATCTTGAAGAGATCGCCATTGTGGAGGGCATCTTCGGGAAGATGAATCTCCCAAACACCGTTGTCGACGCGTGTGAGCTTATACTCGTCGGCAGTCTTCCAATCGGAGAAAGTACCTATCAACCAGATGCCTGTGGCGTTGGGGGCATACTCACGGAACACCCATCCCCCGGCCGGCTCATGATGAAGCCCGTAGAACTTATACGCGTTTGCAAACTCAACCAGCGAACCGTCGGTATTTACTGTAAGTTCTTCAAGTTTTCTTACAACATCCTGATGACGTCCTTCGATAGCCGGAGCGAACGGCTCCAGCCAAGGATCGTTTCGCAATATGGCCAATTGTTTTTTCTTCTTCATATACAATTATTAAAAATATTTCGCTGTTATTCGTTCTGCCGGGCTCAACTTGCATGAATCCGACTCTATCTGATTAAACAAATTTCTCAACGTTTTTGTTACGTCTGTTCCGCTTTGTTTTCGCGCTTTTCTCCGCTTTTCGCTCCTTTTTATTCCGTGCGGCCCCCTTTTCCTTCCTCTTAGCCGTGAGGGATGGACGGCTTTTACGTTCGGGCAGTGGAGCGTCTACCCTGAAGCAACTCCTGATGGCATCGCGAATGCGCTCCCCTTCCGGGCCTCCCTCCTTTATAACAGCAATCACGGCCGCGATATACTCATCTTTCCCCGTGAAGCCCAACAGACGCGCCACTCCGCTCTCGGTGAGCATCGGTTTGTGATTGAACACCTTCAAGATACCGGCGTAGTCGTGGCGCGAAATGTAGGTTTGAAACTCATTGCGCAGGTCGTTGTATTGCTGGCGCGGCTGAAGCATCGTGATGAGACCGCGCAGGTGGGTCTCCATCGCCGTGATACAACTAAACCTCGCATCTATGCGACACTCCACCATTCTTTTCACGCGATGGCGCACGTGCTGAAGGGCCTGCTCGTCAAAGCGTTGCTTGAACTCGCTTATGATAGCATCGGCCACTTTGCCAAACACTTTGTCGGGATTTCGGCGACGATAGCGGGCCATACCCTTCACCACATCCTCCAAGAGGAAGAGATTCTCCACCTCGGCCACTTCGGGCACCATCACCATCTTGCGACGCAGGTAATCCACTTCGGGATCGGTGCGCCGGTCGCGGTCAACTACACCTCGGCTTTCGAGGTGGTGCATATTCTTGAGATCGTTGAAGGAGCGGGTGGTTTCGATCACCTTGTCGCACGAGCCGAGCGGACGCACGGTGCAATCCGGAAAAACAAGCGGATAGAGGCGCGCGTCGATGCTGTGGCGTGCGTCGCCCTCGATGAAGAGCACCGGTTTGCGTGTGCCGATAAGATCGACAAACAACTCCTCGCGCACGTCGCCCGGAGGCATCACCTCATAGTCCCACGCATGGGCTTCGGCGTCGTAGCTCTTCACCCACACGCATACGTTGTGGGTGCGCGAGCTTACAAACTCCACATCTACAGAGTTGTAGACGAAGGTGCAGTCGGGGCGCAACTCCTCGATGGAGTTCCAGAGCGAGTTGAGCACCGTGGGATGCAGAAATAGCGAGGGTGAATCTACGAAGATCACGGCGTCGGGCATGGCGTAGAGTACGGCGGCCGCATAGTAGAGCACAGTCTGCTCGCTCTGGCTGAGACGCTCTGCCGGTATAAGGTCGTCGCCCGAACGGGTCGAGAACATCATCGTGCCGCGTTCGCGCACGATATGATTGCCCGGGAACACCTTCTCCCAGAGCATCACGAGGCGGTCGAGGCGCGTAGGCTTCAGCCGGGCGTGGTGTTCATGCTTAGAAGCGGGGTGATTGAGGGGGAGTGAATGTTCCTGCTTGAGGGCGAGCAGATGTTCAAACTCGTCGACGAAGAGCATGTAAGAAAGTTTGTCGAGTTCGCTCACGGCATCCGTGCGCATGTAAGGCTGACGCTCGGCCATCTCCCTGAAGAGCATGTCGATACTGCCGGGGCGTGTCGACTCCTCGCGCTCGGGATACGGCGCGCTGACGGCCGAAAGGCAGTAGGCCCGCTGTGAATTGAGAGCCGTGAGAGCCTCCATGAATTTTGTCTTGCCGGCTCCGCTGCCACCTATTATTGAGAGCTGGCGGGCGTCGGGGAGCGTGGGTGCGGGTCGGCCTCCTACGAGGGGAGGCAGTGTGAGCGTCATCATAGGCAGAAGATTTTTTCCGGCTTCAAATATACTGCTTTTTTTGCAAAAGAGGAAATAATTTTGTAATTTTGAAGTGGAAAAAACTAATAAATTCGAATCATATGTTTTCAGGAATTGTAGAAGACGCTATCGAGGTGGTTGGCCTGCGTCATGACGAGGGCAACCTTCACATAACAATGCGCTGCCCCTTCGCCGACGAGCTGCGTATCGACCAGAGCATCGCCCACAACGGCGTGTGCCTTACAGTGGTGTCGCTCCCCGGCGACGGCACGTATACCGTCACCGCCATCCGCGAGACGCTCGACCGCTCCAATCTCGGCGAGCTCAAAGTGGGCGACCTTGTAAACGTAGAGCGATCGATGAAGATCGACGGACGCCTCGACGGCCATATCGTGCAGGGCCACGTAGACACCACCGCCCTCTGCGAAGGCGTTGAAGAGGCCGACGGAAGCTGGTATTACAAGTTTACGTATGCCGTCGACCCTGAGCTCATCAAGAAGGGATACATGACTGTTGAGAAGGGTTCGGTGACGGTGAACGGCGTTAGCCTTACCGTGTGCGACTCCGAACGCGACTCTTTCCGTGTGGCCATCATTCCCTATACTCACGACCATACGAATTTCCACCGTATCGAGAAGGGCACGAAAGTAAACCTGGAGTTCGACATCATCGGCAAGTATCTCGCCCGCTTGGCACAGCTTTCGTAAACACGTTATTTTTCAGCGTTATGAAGAAGATTATTGTAGCCATCGACGGTTTTTCATCGTCGGGCAAAAGCACCATGGCGCGCGAGCTGGCCCGTCGCGTAGGCTATGTATATGTTGATTCGGGGGCCATGTATCGCGCTGTGACGCTCTACGCCATCCGCAACGGGATGGTGCGCCCCGACAGCACAATCGACGTGGAGAAACTCGTGGCCGCCCTCCCCGACATCCATATCTCTTTCGCTCCGGCCGGGGCCGACGGCGTGCAGCACACGCTCCTCAACGGCGAGGATGTGGAACGCGAGATTCGCGATATGCAGGTGAGCAATCTCGTGAGCCCGGTGGCCGTGATTCCGGAGGTGCGCGAGCGTCTCACGCAGCTCCAGCAGGATTTCGGCCGCGAGAAGGGTATCGTGATGGATGGCCGCGACATCGGCACCACCGTCTTCCCCAATGCAGAATTGAAGGTATACGTCTGTGCCAGCGCAGAGGAGCGCGCACGCCGTCGCCTCAAGGAGCTTCAGGAGAAGGGTGAGAACGTCACCTACGACGAGGTGTATGCCAACGTAGTGGAGCGCGACCATATCGACTCCACCCGCAAGGTGTCGCCCCTGCGTAAGGCAGCCGACGCTATCGAGCTCGACAATGGCGACATGACCCATCAGCAGCAAATGGATTGGCTCCTGGAGCGCTTTAACGAAAAAGTGAATCAATGAAAGTTGAAATCGACGTAAACTCCGGCTTCTGCTTCGGTGTGGTGACAGCCATCACCAAAGCGGAGGCGGAGCTCGAAAAGAGCGGCCAACTCTACTGCCTCGGCGATATCGTGCACAACGCCGGGGAGGTGGAGAGATTGTGCGCCAAAGGATTGCGCACCATCACTCACGAGGAACTGGCCGACCTTCACGACGTGAAGGTGCTTCTGCGTGCCCACGGCGAGCCGCCACAAACCTACCGCACGGCCGAAACGAACAACGTGACGATCATCGACGCCACGTGTCCTGTGGTGCTTCAGCTGCAGCGGCGCATCAAGCAGGCTTACGACGAAGGCGTGGAGGCCGAGCGCAATGGCGGACGCAAGCCGCTCATCGTGATCTACGGCAAGAACGGTCATGCCGAAGTGAATGGACTCGTGGGGCAGACCAATGGCGAGGCCGTCGTGATTCAAGACCTCGACGGGATCGACTCGCTCGACCTCGACCGTGACATTCTGCTTTATTCGCAGACCACCAAAAGCTTGGAAGGCTTCCGGCAGGTGGTAGAAGAGATAAAGCGTCGCAAGAAGACTGGCAAGTTTGAATATTTCGACACGATTTGCCGGCAAGTGGCCAACCGTATGGAGAAGATGCGTGAGTTTGCACGCGGCCATGAGGTGGTGATTTTTGTGAGCGGCGCGAAGAGTTCGAATGGCAAGGTGCTTTTCGAGATGTGTCGCGCCGAAAATCCGCGCACGTATCTGATCTCCGACGAAACGCAGCTTGATCCCGCCTGGATCGAGGGTGCGGAAAGTGTGGGCATCTGCGGCGCCACCTCCACACCTCTCTGGCTTATGGAGCGGGTAGCCGCCCAAATCACAGAATTATGCCACTGATCTCCGAATTGTGCCACTGATTGCTGAGTTATGCCACTGATAAGAAACGATGAATATTACATGGAGATGGCCTTGAACGAAGCGCGCCAGGCAGCCCATGAAGATGAAGTGCCCATCGGCGCCGTAATCGTAGCCGGCGACCGTATCCTGGCGCGCACGCACAACCTTACCGAAACCCTCAACGACGTCACAGCGCACGCCGAGATGCTTGCCATCACGGCGGCCGCTGACGCCTTGGGAGGGAAATACCTGCCGCAATGCACGCTCTATGTCACCGTAGAGCCCTGCCCTATGTGTGCCGGCGCGTTAGGGTGGAGCCAGATAGGCCGGATCGTCTACGGAGCGTCTGATCCGAAACGCGGTTTCCTCCGTTTCGCCTCCGACGGACGCGGCCCTCTCCATCCGCGCACAATCCTCACCTCCGGCGTCCTCGCCGACGAAGCCGCCTCCCTCCTCCGCTCCTTCTTCCGCCACAAACGCTAACCCCAATTTTTCTTAACACTTGCTTTATTGCTTTATCAAGAATAATCACTAACTTTGCGTTTAGGAATCGTAAAAAATAAGTTGGGACAAAGTTTATGAAG
>CAZGJH010000031.1:0-11521 GCA_964525735.1 uncultured Sangeribacter sp.
GTCGGCTATTTCGTGGGCTTCCGTAGCCTCGATGGCTTGTTCCCATCGTCCGGCCTTAGATTGATGGTCGATACCCGTGATCGATTCCTCTTGCGGATAGATGTGTACGAGAATCTCGGGGATACCCTTCATGCGGGGATTGTGTTCGAGGAGGCGTGTGCCGAGTTCCCAGTCGTCCCAGCAGGTCAGGGTATTGTGCCAGCCTCCGGCTTTGCGGATAAAGTCGGTGCGCACGGCGTAACCGAGTGTGGCGAATTGTGCGTTGAAGAGGTGTCGGCGGAGGACGTGCTTCATACCGAAGCGTTTGGGGGCTATGGACCCGTCGGGCATTACGACACCCATTCGCCAGAAGACGATGTCGAGCGAGGGGTCGTTGTCGACCTCGGCCATTATGCGGGAGATGAGGTCGGGGGTCATGCAATCGTCGGAGTCGAAGAAGAGGAGCCAGTCAGTCTGGCAAGCGGCGAGCCCGGTGTTGCGGGCTATTGCCGCTCCCTGACGCGGCTCGTGAAGGAGGGTGACGGTGAAGTCGGCTGCGCTATGCGCTTCAGCCCAGCGGGTTACGACGGCGGCCGAAGCGTCGGTAGAGGCGTTGTCAACGACAATCAGTCGTATCGGACGATACGACTGATTGTAGACGCTATCGAGCGTTCGCTCGATCAGATGCGCTCTGTTGTATAATGGAATTATAACTGTGACTGGTTGGTTGGGCATTTTGCTTCTGTTTCCTTTGCTTGTGCACCTCCGCTACATGCCAAAGGCATGTCCCTACGATGCTTCATACTACCGTTTACGGCGGCGCACGGATTTAGCCGCGCTGCTATTTCCCTCGGAGCTTGACGAAGAGCTTACTTTCGGCTTTTTAGCTTTGGGAGCCGAGGTCTTCTTCTTGGCGGTAGAGGTGCGCTTCTTGGCGCGTGCCGAAGCACCTGAGGTCTTCTTCTCCTCGGTGGCTTCTACGGCCGGAGTGTCGTCGGACGATGGTTCGCCGGTGACAGTAGTGCGCTCGGGGAGATCGTCGTCGGCAGCCTTGCCGTTGGCTTTCGCCTCCTCCTTCTCCTTCATAGCGAGATATTCCTCGCGGGTGGGCACCCAAAGGTTTTTGCCGAAGGTGCGCAGGCTATGGTCAATGCTATCCTGGGCGCGTTTGAGGTCGTCTTCATCCGGAAACATCTGCGCCATCGAGAGATTGCGCAGGTTGCGGGTCTTGTAGATCTCGCCGTCGTACATGCCGAGGTTGAAGTAATCGTCGAGCGAATACTGCGGCAGGTTATTGTCGTCGGTAAGAAATACGTATTGCTGAGCGAGATAGGGGCGGAGATTATCGAATTTCACCCAAAACATAGGGTAGCGGGCCTCGTCGCCGAAGTCGCCCGAACGATTGAGCACAGGGCATATGGCCTCGACGCGCGTCTTCATCTGATTGGAGCGGCGATCGAACTCCCACTTTTCGATTACGTAATAATTGAGCACCTGCCCCGTGGGGACGTCGGCCTCTTCGATGACATACTTCGGATTACGCTCCGTGCCGCCCTTTCCGGGCTGCGCGTAGATGCCGAAACGCTCGAGCATCTCGCCGACGTTTACCTTGTATTGATCGGTGAAGATCTCACGGCCATCGAGATACTCGTAGGCAGGCACTTTGCCGTCGACCACAAGACGGAGGATGATGCGGAAGAGGTTTTCCTGCCCATCGATCACATCTTCAGGGAAATAGAGCGGGGTGTTGGCATCCTTCTGGAGGTCGATGCGGCGATAGATCTGGCGCATATAAGCGAGATCGGCGTCGTGAGGCTCCTTTGTCTCGAAAAATCCGTGCATACGGTCGGTGATCTTCGGCCCGGTCTCTTCGGTCTTCTTCTCACGTTCGGCGCGGCGACGCACACCTCCGGCGCTCTCCACCTGCGCGATAGCGCTGAAGGAGATAAGAGCGGCCGATATGACGGGTATTATTTTCTTGAGATTCATTTCTTTAAGAATTATCGCGTTTCGGTGTGGCCCCCAGGCTACAGCCACGGGGACCGGTTGATCAGTTGAGCGTCACCTCCAGAGGGGGTATGTCGCGGGTTATGCCGTCAGGACCTTTGGCCTTGACATCGGTAATGAAGAACTTCTTTCCGGGCTTGAGGCGCTTAAACTGCTCCTTCTGGCGGGGAGAGAACGAGGCCCCGTTGCTCACCTCAGGAATGGCGTTGCCCATGGAGTCGAAGAATGTAGTGGAGAACGACACCACGGAATACGTCACGTTGAGGAGATCGTCGTCGATAGCCGCTCCGAGTTGCTCGGCAGCCATAAGCGCGGCCTTCGAGATCTTCTTGGGCGCGCCCTTGTAGTGGACGATATTTCCCTGGGCATCCTTGATCGGGATGTAGGGGAGTGGGTCGGGGAGCTTGCGCACGCGGAAGGTCATTGAGCCAACGGGTGTGGCTCGGCCATCCATCTGCGCGGTTACGTTGATCGTGGCCTCGGTGCCAACCTGCGACGTGCGGGCCACCCAGTGGTCGCCGTTGCGGGTGAGTGTGCCGTTGGTCATAGTGGCCTGCACGGCGTTCATCGGCACTCCAGGCACGGAGATGCTGATAGGGTTGTCGATACCGGCGTAGAGCACGTTCATCATTGTGGCCGAGATCGTGGCCATAGGCTCCATCACGGTGTAGGATGAGCTGAACGGGCGGCGATCTACTGTGCCGTCGCCGCGGGCTACCTCGATATAGCCGGAATAGTCGTGCTTGCCGACTGAACCGGCCGTGAATTCGAGCACGCCGCGATCGTTGGCGAGCTTCGAACCGTTGACGAAGACGGCCGGACGCTGCGTCGTGTCGATGGCGGCCAAGACGATGTTGGCCGTATACTTGCCTCCGCGCATCACCATATTTGAGTTGGGTATCACGTAGGCATTCAGTTCGTTGACGCGCACGTCGCCGATGTCGACGTTGGTTATGAGATTGCCCATGGCCTCGCTTTCGGCCTGGCGAATATCATTCTGGAGCTTCGTGAGGAGCGTCACGGCAGCCACGGCGGGCATATTGTCGAACATCTTCTCCTCCCACGTGGTGGGGCCGATCGTGCCGGGGCGGTTTTTCACCTCCGTAGATAGCATCTCGGTCATCGCGGCCCGCTTCGTGGAGTCGGTGATGAGAGTGGAGACGAAGTCGCGGTATCCCTCGACACTCTCGCGGAGCTTACGGCCGTTGGCCGAAGTGGGGTTGAGCATCGTCACTGAAGCGGCCTCCAGGTCGTCGAGATTCTCGATATTATTGAAGTCGCCGTCGGGGCCGTCGGCCTGTCGGGCTATTGCCGTCTTGAGCGAGTCGATGGTGTTGAAGAGAGAGCCTGTGCGGGAGTGCAGGTCGGCCCCTTTCTGATACCATTCGCCGGCTTTAGCGGGATTCTTCTCGAAGAGCTCTTTCAGATATTGAAACTGCACCTCATTCTTGGCCGCCATGGTGAGGTCAGTGCGCTGCAGGCCGTCGTGCACCTGGTTGAAGCCGTTGAGCACATCGCTCGAGACGTTCAGGGCCAGCATTGCGGTGAGGACGATATACATAAGGTTTATCATCCTCTGGCGGGGCGACATTTTCGCTACATTATTTCCTCCTGCCACTTTCTGATTGCGTTTTTATAGGGTTGTGAATGAAGTGTTTACTTTATTTTTGCTCCTCTTCGGGATCGGCGAAGGGGTTAGGAGCGGGCGAGGGCACGGGCGAGCCCATCATGGGGTTGTGCATATTGATGGTCATAGCCGTGATCATCTTCTCGTAGACGTTGTTGAGCTGCTTCATATAGCGGGCCATGCGCTCGGTCTCCTCGCAATAGCGGCTCGACTCGTTGGCCGATTTCTCATACATGTCGCGGATATCCTTCATGCTGCGGTTGACGCGGTCGATGGTGTCGATCTGGCCCGATACGCTCTTGAGCTGAATCTCGTAGATTGTGTTGAGGCCGGCGATGTTGCGGTTGAGGGTAGCCATCTGGTCGACGTAGCCCTCTGCGCTGCCCGAGATAGAAGATGAATTGTCGGTGATAGCCTTATACGATTCGAGAAGCGTAGAGCTCACCTCGTTGAGAGCGCGGGTGGTTTCCTGGAGCTGCTGCATCTGCTCGGCGATAGCCTTCATGCCCTCCATATACTTCTGAGTGGCATCATTGAGATCGGTGATGGGGCCTACGCTGATCACGCCGCCTGAAGCGCCATCTTCAGCATTGTAAAGCCCATCGGCTGAGCCGCCGCCGTTGATAATGACGCCACCACCGCCAACTACGCCGCCACCGCCGCCGTGGAAGTCGGGACGATCTTCGGGGTTCTTAGAATCGAGCACCGGAAAGACATCTTCCCAGTTGTATTCTTTCGGGGGACGGTCGAAGGCCGTGAGGATAAACATGGCGATCTCCGTGCCCATACCGATACAGAGCAGTGTGCTGCCACCTTGGAGGTGTAGAATCTTGAAGAGGGCGCCCCAGATCACGATGGCCGCGCCGATAGAATAGGCGAAGTTGAAGAATCTCTGCCCTTTCTCGCCGTGGAGGAAGCGCTCGATGCCGTTGGCATATTTTCTGATCTTTACCATTGTTGTAGTTTCGTGTTTAGAGAGCCGTTATTTCTTCTTTTTCTGTGTGCCTTTGGCAAATCCGATCTGCGAGCGCACGTTGCGGAAGCCGATGTAGGAACGCTGTTCGTTCTGATACTCCCACGTGCGGAGGTCGCTGCGGAGATTATGGGCCACATCCTTCCATGAACCGCCGCGCACAATCTTGCGCTTCATCTTGTAGGGATCTTCCTTGGCCGCGTCGTAGCGGTATTCGGGGTTGAGGTCGGCCGTCAATTTGTCGATACTCTCGGTGTAAGCCGTTGAGGTCCATTCCGAAACGTTACCGGCCATGTCGTATAGACCGAAATCGTTGGGCGCGAATGTGCCCACGGGTGAGGTAATCACATGGCCGTCGCGCACGTAGTCGCCCTCCATCGGTTTGAAGTTGGCGTAGAAGCAGCCTCGCTCGTCGTAGGGGAGAGTTTCCTCCCAGGGGTAGGAGCTTTCGGAGTTTCCGGCGCGTGCGGCGTATTCCCATTCAGCCTCTGTCGGGAGGCGGTAGGGCTCCACATAGATTCCGTCGCGGCCCAGAGAGCGGCGAAGGAAGTCGGTGCGCCAGTTGGAGAAAGCGTTGGCCTGTTCCCAGCTCACACCCACCACGGGATAGTTGTTGTAGCCTGCGTGCGAGAAATACATACGTGTGTAGGGCTCGTTGTAGGCGTTCTCGAAGTCGTTGATCCAGCAGGTGGTGTCGGGATAGATGTTTACGATGTAAGTGTTGAGGAAGTCGTAATCGCCTGTGAGAGGGCGGGTTATGGCTTCGCGTACAATCACGCCCTCCTCGTTGAGGTAGGCGGTGTCTTTAGAGATCACCGGGAGCTCGTCGGAGAGAGGCACATCGGTGTTGTAATGGTTGGCGTCGGGATCGAGGGGGTTGCGCATACGGTTTTTGCGCTGAGCGGCCGCCGTATGATTGTATACCTCATAGCGATAGTTGAGCTGAGTGGGATCGAGCTCGCGACGCCCTGTGATGGGATTGACGCGATATACGCTCTCGATGGCTCTCATCTCATCTTCGTTGGCATTACGCCAGGGAATTGCCTTCGACCAGTTGAGGTAAGGCTTGATAGGGTTGCCCTCCTTGTCTTCCTCGATTTTGAAAGCCTCGTTGCCGCCATAGGCGGGGTCGGCGAGGCGCTCGCGGATTATGGAGTCGCGCACCCAGAATACAAACTGCTTGTATTTGGAGTTGGTTATTTCAGTTTCGTCCATCCAGAAAGCGTCGACAGACACTCCACGAGGGTTTGCTTTGACATTCCAGACGGAATCGTCGGTGGCGGGGCCCATGGCATATCCGCCTCGGTCGACGAGGACCATTCCATAAGGAGTGGGTTCGGCCCAGGCAGAACCGCCCACGCCAGTCACCTCGCCGCCGGCCGAGCTGCTGCGCCCTGCGAGACAGGAGGCGAGAGAGACAGCCAGCATAGGAGCCACGCCAGCCTTCAGAAGGAGGGCGCGCCGCCGGGAGGTTGAAAAGTATTTGGAAATCGCTTTTATCATCATCATCATTATCGCTACATTATCCGGATGGAACGGTGTTTATTCTTGTTTTTGCCCGAGAGATCGAGCTTTAGCTGATAGCCCGCCACGAGTTCGTGGCTACCGGAGGAGACTCTGGAGAGGGCCGAGAGGGGGTAATCGAAGGCATAGCCGACGAAAAAATTCTTGAATTCGGCACCCACCATAATGGATACAGCGTCGTTCCATCGATAGCCGAGGCCGAAGTTTAAGAATTTGTTGTAAGATGCGCCCAGGGTTATATTTGCTGAAAAAGAGTTGAAATCGCTCGCTAAAAGCAAGGAGGGCTGCAATTCAAATAACGAATTTTGCACTCTGATATTGCCGCCCCCCTCAAAATATAACATTCTGGGGAGCTCAGTTTCGTAGCGCTGGGTCTCGGTCTGCTCGTTTCCTTCGAGGCTCATGCTGATTTTCGGAGAGGTGAGATGCAGGCCCGAGAGGGCTGCGTAGAAGTAGCGGTGGGTGTAGCTCAGGCCCAGAGAGAAGTCTACAGCGTTGCCGCTGATATCTTGCGTGGGTATGGAGGGGTCGTTGGGCTGGTGATAGTCGTCGCCCGAGGGGATGAATACTTTCGAGCCCTTGAACTGCGAGTTGTAGTAGCCCACCTGAAGGCCTATTCCGAGCTGCCCTTTGAAGAGCTTGAGCTTGTAGCTACCTTGAGCGGCTGCGAGGAGGTTGGAGAAGAGGCCGAGGCTCTCTTGCGAGAGCACGACGCCCGCGCCGATGCGTTTGGAGCCGATCTTGAAGGGGGAGTCGCCGGTGGCCACAAAGCTCTTGGGGGCGTTGGTGACGCCAATCCACTGGAGGCGCGCGCCGCCACGTATGCGCACGAAGTCGGTGTCGCCCGTGCGGGCCGGGTTGTAGAGCGTGGGCAGCATCCTGTATTGGGTGAAGAGGATGTCGCTCTGAGCCTCGGCCTGAAGGGTGGCAAGGAAGATGAGAAGCAGTGCGGTTATGTTGGCGAGGAGATGTTTCATTCGAAATAGAAGGATATTACCACCATGTTCGACTTCACTTTCGAGAGCGACTGAGTCATCTTGAAGGTGTCGGGGTCGTCGACCAGGTCGGGGCGGTCGTGGCGGAGAATGTCGGAGAGGCCGAAGCAGAACTTGATCTCCGGATTAAGTTTGAAGAAAGGGAGGTAGAGGTCTACACCCATTCCGACAGTGAGATAGGTGTCGGTGGTGTTAAACATCAGGGCCTCCGAGCGTTTTTTGCTGACATCGAAAGTGGCCATGGCTCCGAGGGTGACGTAGGGACGGGTGTTTCGCATACGGTCGCCCGAGATCTTGATGTCGAAGGGGGTGACGACGTAAGAGCTCTTCACATCCTGGTTTGTGCGTATGTCGCTGTTATGATCGCGCATCACTACGTTTTTGCTTCCGAAGTACATGCCCGGGGAGAAGCGGAGGTTGATGTACTGGTGAAGGCGGAGGTCGGCGAGCACGTTGACGCAGAAGCCAGGTGCGAAGTCTGGGATCTCGGCCACCCATCGCTGGCCGTCGGGGGTGATGAAGCCGTTGTGGGTGAAGCTGAGGTCTTGCACGTGGGCGCCGACGGAGAAGCCGAGGTGCCAACGTTTGAGGTCGGCATAGGGGCGATTGAGGAGCTTCTCGCCCGGCTTGGCAGAGGCAGAGATAGCCGAAGCCACCAGCACGAGAAGAAATATCGCCGTGCGGAGATAGCTTGCCGTGCGGAGATAGCTTGCCGTGCGGAGAGATTGTAAAAAGATATATGTGTAAAGCCGTTTCTTCATTTTTGATGTCACGTTACTCTAATAACGTAACCCTCGCCTTTATTATTGCCACAGCGGGTTTGTTTCGCTTGTGGGGCGAGTGAGGGGGAGAGGGGGCTGGCAGATTCGAGAATGGATTGGAGGGAACGTAGGAGAATGGATTGGAGGGAACGGGATAATTTTGTAATTTTGCACATGCAATTTACCGATATCGCCTTTGCCATCTTCATGGCGGTTTTCTTTCCCGTCTATTGGTTTCTCCTGCGCGACAGGACGAGACTGCAAAACGTGTGGCTGCTCGCGGCGAGTTATCTCTTCTACGGCTGGTGGGACTGGCGCTTCCTGATACTCATTATTATAACCTCCGCCTCCAGCTTCGGCTCGGCTCTGATTTTCGAGCGCACGGGGCGCAGATGGCCGATAACCGCCAACATACTTCTCAACCTCGGTATCCTCGTAGCTTTCAAATATTTCAACTTCTTCAGCGAGAACCTTGCCCGGCTCTTCTCCCTTTTCGGCTTGGGTCTCGACTGGTTTACGCTCGACGTGCTGCTGCCCGTGGGCATCTCTTTCTATACTTTTCAGGCTATCGGCTACACCATCGACGTGGAGCGGCGACGCTGCCCTGCGAGCCGCGATGCCATAAGCTTCTTCACCTTCATAGCCTTCTTCCCGCAGCTCGTGGCGGGCCCGATAGAGAGCGCGCGGAGTCTGTTGCCGCAGATCGAGCGTCGTCGGATATGGCGTGAGAGTCAGGTAGTCAGCGGGTTGAGGATGGTGCTTTACGGGTTGCTCAAGAAGGTATGCGTGGCCAATATGCTGGCCATTTACGTGGAGCGCATTTTCGAGGGGGGTGCTCTCTCGCCGGCGATGACGCTCGTGGGCGGTATTCTCTTCAGCTTTCAGCTCTATTGCGATTTCTCGGCTTACAGCGAGATAGCGCGAGGTTGCGCCGCTATGTTGGGCATCGAACTGATGGTCAACTTCCGTTTCCCTTATTTCTCGCGCAACATCCTGGAGTTTTGGCAGCGTTGGCATATCTCGCTGATGCTGTGGTTTAGAGACTATCTTTACATCCCGCTCGGGGGCAACCGCAAGGGGGAGGCGCGCACGCTCGTGAACTATGCCATCGTGTTTCTGCTCTCCGGCCTTTGGCATGGCGCGGCGTGGAACTTCGTGATCTGGGGTGCGTATTGGGCTGTGTGCTACATCGTGGGGCGCACGGTGCTGAGGCTCGACCGCAGGCCGGGAGGTGCGATTTCACTTGCCGATTTGCCGCGTATTGTGCTGACATTCGGGGTGGTAGCTTTCGGATTTTACATCTTCCGCTGTCCTGATGTGGCGTATATCGTTACCGGACTGAAGAATTGCTGGGTTTATGTGGTGTTTTTCGGTGTGCTCGCCACGGGGCTGCGCTTTGGGCAGCGTGTGGTGCCGCTCGGCGGGGGCATTCTTTTGGCTGGCATTGTGATATACGGATTGTGGCAGGGAGCGTGGGTTTATCTGCTGAAGTTCTGGTGGTTGTTACCGGCCTTTATGGTGGTGGCGACGGAATGGACCGACCGTAACGGCGATTATCCCTTCTGCCGCGTGCCGAGGCGCCGGTGGGTGAGATGGACGCTCTATTGGGGCATGGCGACGCTGATTATTTTGAGTGAACCGACGGAGATGACGTTTATCTATTTCCAGTTTTAACGTTTATCTATTTCCAGTTTTAAGCGTATGAATGTAACCGACAAATCGATTATCCGACTGCTACTTAGGGCGATGCTGCTGTTGCTATGCGCCGCGCTTCCTTGTGTGGCGTTATATCTCTGGCTCGACCCGTTTAAGGTGGTGAGGCAGTATGGCGATTATATGGAGAATCCTGATGAGGTGGCGCTGCGCGTTGGGATGAACAAGGGGGTTGTGACGCTAAAGGCCTATGAGTCGGCTTTTGAGGGCGCGGGTGGTTTTGATGGCTTGAGAGAGCCGAATGCTTTTATTTTCGGGTCGTCGATTTCGTGCTATTACGATGCCCGGGACTGGGCCGGGATGCTTCAGCGGAGCCGTGGCGCGGGGAGGGTGTGGCCGTTTCATTTCGATTCGGCATCCGAATCGCCGATGTCGATGGCCAGGAAGGTGGAGTATCTTCACGACGACGGTGCACAGCTTGATTATGTGCTGGTGATTCTCGACCCGATCATCATGGCCAATCCGGATCAGGACTCGCCGTTTGCCATAGATCCGCCTGAGCTGCACCACGAAGTGTTTTATCCGCTGCATTTTCATTACACATTTTTCCGGGGCGCCATGAATTTCGATTTCATGAAGAGTTTTATTGCAGGGCACCTCACGGGGGAAGCTAAGAATTTCGGGCACAATCCTATTTTCGAGGAGCAACCGATTGTATATGATAAGCTTACGAATCAGGAGACACTGCCGCTGTGGGATTCGCTGATACGCACTGATCCTGAGGGTTTTTACGCGGAGCATCCGCTGCTGCCGCCGGCCGATAGCGTTACGCCTGGGAAGGCTTTGTTAGCTCCGCTGATTAGAGGGGCTTCGCAGGGCTCGGGGGCTTCGCAGGATGGTGGCTTGCTGTTTGAAGGGGATTCGGGGAACTCGGCTTTGCTGGAGCGTACGGAGGCATTTGAGCGTATCGCGCAGATTTTCAGGCAGCACTCCACAGATTACGAGGTGATTGTCTCGCCAAATCGCCGAGGGGTAGGGTTGGCCGCATCCGATCTTGCGACGCTCCAGGCCATCTTCGGCAAAGACCGTGTGCACGATTTCTCCTACTCTGAAGCACCCCAACTTCGCCAAGACACCCTCCTTTACGACAACACCCACTACCGTCCCCCCTTCGCCTCCTGCCTCCTCCGCCGCGTCTACCTGGAGCCGTAACACAGACGGATGATCATCTCGGCGGTTCGCTCTACGTTGCTCTTCGCTACCTCTGGCTGTAGGGCGCGTTCCAGTGAACAGGGACCGGCCACAATCGGGAATACGGCTTCAAATCCTGCCGCCAACAGACCTTCAACGGCCTCTTCCTCGACGGCTCCGCCAATCGCAATCGTCGGCATCCCAGCTCGTTGCGCATACTTCAGGACGCCGTAGGGCGTTTTGCCCATACACGTCTGCCGATCCAGGCGTCCCTCTCCTGTGATGACTAAGGAGGCTCCTTCAAGTCGCTCGGCAAACCCCACGGCATCGAGCACCATCTCGATACCCGGCTTCATTTCGGCACCTAAGAATGCTAAGAAGGCAAAACCCAATCCTCCGGCGGCTCCTGCTCCTGGACGATTGGCGAAATCCATCTTCTCCTGCTTATATAGGCCGCTGCTATGCAAAAACTTCTCTGTAACAGCGGCAAACGAGGCAAGATTCTTGTCGAGCTTCTCAACCATCTCGGCATCAGCGCCTTTCTGCGGGCCGAAAACCCGACTCGCTCCTTGTGCTCCTGTAAGCGGATTCGTAACATCGCAGGCGACGGTAAACTTGGCCTCTTTCAGCTCCTGCATAGCCTGAGAGTCGTCGATCGTCACTACGCGACCCGTTTCGCCGCCTCCCTCACCAACTTCCTTTCCGTCAGCGTCAAGAAACCTATAGCCGAGTGCTTGAAGCATTCCTAAGCCAGCGTCGTTGGTCGCGCTGCCGCCCAGTCCGACCATAAACCGCCGGCAACCGCGCAGCA